>DATFWU010000076.1:0-10837 GCA_035259005.1 Candidatus Eiseniibacteriota bacterium
CAGGTGCGGCAGCTACTTCAAAGAATGGGATTTACCGCCTCGGTCGAATCCCGCCTCGCGGACGACGAGCTGTGGATCCGCATTCGCTTGGACGACGAGGAAGACGCCTTCTTGCTCCATGGCCGCCGGGGCGAGACGCGCGCCGCCCTGCAGCACCTTCTTCAGCGCATCCTGGTGCCACGCGCCGAGGGCGGACCGACGGTGCTCGTCGACATCAACGACCGCTGGGAGCATCGCCTCGAGGACCTTCGCTCCGAGGCTCTCGATCTCGCGCGCCGGGCCAGCGAAGAGGGAAGACCGTTCCGCACGCGGCCGCTGCCTTCCGAAGAGCGGCGCATCATTCATCGCGCGCTCGCCGATCGCACCGACGTGCGCACGCACTCCGAAGGCGACGGTAGAGAGAAACGAGTCGTCGTTTCCCCCGCGGGTTCTTCCTCTGAATCCTAGGTAGTCAAGACCTTTTCGAATCGCAGCTTCGGAAGCACCCAATCAAGGTGATGTACAGGATGCGTTTGGCGCGGTCGATTTTGCTCTCTCGATCGGCGCTTGAATGAGCCCCGGGCGCAGCCTATCAATCCCTCCATGTCAGAGCGCCGGCGTCCCCCGAATAGTCGAAACGCTCCGAAGAAGTCCTCCGGCCGGAGAGGCTCACGTCAGTCGGCCGGGAGAGCCCCAGGGCACGTGTCCGATGCCGGCACCACCGAGAGCACGCTCCTCCGCGAGCTCGTCGGGCGCCTACCAGGAGTTCAAGCCCCCGATGAGCTGACGCTCGCGCTCATGGAGTATCTGGCTGAGCTCAAGGCGTGGAACGCTCGCGGGAATCTCGTCTCGCAAGCCGATGTTCCTCGTCTTGTGTCGCGTCATGTCGCCGAGTCCCTCGCTGCCGTGCCCTTGATCGATCGAATCCATCCCACTCAGGTATTGGATCTTGGATCGGGTGGCGGGTTCCCGATCGTGCCCATCAAGCTGGCTCGGCCCGAACTCCAGGTGGCGCTCGTCGAGGCTCGACATTTGAAATCTCTCTTCCTGCGCCGCGTTCGAGAGCGGCTGGACCTGCGTGGGTTTTGGGTCTGGAACATGCGAGCGGAAGTCCTCGCCGGCCTGCCCGTCGCCGCCCAAGGCGCTTCCCTCGAGGCGGCGTCGGCGAGCGCGAACGAAGGAGTCCCGACCATGCGGCCGATCGTCGACCTGGTAACGGTGCGCGCCGTCGCTTCGCTGTCGGAGCTCACGCGCTGGTCCGAGAGCCTCATCGCATCCGGCGGTCACCTGCTCGCGTTCAAGGGCAGCCGGCTGGATCAGGAGCTCGCGGAGTGGAAGACCGACCCTCGCGGCTGGAGCTTGGAAGACGTCGTGCCGCTCAGCCCCGAGATTCGGATCGTCCTGTTCCGGAGGAGCTAGTGTTTCACGTGAAACGTTCGGGGCGGGGCGGCGGGCGGGACCCGAACCGCGTGGGCCCGGGCGCTCCCGATGTCTCACGAGAAACATGGGGTCGAGAGTCGGTCCCGGCGCTCCTCACGGGAGCCTGCGAGCGGGTGGGCTGAAACGTCGCGGCGTGAACACTCGGGGTGGTGTTTCACGTGAAACAGGGTCGAATCCAGATCTGGGAAGACCCCATTGATGGCGGCCTGGAAATCGGGCCTTCGGGCGACTCCGCTCTCTGTTTCACGTGAAACACGTCTCGACATATGGGCGCAACACGCTATTTTTCTGCCACTTATAAGTTCTCGCGTTTTGTTGAAGAAAACCTGTTGACGCCTGAGAGGCACGCTCGTAGTTTCCCGGGCATCGACGGGAGAGAAAAGCCCGCTCGATCGTTCTTAGCCGGCGCCGTTCGCCATCTGCCCCCGCAAGGACCGCAGAATGGGCAAGGTCATCGCCATCGCCAGCCAGAAAGGCGGCGTCGGTAAAACCACCACAGCCATTAACTTATCAGCGTGCCTCGGCGAGGACGGCCGTAAGGTGCTCCTGGTGGATATGGATCCTCAGGGAAGCGCCGGAAGCGGCCTCGGCATCATCGTCGGCGAGACCCAGCCCACCATCTACGAGGCCCTGATCGGCGAGAGTCCGATCGCGAGCTGCACGATCGAAGGCATCTTTCAGGGCGTCGACATCGTGCCCGCGGCGCCCCGGCTTTCCGGCGCAGAGGTGGAGCTGGTTGGGGTCATCGCGCGCGAGTTCAAGCTCCGGAACGCGCTCTCGGCGGTGCGCGACAAGTACGACTACGTGATCGTCGACTGTCCGCCTTCCCTGGGCCTGCTCACCGTGAACACCTTGACTTCGGCGGACTCGGTTCTCGTGCCGCTTCAGTGCGAGTATTATGCGCTGGAAGGGCTTACCGCCCTCTTGAACACCGTGAGATTAGTCCAGGAAAACCTGAATCCGGTGCTTGCCATCGAGGGCGTCCTCCTGACCATGTACGACCCGCGCTTGAACTTGTCGCAACAGGTGGCGGAGGAGGCGCGCGCCTTTTTCGCGGGGCGCGTCTACCAGACCGTGGTTCGGCGAAACGTCCGGCTCGGGGAGGCCCCGAGCTTCGGCAAGCCCATCATCTATTACGACTCGTCCTCGAGTGGGGCGCATAGCTATCGCGCATTCACCCGAGAATTGCTGGCGGCCGGGGCGGAAGCTCCGCCGGCACAGGTCGAGCAGGGGAGTGTGGTCGCATGAACAAGAGGGTATTGGGTCGTGGTCTCGAGGCACTCATTCCGGCGACGCGTCCGGCGCCTCAGCCGGTCGCCGTCTCTTCCGCCGTCGCGGTCGCGCCAGAGCCTGAGCCGCCGGCGGCACCGGTCGGTATTCCCGTCACCGAGCTTCCGGTGACCGCGATCCGGCCCAATCCGCGGCAGCCGCGCCATCACATCGACGAGCGCTCCCTGGCCGAGCTCGAGGCCTCGATTCGCGCGCAAGGGGTGTTGCAACCTCTTCTGGTTCGGCATGTTGGCAACCACTACGAGCTGATTGCGGGCGAGCGTCGCTTTCTCGCTTCGCAGCGCGCGGGGCTCACCGTGGTGCCGGTCGTGGTGCGCGATCTCGCCGACGAGCAAGTGCTCGAGGCGGCGCTGGTCGAGAACCTGCAGCGCGAAGATCTCGATCCGATCGACGAAGCGCTCGGCTATCAGGCGCTGATCGAAGATCTTCACTACACGCAAGAGAAAGTCGCCGACCGAGTGGGAAAGGATCGCACGACGGTGGCCAACGCGCTCCGTCTGCTCTCGCTTCCGCAAGACGTGCAGGATCTCGTGTCGCGCGGCTCGCTGACCGCGGGCCACGCCCGCGCGCTCCTTCCTCTGCCCCACGCGGAGGATGTGCGAGGGGCTGCCAAGTACGTGCAGACCATGGGCTTCTCGGTCCGCAAGACGGAAGCGTTCGTGGCCCGCAAGCTCAAGCGCAGGATCCAGGCGCGGCGGCGCGGCCCGGCCGCCGGGAGCGCGCCCGGTAGCGCGCTCGCCGATTTCGAAGATCGCTTGCGCCGTCACTTCGCCACCCAGGTGCGCATCGTGTCGCAGGGCCAAGGCGGTCGCATCGAGATCGAATACTTCAGCCAGCCGGAGCTCGAGCGGCTGCTCGAAACGATCGGCGTGCTGTAGTCGTTCCTGTCGCCGTAGGGAGGAGACCGTGAAATTTCTCAGAGAGCGAGAGAAGGCCGCCGCCGTCGAAGAGTCAGCTCCCAACACGGTCATCGGCGTGGGCTCGACCCTGCGCGGCACCCTCATGGTGGAGGGAACGCTGCGCGTCGAAGGGGAATTCGACGGCGATCTCCTCAACTGCGACCGGCTCGAGGTAGGTCCGCACGGCACCGTGCGCGTCGACGTGCACGTGCGCGACGCCTACATCGAAGGCCAGATGCACGGCAGCGTGCAGGCCGAGGGGCGGGTGGTGCTCCTTTCGGGAGCGCGCGTCGACGGCGATCTCACTTGCCGCCGCGTCGTGATCGAAGATGGCGTGCACTTCACTGGACGCTGCGTGATGGTCGAGGAGGGCGAGCCGTTCCCGGCTTCCGGCTCGGCCGCGGACCTCGAAACGATTCATCCGGCCGACTTGCAGGTGGCGGCCGGCTACCGGACGGAAAAGCCCTAAAAGACCCAACCGTCTGTTACAAGGAATTGTCAACGCGGTTGTTACCGGGTGGTCCACCCTCGGGATTGTGGAAAAGATCGAAGCTCGGCTGTGTCTGAAAGTTCTTGCGACCGCTTTATTTAGGAGTTTCCCACCAAAACGCTCGGAAGTTATGCACCAGAATCACACAGGTGGCTCGTGACGCGTATTCCTTCGCCTACCAGGACAGGTCTTCTCGCAGCCGGGCCTTGGCATCTCGCTTTTCCACCAGGAGCCGGGCCGGGGTGAAGCGAGGCCCCTCGCTCACGGCGAGCGCCCCGAGCCGGTCGATCACGCGCGACAGGCCGAGCACGTCGGCGTAGCGCATGAGGCCGCCACGAAACGGCGGGAAGCCCGTGCCCAGGATCATCGCCAGGTCGACATCCTCGCCCGAAGCGACGACTCGCTCGTCGAGGCAGCGCGCCGCCTCGTTGATCATGGCGAGGATCAAGCGTTCGACCCAGGCTTCGGGTCCGGCTTGCACGGCGGCGCGCGACGGCGAGCTGACCAGGGAGTACACCGCCGGATCGGGTTGCTTGGCGCCTTTCGCATACCGATAGAAGCCGCGCCCCGTCTTCTTGCCGAGACGGCCCGCCTGGACCAGAGAATCGAGCACGTTCGGGCGGCCCTCGGTGGACGGGAAGGCTTCTCCCAGCACGTGCGCCACCTTCGCCGCCACGTCGAGACCGACTTCGTCGATCAGCTCCATGGGACCCATCGGCATGCCGAAGCCGATGAGCGCGCGATCCAGCTCCTCCATGGGCACGCCGGCCTGGAAGAGGCGCAGCGCCTCCTCGAGGTACGGCATGAGCAGACGATTGACGAGGAAGCCGGGGCTCGAGCGCACCACGACCGGTGTCTTGCCGATGCGTCGCGTGAGCTGCACCGCCGTGTCGCGCGCCTCGGCCGACGTGCTCTCGCCCACCACGATTTCGATCAGCGGCATGCGATGCACGGGATTGAAGAAATGCAAGCCCACGAGCCGTCCGGCGTCGGGCAGCGAGACCGCGAGATCCTCGAGCTTGAGCGACGACGTGTTGGTGGCGAGGATGGCGCGCGGCGCACGCTCGGCCGACTCGCGCAGCACCTGGCGCTTGATCTCCAGGTTCTCGACCACCGCTTCGACGACGATGTCGAGATGGCGGAATCCTTCGTAGTGCAGAGTCCCCGAAAGCAGCGCCATGCGTCGCTCGACGTCGGCGAGACTCGCGCGCCCGCGGCGGCGCTCGCGCTCGAACTGCTCGCGCGCGTGCGCGAGCCCGCCGGTCACCGCCTCGTGACGCACGTCCTTCATGCGCGTGCGGATGCCCGAGCGCGCGAACAAGGCCGCGATCCCGCCACCCATGACCCCGGCGCCCAGGACGCCGGCTTGCGCCACGACGCGCGCCTGGGGCGTGCGCGGATCTTTCTTGGCGCGCTCGCTCAGGAAGAAGAGCGCGACCAGATTACGCGTGACCGGATGCACGAGAAGATCGCCGGCGGCCTCCGCTTCGAGCGCGAAGCCTTCGGTCTCCGGGCGGCCGACGGAGCGCTCGAGCACGTCGAGGATGCGAAGCGGCGCCGGATAGTGGCCGCGCGTCTCGTGCCGGACGCGCTTTCTCGCTTGTGAGATCACGAAGGCGCGCCCCAGCGGATTGCGATCGACGAGCCACCGTTGCCAAGGGACCCGCGTGGGCTTGGGCGGCGTGCGCAAGCGCTCGGCGAACGCGCGCTCGGCGCGCAGGCGGAAGTCCTCGTGCGGCAGGACGTCGTCGACCAGGCCCACGCGACGCGCGCGCCGGCCGTCGAGCGACTTTCCGCTGAGCAAGAGATCGAGAGAGGAAACGAGGCCGATCAAGCGCGGCAAGCGCGTCGTGCCGCCAAACGCGGGCAGGATGCCGAGGCGCACTTCGGGAAGGGCGAGGGCGGTGTCGCGCGAGTCGGAGGCGAAGCGATAACGGCAAGCCAGCGCCAGCTCGAGCCCGCCGCCCATGCACGCGCCTTCGATCGCCACCGCCGTCGGCTTGGGAAATTGGGCGATCTGACCGTAGACCGCCTGGCCGAACGCCGCCTTGGCCTCGGCGTCGCCGGCCTCGCGCACGGCGCCGATCGCGGCCACGTCGGCGCCGGCGATGAACTGTCCCGGCTTGCCGCTCGCGAACAGGAGTCCGGCCACGCCTGGATCCTGGCGCAGCGCCTCGAGCTTCACGCGCAATTCCTCGAGCGCCGATTCGGTGAGCAGGTTGACGCGTCCGCCCGGCTGGTCGAAGACCAGCACCCGGATGCCGGCGGGGCCGTCCTCGAGGCGGAACGCGCCCGGCGCCTGGTCGGGCTCGCGCTCGCTCACGCGGCCTCCACGATCATCGCCGCGCCCTGCCCGCCGCCCACGCACAGCGTGGCGAGCCCGATCCCGGCCTGGCGCCGTCGCATCTCCTCGAGCAGCGTGAGCACGATGCGCGCACCGCTCACGCCCACCGGATGGCCGAGCGCGATGGCGCCGCCGTTCACGTTCATGCGCGAGCGGTCGATGCCGCCGATGGGCTCGGAGCGTCCCAATTCCTCGGCCGCGAACTTCGCCGAGGCGAAGACGATCTCGTTGGCGATCACCTGCGCGGCGAAGGCTTCGTTGATCTCGATCAGCTCGATGTCCGAAAGCCGGAGGCCGGCGCGGTCGAGGGCGAGCGGCGTAGCGTAGGCCGGCCCCAGGCCCATGCGCGCCGGATCGCATCCGGCGAACGAGAACGAGCGGATGCGGCCGAGCGGACGATAGCCTTCGGCGCGCGCGCGGGTTTCTTCCATGACCAGAAGCGCGCACGCGCCGTCGGTCACCGGGCACGAGTTGCCGACGGTCACGGTGCCGTGGCGCCGGTCGAAATACGGCTTGAGCTTGGCCAGCGCTTCGAGCGTTTGATTGCGGCGCGGGCCGAAGTCTTCGGTGAGCGGCGTGTACTTGGGCGCGATGTAGAAAGGAGTGGTCTCTTCCGCCAGGCGGCCGGCGTCGGTGGCCGCCACGGCGCGCTGATGCGAGAGCAGCGCGAACTCGTCCTGCGCCTCGCGCGAGATCCGGTACTCCTTGGCCAGGTTTTCCGCCGTCTCGCCCATGTTGAGCCCACAGACCGGGTCGGTGAGCCCCTCGGCGATGGCGACGCGGGGCGCGAAATCGTGCGGGCGCAGCCCGAGGAGCGCGCTCACCTTGGCGGGGAACGACTTGGCGCGCTGCCAGTTGGCGAACACCCGCGTGAGCCCCCGGCTCCACAGGAGCGGGTATTCGCTCATCGATTCGGTGCCGCCGGCCACCACGGCGGTGGCCGCGCCGGAGGCGATCTTGTACCAGGCCTGCGCGATGGCCTCGATGCCGGAGGCGCAGTTTCGGTGCACGGTGAAGGCCGGCACCGGACGCGGGATCCCGGCGGCGAGCGAGACCACGCGGCCGATGTTGGCGGCATCGGCGGGCGTGCCGCAGTTGCCGAGCACGACCTCGTCGACCCGGGCCGCCTCGAACTCGGTGCGCGCCAGGAGCTCGGACACGGCGACACGGCCCAGCTCGGCCGCCGAAACCGTGGCCAGGGGTCCACCCGACTTCGCGAAGGGCGTGCGCACGCCGTCCACGATGACGACTCGCTTCTCGCCGATGGCCTGGATCGCGACTCCCAAGCTCCCTCCCGGAATGACGCGGGCCTGTGGTCCCGGAATCTTTCGCAGCCGGCGGTGGGCGGTCAAGGCCGCGTTCCCTTGTTGTCGGCCCGAAGGTGCGGCATCCCGAGGCTTGACCAAAGCCCTGGGTCCGGCTTTGCTGTCGGGCGTGACCCCGAAAACGCTGGTCGACCTCCATCGCATCGGGCTCGTGGAGCGCGCGCGCGACGATGCCTTCCTGCGCAAGGTGGACGGCGTCTTCCGGCCGGTCGCTTCGCGGGAGGTGGCCGAGCGCATCCGGCGCGTATGCGCCGCGCTCATCGACCTGGGCATCCGTCCCGGCGATCGCGTCGCCATCCTCTCCGAGACGCGGCTCGAGTGGGCGGTGGCCGATTTCGCCGTGCTCACCGCGGGCGCGGTGACCGTGCCCATCTATCCGACCTTGCCCGCGGTGCAGATCGAGCCGCTCCTCGCCGACAGCGAGGTCGCCGCCCTCTTCTGCTCCACGACGGCGCACTTCGAGAAGGTGCTGGCCTCTTGGCCAAGGCTTCCCTCGTTGCGTCTCGTCGTGCTCTTCGAGGGCCAGGTCACGACCCGCCCGCTCCCTGGCCGCGTTCTCCCGCTGCCCGAATTCGAGGCCATGGGCGTCAAGCGCCTGGAGCGCGAGCCGCGCCTGGTCGAGGAGCGCGCCGACTCGGTGACGCCCGACCACCTGGCGAGCATCATCTACACCTCGGGCACCACCGGAACGCCCAAGGGCGTCATGCTCACGCACGCCAACTTCGTGGCCAACGTGCTCGACGCCCTGCACGTCTTTCAAATCTCGCCCGCCGACACGACGCTCTCGCACCTGCCGCTCTCCCACGTGTTCGAGCGCATGGCGGGCCAGTTCTCGCCCGTGCTCGCGGGCGCGCGCGTCGCCTACGCCGATTCGATCGAGACCTTGCCCGCCAACATCCTCGAAGTGCATCCCACGATCGTCATGTCGGTGCCGCGCCTGTTCGAGAAGATCCTCGAGCGCGCCCAATCGGTGGCCGAGGACGTGGGCGGCTACGCCATCCTGGTGTTTCGCTGGTCGGTGGCCGTAGGCGTCGCTTGGTCGCGCGCCGCGATGAAGGGTCGCGTGTCTCCCCCGCTCGCGCTGGCGCGCCGGCTCGCCGACCGCGTGATGTACTCGCGCCTGCGCGCGCGCATGGGCGGGAACATCCGCTGCCTGATCTCGGGAGGAGCACCGCTCGATTCCCGCGTGGCGCACGTCCTGCACGCGGCCGGGATTCCTCTCTTCGAAGGCTACGGGCTCACCGAGACCTCACCGGTCATCGCGGTGAATCGCGAGGGCCAGTGGCGGATCGGCACCGTGGGGCCGCCCTTGCCCTCGGTCGAGGTGAAGATCGCCGAGGACGGCGAGATCTTGGTGCGCGGCCCGAGCGTGATGAAGGGCTACTACCGAAAGCCGCGCGAGACCGCGGAAGCGATCGATGGCGACGGCTGGTTCCACACCGGCGACCTGGGCCAGCTGGTGGACGGATTCCTCTCGATCACGGGTCGCAAGAAGGATCTGATCGTGAACGCGGGCGGCAAGAAGATCGCGCCCCAGCCGATCGAGGACATGCTGCGCCGCATCCCTCTCGTGTCCGAGGCCCTGCTGGTGGGCGACCGGCGGCCCTACTGCGTCGCCCTCTTGTGGCCCAATGTGCCGGCGCTCGAGATCTTCGCCCGCCGCCAGGGGCTTCCCGCCAGCGATCTCGCCACGCTGGCCAAAGATCCGCACGTGCTCGAATTCCTCCGGCGCGAGATCGACGCGGGCTCCGCGGCGTTGGCGTCGTTCGAGCGCGTCAAGCGCTTCGCGCTCGTGCCGGGCGAGCTGTCGCTCGCCCAGGGAGAGATCACGCCCTCGCTCAAGATCCGGCGCGGCAAGGTGCTCGAGCGCTACGCCGATCTCGTCGAAAGCCTCTACGCCGACTGAGGCCGGGCGGCGCGAGGCCGCGGGCTACGCTTACGTCGCCGGTGCCACGTTGTTCTGGGGAACGTCGGCGTGCCTGGCGCGCTTCCTCTTCAAGCAGGGCGTGCCGGCGCTCGTGGTCGTGGAAGTGCGGCTCGCGGTCGCGAGCCTGGCTCTCGGCGTCTGGATGCTGCTCTTTCGTCGCGGCGATCTCGCGGTGCCGCGAGGCGCGTGGCGCTGGCTCTTTCTGGTCGTGCTGGGCGTGGCCACCGTGCAGGCTTCCTACTACACCACGGTCTCGCTGGTCGGGGTCGGCCTCGCCATCCTGCTTCAGTATCTGGCGCCGGCTTTGGTCGTGCTCTACGAGCGGGCGACGGGGCGGGCACCTCTGACGCGCGAGAAGATCGTGGGGCTGGCCCTCACCACCTTGGGCACGGCGTTGCTCGTGCTCGCCGATCCGCGCGGTGTCATCCACGCAGAGCCCCAGGGCGTGGCCCTCGGATTGCTCTCCGCCGTGTGCTTCGCTTTCTACATGCTGAGCGCCAAGAGCGCGGTGCGACGCGTGCCGCTCGCCGCGGTCCAGTTCTACGGCTTTGCCGGTGCGGCACTCGCGTGGGCGCTGGTCGTGCCGCCGTGGCGGCTCGTGGCCGCGCATTATTCGGGCACGACGTGGCTCTTGCTCCTCGCGGTCGCCGTGTTCAGCGTGCTCGTGCCGTTCGGCTTCTTCTATCGCGGGCTCGAGCGCCTCGACACCTGGCGCGTGGCGCTCACGGCCATGCTCGAGCCGGTGGTCGCGGCCCTCGCGGCCTGGCTCTTCCTGGGCGAGGGCCTGGCACCGGCGCAATGGCTGGGCGCGGGATTGCTTCTCGCGGGCATCGGCTGGGTGCAGTGGGAGGAACGGAAAGCGGGTTAGGCTATTTGGGCTTGCTCGTCTTCATGACCACGAAGAGCACGATCAGGACGAAGGCGCCCCCGACCGTGATCTTGGGCCAGGGGCCCGAGTTCTTGTCGAAGACGTCGACCAGATAGTCGCCGATGTCGCCGGCAACCGACTGCGTCTGGTGCCAGAAGGCGCTCAGGAAGTTGGAGATGGATTGCATCATGGCTTGCGACCTCTCGCGCTACGTGACGGACTCGGCGGCTCTCGATTCGGCCCCGGGCTCGATCTCGCGCACCACGCGTCCGTCG
>DATFWU010000077.1:0-24999 GCA_035259005.1 Candidatus Eiseniibacteriota bacterium
TCGAGCACGCGATCTTCGCCGAACTCCGCCTGCAATCCTTCGGTGGCGCGGAAGACGCCTCCCGCCTTGCCCACGTCCTCGCCCATCACGAGCACGCGCGGATTCTCGCGCAGGGCGACGGCGAGCGCGTCGCGCACCGCCTGGACCATCGTCAGCTCAGCCATGGCGGCGCACGATCTCCTCGACGATGGCGCTGGTCGAGCGCCCCTCGGTGAGCGGCACTCGCACCACACGTCCGCCGCGTGACAGCACGGTCTCGCGACCCACGATCGCCTGCTCGGCGTAGTCGGCGCCTTTCACGAGCACGTCGGGCTCGAGGCGGAGCACCAGGGCCTCGGGCGTGTCTTCGTCGAACGGAACCACGGCGTCCACCACCTCGAGCGCGGCCAGCACGCGGGCGCGATCGGCTTGGGGAAGATACGGACGCCGCTCGCCTTTGAGACGTCGGGTCGAAGCATCCGTGTTCATGCCGACGAAGAGCGCGTCGCCCAGGGCCCGGGCGCGCTCCAGGAGATCGACATGGCCGGCGTGCAGAATGTCGAAGACGCCGTTCGTGAACACGACGACCTTGCCGCGCTGGCGAAGGTCGAGGCTCCAGCGCGCCGCTTCGTCCACATCGAGCACGCGCCCCACGCTCAGTCGCTCTCCGCGGGCGCGAAGGTGGCCTTGAGCTCCTCGGCCGACACCACCGCGGTGCCGGCGTGGCGGATCACGCGGCCCGCGGCGTGATTGGCGAGGCTGGCCGCCGTGACGAAGTCGGCACCGGCGGCGAGCGCCAGCGCCATCACCGCCACCACCGTGTCGCCCGCGCCGGTGACGTCGAACACTTCGCGCGCCACGGTGGGCAGGTGCGTGTGCCGCCCCGAGCGCTCGAAGAGGCTCATGCCGTCGGGGCCGCGTGTCACCACCAGGCAGTCCAGGTCGCAGCGCTCGCGCAGCCCCCAGCCCACTTCGGCGAGCGAGGCCTCGTCCACGATGCGCCGTCCGAAAGCCTGGCCGGCCTCGAGCTGGTTGGGAGTGAGCACCGTCGCGCCCTGGTACGAGGGAAAGTGATCCTGCTTGGGGTCGACGCTCACCGTGACCTGGTGCGCGCGAGCGAGCGAGATGGCCGGCCGAATGGTCTCGGGGTGGACGACGCCCTTGCCATAATCGGACACGACGATGGCGTCGACCTCGGGCGCCAGGCGCTCGAGCGTGGCGAGCAGGCGGCGGAGCGCCGGCCCGCGCACGGGCTCGGTGTCCTCCTCGTCGGCGCGCACGACTTGCTGCTGGTGCGCCAGGATGCGCGTCTTCACCGTGGTGCGCCGCTCGGGATCGGCGACCACGCTCTCGGCGCGCACGCCGGCGCGGGCGAGCACGCTTCGGATCTGCTCTCCCGAGGCGTCCTCACCGACCACCGAGAGCAGCACCGCCTCGCCGCCGAGCGCGGTGATGTTGTGCGCCACGTTGGCGGCACCGCCCAAGGAGAAGCTCTCGCGCTCCACGTCGACCACGGGAACCGGAGCCTCGGGCGAGATGCGCTCCACGCGACCCCAGAGATAGCGATCGAGCATGGCGTCGCCGAGAACGAGCACGCGGCGGCCGCGCAGGGCCTCGATCAGGCGAATCTCGGAGGCGGCCGGGGTGGCGGTGGACACGCAATCCTCGCGGACGGGGAAAAGAGGCGGGTAACCGTGCTCTGGGCCGCGAATCTAGCATCGGCCGGAGACGAGCGGCAAGGCGAGGAAGCGCGGTTGCCGCGCCCGCACGACGGGCTTACACTCGGAAACGCCCCTGGACCGGGCTCGGACTCCCACGTCGGCGTGGAGTCTGCTCGAGGTGTGAACATGACCACTCGCTGGACCCGTCGCGAGCGGGTGATGGCCGCGATCGGCGGCGGCGTCGCCGACCGTCCGCCGGTTTCCTTCTGGGGACACGCGTACCATCGCGAGTCCTCGGCCCGCGCATTGGCCGAAGCCACGCTCGAGTTCCGCGACCGCTACGACTGGGACCTGGTCAAGCTGAACCCACGCGCCTCCTACCACGGCGAGGTGTGGGGGCTCACCTTCCACTATTCCGGCGTCCCCGACGAGAAGCCCAAGCGGATGGATTTCCCGGTGCACGCGCCCAGCGACTGGGCGCGCGTCGTGGCGCGCGATTCGGGAGCGGCCGCGCTCGCCGAGCAGCTCGAGGCGGTGCGTCTGGTGCGGGCCGGGCTTCCCGCCGACGTGCCCTTCGTCGAAACCGTCTTCTCGCCCCTCTCCATCGCCGCCGATCTCGCCGAGTCGCCGCAGGCGGTGCTCGCTCATTTGCGGAGCGACGAAGCCGCCGTGCTCAACGCCGTCGAGGCCATCACCAGCACCTTCCGCGGCTACGTGAAAGATGTCCTCGCCGCGGGCGCCGACGGCATCTACTTCGCCACCGTGGACTGGGCGACGCGCGACCTCGTCACGCCGGCGGAATACTTCCGCTGGGCGCGCCCCTTCGATCTCGCCGTGCTCGAAGCGGCGCGCGACGCCTCCCTCAACGTGCTGCACGTATGCCGTCGCAACAACTTGCTTCTCCAGCTCGCCGACTATCCGGTGCACGTTTTCTCGTGGGCGGCCACCGAGCCCGGCAATCCCGATTTGCGCAGCGGCCTCTCCGCCACCCACGGAGCGGTCATGGGCGGCGTGGGGCAAGAGGATGCCCTCCAAGCCGCGAGTCCCGAAGGCGTCCTTCGTCAGCTCGAAGACGGCCTCGAGCGTACCGGCGGCCGGCGATGGATCGTCGGCCCGGGCTGCTCGATCCCCCCTCGAACTCCACCCGAAAACCTGCGCGCCGTACGTGACTGGGTCGCGGCGCGCGCCGAGCAGAGGGTCTGAATCGATGTAACGGAAGGAGGACTTCGCTCATGCGACGCCTCCCTATCTCGCTCTTCGCTCTTCTTCTCCTCTGCGCCGTCGCCGGCCGCGCTCCGGCGCAAGAAAAATCGAGCTCGCAAAGCTCTCCGCGAGCTTCCGGCTCCTCCGACGCGGGCGGCCAGCGCCTCCCCGACTCCCGCTATCTCGGACGCTTGCTGATCGGCGACGACGCCCCCGATTTCGAGCTGCCCTCTTCGGACGGGACGCGTTTCCGCCTGCACTCGATCCATGGACTCGAAGCGGTCGCGGTGGTTTTCGTGCAGCGGCCCGATCGCGACCTCGCGTCCTACGCGAGCGTCGGCGATTCCCTACGCCAGGACGGAATCCGCGTCTTGTTCGTGTGCGCGGAGCGCACGTCCAACGTGGCGGCGTCGTGGCCGAATCTGTGGTTGCTCTACGATCACAAGGGAGAGGTGGCGCAGCGCTTCGGGGCTTATGACGTGGTCACGGGCGCGACCGTGCCGGCGCTGTTCTTGCTGGACGACACGGGCCACGTGCGCTTTCTCGCGGTCGGGACGGTGCCGGACCCGAAGGATCTGAGCACCCTCGCCGCCCATGTGCTGGCGCGGGACTGGAAGACGGGGACCGCCAAGCTGGATTGATCAGGCGGCGCGGCGCGCCTCGGCGATCTCGGAGGCCTCGGCCAGGACGCGGCCGACCTCCTCGATGGTGAAGGGCTTGGGCAGGATCAGGTCCACACCCTGGCGACGCGCGCTCTCGGGCTCGATCTGAACCCCCCATCCCGTGACCAGCGCCACGGGGATCCTGGGATCGCCGCGCTTGACCCCCGCGGCGACCTCCCAGCCGTTCACCTCGGGCATGCCGAGGTCGGAGAGCACGACGTCAGGCTTGCGTCTGCCGGCGAGCTCGATGGCTTCGTGACCGCCTCGCGCTCGCACCACCTCGTGACCCAGGGCCTCGACCAGCTCGCACAGCACGTCGAGCACCGCCGGCTCGTCATCCGCACAGAGCACCCGCATCGGTTTCGCCTCCGGTATCAGGTCGGCTGCCGGAGTCGAAGGCAGCGCCTCCGTCCCCGCCGGGAACTCGACCACGAACGACGTCCCCCGCCCCAGCTCGCTCTCGACTTTGATCTCGGCCCGGTGGCGCCGCAGGATGCCGTAGGCCACCGAGAGCCCGAGTCCGTTGCCGCGCTCGCGCTTCGTGGTGAAGAAAGGATCGAAGGCGCGCGCCTGGGTCTCGCGATCCATGCCGATGCCGTCGTCGGTGACACGCGCCAGGACGCGGTCCCCATCGTCCCAGGTCGCGAGACGAAGCGTGCCGCCCTTGGGCAGGGCGTCGACCGCGTTGAGGACGATGTTGGTGAACACCTCGCGCAGCTCGGCCGCCGATCCGTTCACCGGCTGGCGGCTCAACAGATCGGTCTCGACCTGGATGGAAACGCCGCGCGCCTTGGCCTCCGCCTGCCAGGCCGAGCGCGTGAGGTCGACGACCTGGAGCAGCACCTGGCTCAGGTTCACGCTCTCGCGCGACTCGTCGTGGCGCACGCGCGTGAATTCCTGGATGCGCTTCACGGTGTGGGCGCCGTCCAGCGCCATCTGCTCGATGACGCGCAGCGAGTCGCGCGTCTCGGGCGAGTCCGCCGAGCGCAGGAGCAGCTGCGTGCGGCCGAGAATGGCGGCCAGGATGTTGTTGAAGTCGTGCGCCACGCCGCCGGCCATCTCGCCCAGGGCGTTCAGCTTGGCGCTCTGCACGAGCTGGTTCTGCGTGGCGCGCAGCTCCTCGATCGTGCCGCGAAGCTCGGTGTAGAGGCGGGCGTTCTCGATGGCCGCCGAGCAATGGCCGGCGAAGATCGTGGCCAGCTCGAGATCGTCGCTCTCGAAATCGTCGCCGCCCAGGCGCGAGAGGGCGAGGACGCCGACCACGCGGTCTTTGACCAGGAGCGGCGCGCAGAGAAGCGAGGTGGCCTCGACCGGCGTGCCCGGCACCTGCAGGGAGCGCGAATCCCGCTCGGCGTGGTTCACGATCTCCGACTTGCCCGTCTGGGCGACCCAGCCGACGATCCCGTCGCCCTTCTGGAGGCGAAGCGCCATCACCTCTTCGAGGAAGGAGTCCACATGGGCAACGACGGGCGAGAGCGTCTCGCCGTCCTCGTTGACCAGGAAGAGCACGGCTTCGGGCACCGCCACCAGGTCGCGCACCCGCTTCACGATGTTCTGGAGGATGACGTCGCGGTCGAGGGACGAGGAGATCTCGCGGCTCGCGTCCAGCACCGCCGTCAGGCGGCGTCGGTAGCGGGTCTCGAGCAGCTCCTGGCTTTCCGGCGGAATACCGGGGACCGCTTCCATGCATCGCTCTCCGGGGGGTGGGAAAGCGGGGCCGAAGCGCCCCCTCTCCAAGCTATCGGCTGTCACAGAGGCTAGCTTGAGCGTCCAAGCCCTGGATTGTCGGCGAGTTATGAAAGAAAGGCGGGCTTCGTGGTCCGCCCAGGTCCTTGTGACATCGGAAGAAACACCCGGAGAGGATGCCGGACAGCGTGGAGGAGCCGTGGAAATGAAGAGTGGACTGAGTGGACTGCATCTGGTGGAGGACGCGCTTCGCGAGCCCGCCGAGGGCGTGCCTGAAAGTCTGTCGACCCCGCCCGACGACTCGCCTCTGCTCGATGCTTACTCCCGCTCGGTCGTCGCCGCCGCCGCCCGGGTGAGCCCCGCGGTGGTGCGGATCGAGGTACGCGGCTCGCGCGACGCCGGTGCCGCGGCCGCCGGAAGCGGCTCGGGCTTCGTGTTCACACCGGACGGATTCATTCTCACCAATAGCCACGTGGTGCACCGGGCCAAGGAGATCGAGGTCACGCTGCTCGACGGCCGCCATCTCTTGGCGCAGCCGGTGGGCGACGATCCGGACACGGATCTCGCTGTGGTGCGCGTCTCGGCCAGTGATCTGCCGGCCGCCGCCCTCGGCGACTCGCGCGCCCTGGCCGTGGGCCAGCTCGCGATCGCGATCGGCAACCCGTACGGCTTCCAGTACACGGTGACCGCCGGGGTCGTGAGCGCGCTGGGTCGGTCCCTGCGCTCGCGCTCGGGCCGCTTGATCGACAACGTGATCCAGACCGATGCCGCATTGAATCCGGGCAACTCGGGCGGTCCGCTGGTCGATTCACGCGGCGACGTGATCGGCGTCAACACGGCGATGATCCTGCCGGCGCAGGGTTTGTGCTTCGCCATACCCATCTCGACCGCGCGCTTCGTCGTCCCCCACCTCATCGCCGACGGCGAGATGAGAAGGAGCTGGATCGGCTTTGGCGGCCACAACGCCAAGCTCGCACGCCGCCTCGTGTACGGGCTCGAGCTGGCCGTCGAGAGCGGCGTGCTCGTGCTCTCGGTCGAGAGAGGCTCGCCCGCGGAACGGGCCCAGCTCGCCGAGGGCGACATCGTGATCGCCTTCGACGGCGAGCCGGTGCGCGGCATCGATGACCTCCACCGCCTGCTCACCGCCGAGCGCATCGGCCAGCCTGCGCGCCTCGATCTCTTGCGGAAGGGCCAGCGCCTGGCGCTCGAGGTGACGCCGGTGCGGAGTCCGGGTCTCTCTGACTAGAGGCCAAGGCTCCTCCCCGATCAATCTCAATCCCTACCCACTTACTTCGTGGGCGCACCCGTTTCAAGACGGGTTGACCCCTATTTCTGGGGCCTCAAGAAGTGATCATGGCCTTTATCGACCCAATACATGCCGTGCGGCATGTTGGTGAAGATGCGCGGGTAAGCCAAGCCTAGAATACTTGGTAGGAGATCGAATTAGGTGCCGATAGGCAGGGCCCGCCTTCCGTGCTGCCGAATGGCCGTGTGGCATACTGCCGCTCCTCGCGGAGGAGCGGTGACCCAGGCCGAGGCACTTCGAAGAGTCGAGAAATGGGCGAGGCGCGAAGCGGGCGGGGATCCGTCGGCCTTGCCCGCGCTGGCGAGCGGTCGGCTCTCCTCGGTGCGCGACGTGGCGCGCCTGCACGAGGCGCTTCTCTTTCTCGCCGCCTACCCGCACGACGAAGCCGAGTATCGATCCGTCCTCGCGCTTCTTGATCGCTTCGCGAGCCGGGCCGATGTGCGCCGCTTCCGCGGCGCGCTCGCCGATTCCGGGATCGCCGGCACCGAGATTCACTTCCCCTTCTTTTGGTTCACGGCGCGGTGGATGGCGCGACGCTGGCCGGACCGCCTGCGCGTCGCCTGGGAGTCGTTCGAGAAGAAGGATGACCTCGAGCCGCTTCTCGCGCTCCTTCTTCCCTACAGTGAGAGTGTGGCGCTCGATGAGCTGACGGGGCCCGCCGAGGAGTGGATCCGCCGGCTCAAGCGCCGTGACGAGACCGACGGCGCGTTCTTGGTCCACCGCTTCGCCGCGCTCGCCGGCGACTCGTTCGTGAAGGAGCTGATTTACGAGCGGCTCGATCTGCCGCTCGTCCTGGCCCCCGGACCCGGCGTGCCTTCGCGCACGAACGACCGGCGTCCGGTGGCGGCCGTCGCCGCGCGCCCGCGCGGACTCGATCGAAAGCGACCCGATCTGGCCGCGGAATGGCGCCGCCCATTGGCCGCCGTGCGGCGCTGCCCGGCTCGTGAGGCGGAGAAGCTCATCGACCTCGCGCGTGGCGCCATGGTCACGCGCAGCCGCGATCTCAACGTCTTCGAGCACGCCGATGCGCGCGACGTGCGCCTGGCCGACGCCGGCGACGGTCTCCAATTCGCCTGCATCGGCGTCGTCCCCGAGCGGCGTTTGCTGCTCGAGTCGGCCTACGGATTCCTCACGCTGCAAAACGGCATCCCGATCGGTTACGTCCTGCTCTCGGGCCTGTTCGCCAGCTCGGAGGTGGCGTTCAACGTGTTCGAGACATTCCGCGGCGGCGAAGCGGGCCGGGTGTTCGGCCGCGTCATCGCGCTGGCACGTCACTGGTTCGGCTCCGACGCCTACACGATCGGCGCCGACCAGCTCGGCGAGGACAACGAAGAAGGTCTGCGCTCGGGCGCGTGGTGGTTCTATTACAAGATGGGTTTCCGTCCGCATGCCGCATCGGTGAAGCGCACCCTGGCGAAAGAGCTTCGCGCCATGAAGCACGATCCCAAGCACCGCTCGAGCTTGCACACGCTGGTTCGGCTCTCGAGCGAGAATCTCTTCTGGTACGCCAAGCGCCCACGTGCCGACGTGCTGGGGCGTATCGCGCTCGGCAACATCGGCCTCGCCGTGTCGCGCCGGCTCGCCGAGGGCTACGGGGCCGATCGCGAGCGCGGCGTGCGCGAATCGGCGAAGGAAGCCACGCAGCTTCTCGGTGCACGCGCTCCGCGGGAGCGCCAGGCGTGGGAGCGCTGGGGACCGCTGGTCATGGCGTTACCGGGAGTCGAGCGCTGGTCGCGCCCGGATCGCCGCGCGCTGGCCGAAATCCTGCACGCCAAGTGGCAAGGACCCGAGTCCCAGTTCGTGCTGCTCTCGAACTCCCACCGTCCCTTCCGCAAGGCGCTGCTCGAGCTCGCAAGATCCTAAGCGGTTCGCGGCGCCGTCCTGCGTCGCCAGCGCACGAGCGCGGCCACCCAAAGCAAGACGAGAATCAAGACGATCAGCGGCGCGAGGATCGCGAGCCCGGCGAGGACGATGGTCATGATGTCCTCGCCGAGCGAAATGAACGGATTGGCGGCTCCCGCCGTAAGGAACGTCGACCCGAGCCGAAGCTTGGCGCGCAGGGCATGCAGCGCCAGGGCACCGCCGCCCAAGATCAAGGCGACGATCGCTCCCCACGGCGCCGGCCAGTGCACGAGCAGCGCGTACGCGCCGAGCCAGCCCGCCGCCGGCCGGATCACGGTGCCCATCACGTCGAGGGCGTGATCGACGACAGGAATCTTGTCACCGACAAGCTCGATCACGGTCGCAGCGCCGAGCGCGATCAGCGCCACGTTGCTGGTCAGCCATTGCACGTGGTGCTCGAGCGGCAGCCCGGCGAATCGTCCCGCGATGCCCAAACACAGAAGCGGCAGAAAGGCGCGCAGCCCGCACGCCGCCGAGATCCCCACTCCCGCCGCCAGGGCCAGCCAGAAGCTCAAGCTCACGATTCCTCCCTTGTGCCGTGCCGCAGGGAGCATACGCTCAAGGGGCCATCCGCGTTGCCTGCTCCCGTTTTCCCGCCCCCGGGAGCCCACTTTCTTGCTCGCTCAGATCCCATGCGCCGCTCTGGTCGGCGTGGAGGCCGTTCCCGTCACCGTCGAAGTGTCGGTCGAGCGCGGCCTGCCTTGCTTTCTCGTCGTCGGCCTGCCCGACGCCGCGGTCCGGGAGAGCCGCGATCGCGTGGCCGCCGCCCTTCGGCACGCGCGTCTCGAGTTCCCCGCCGCGCGCGTCACCGTCAATCTCGCTCCCGCCGACTTGCGCAAAGAAGGAACTTGGTACGACCTCGCGATCGCGCTCGGCGTGCTGGCCGCATCGCGACAGATCCCCGATCGCCGGCTGAGCGAGCGCTGTGTGCTGGGCGAGCTGTCGCTCGACGGGCGGGTGCGCTCGGTGCGCGGCGTGCTCGCGGTGGCGCTCGCCGCGGCAAGCAGGCGCGCCGGGCTTCTCGTGCCGCACGAGAACGCCGCCGAAGCCAGAGCCGTTGGCGAAGTCGACGCCCTTGCCGTACGCGATCTTGCCGAAGCCGTGGCCTGGGCGAAGGGGCGCGATCCGGAGTCCGTGACCACCACCGTGCCAACGCCACAGGAGCCCGAAAGCGACGGCGCGCTCGACACGATTCGCGGCCAGGAGACCGCCAAGCGGGCGCTCTTGATTGCCGCCACGGGCGGCCACGGCATCCTGTTCATCGGCCCACCAGGAACCGGCAAGACGATGCTCGCGCGAGCCCTGCCCTCCCTCCTCCCGCCGCTTGCGCGCGCGCAGTCGCTCGAAGTGTCGCGCATCCACTCCGTAGCCGGCGCCCTGCCACCGGGCGCCGGGGTGTTCACACGCCCGCCGTTTCGCGCCCCGCACCTCTCGGCCTCGGCGGCGGGACTCCTGGGTGGCGGCTCGCCGTTTCGCCCCGGCGAGCTGAGCCTCGCGCACGAGGGCGTGCTCTTCCTGGACGAGCTGCCCGAGTTCTCCCGCTCCGTGCTCGAGTCGCTGCGCCAGCCGCTCGAGTCGGGCGAGATCGTGCTCGTGCGCGCCCGCGGCTCGGTTCGCCTGCCGGCTCGCGTGCAGCTCGTGGCCGCGATGAACCCGTGCCCGTGCGGCCTTCTCGGCCATCCGCGACGCGCCTGCCGCTGCTCGCCCAGCGAGGTCGCGCGCTACCGAAGACGCGTGTCGGGGCCGTTGCTCGAGAGAATCGATCTGGTCGTGGATGTACCCGTCGAGCCAACGGGGATTCAGAGGCTGTGGCAGCCGACAGGCGAGGTGGCCGGCGCGGCCCGCGAGCGCGTCGCCCGGGCGCGCGCGTTCGGCGCGGGACGCGGCATGGCGACCAACGCGCGCATCGAAGCCCAGCACTTGCCCACGATCGCTCGTCTCGATTCGGCGGCGGAGCGCCTTCTCACCGACGCCGCCGCGCGCTGGTCGCTCTCGGCGCGGGCCGTGCACCGCACGCTGCGCGTGGCGCGGAGTGTGGCGGATCTGGCTCGCCACGAAGAGCTGTCGGCGGAGGCCGTCGCCGAGGCCCTCTCCTTCCGGCACGAGACTTTGCGAGCGACCGAGTCATGACCTGCGTCGCCGGGGATTTGGCTATCGGAGGAACGTGACCAGGCGCGAGGCGACCGCTTTGCCCTCCACCTCGAGGCGGACGAAGTAGACGCCCGATGGCAAGCGCGCCCCGCTGTCATTGCGTCCATCCCAGCGCACGATGCGCGCGCCCGCCGGTTGGGCGCCACTCAAGAGCGTGCGCGCTACGGCGCCCCGCACGTCGAGCACCGTGAGTCGAACGTTAGCCGGATTCGGCAGCACGAACCCTCACCGGCCGAAAAGCCCAAAGAGTTTAACCAACGATCCTTCTGTTATAGATAGCGCCATGTCGTCGCCCGTCGAACCGACAATCGCGGAGCATCCGGACTCATCTCGGCGCCTCGGCCGCCTGGCGGGCTGGGCCGTCGTGACGCTGAGCCTGCTTTACCTGGCGACCGGCATCGCGGGACTGGTCTTCGGGCGGATCCAAACGGCCGAAAATCTCGGCCAGGGCGAGCCCTATCTCTCGCTCCTCGAAGCGCTGATCGTCGCCCTCGCGCCCTTTCTCATTCTGCTCTTCGTGGCGGCGCACGCTGCAGCGCCTGAGGACAAGAAGCCTCAAGCGATCGCGGCCCTGTGCTTCGCGGCTCTGGCCGCCGGGCTCACGGCCTCGATCCATTTCGCGCGTCTGGTGATCGTGCGCCGGCTGGATCCAGCAACCGTCGAGAGTCTCTCTCCTCTGGTTTCCTTTCGCTGGCCTTCGGTGGCGCTGGCGCTCGATCTCTTGGCTTGGGATCTCTGCTTGGGAATCGCGCTTCTCTTCTTGTCCAGCGCGTGGCGCGCCGAGCGATCGATTCGCCTGACCAGTGCGGCCGCGGGATGGCTTTGCCTGCTAGGATTCCTCGGACCTGCGACGGGCGAGATGCAGATTCAGTTTCTGGGGATTGCGGGCTACGCGTTCCTGTTCCCGCTTGCGGCCTGGCGGCTCGCTCTCTTCTTCGGAAGGCGAACCCAGGTCAGCTGACTCGAGCCGCCTCGCGCTCCCAGCACAGAAGTCTCGTGTGGTCGGCTCCCCCGAAGATGATGGGCTTGTAATCGAATCCGGGGAAGCGTTGCTCCAGCTCCTTCCAGATGGCTTCGAAGCCCGGCGCGTCCGTGGGGATCGAGCACGCGCCGCTCTCGCCTTCGAAGAGCAGCCAGGTATCCGGAATCCACGAGCCGTAGGACATGGTGACGTACCAGATGCGCACCACGTCGTCCCAGCGGATGGCCTCGCGCTTGCGGCGGGGATGCTCGCACGCGATCTCATCCGGCTCGATGAACAGACGGAATTCGTTGGGAGGAGGCGGAACCCGAAGTCGCTTCTCGAACACGGCGACCAGCGCGCAGAGAGCAAAGAATCCGCCCACGGCCAGGCCCATCGGCTGGCCGGCCGCGACCATCGTAATCCCGATGGCCACGAACACCGTCGACACCACCAAGGTGAAGAGTCTCATCCCAGGGGTTATCGGCCGCATCGTAGGCCTTCCCGGTCCTCTCCACGAAGCCTCTTTCGAGCACGATGCTGATGTGAACGCCTGCGTGCTCGTGACGGCGGAATCGGTAGCCGGGCGGGACGCGATAGGTCGCCGTCGCGATCATCGACCAGGGAACTCCAGGCGGCTCTTGGCGGGAGCGCGCGTCCGCCAGTCTACCCTAATCGAGCACGATCACTCTCGTGGTCTTCTCGCTCGTTCCCTGACGCAGATGGACGAAATAGAGGCCCGAGGGAAGCCGGACTCCCTCGGCGAGGTTCACCGTATGCTCGCCGGGTCCGAGGCTCCCCACTTCCCGCGAGACGACGGCGCGGCCCGTCGGGTTGAACAGCTCGAGACGGGCGGGACTCTGGGCCGGCAGGGCGAAGCGAACCAGGAGGTTTCCGTCCGAG
Source organism: Candidatus Eiseniibacteriota bacterium (assembly GCA_035259005.1). GTDB lineage: Bacteria > Eisenbacteria > RBG-16-71-46 > RBG-16-71-46 > DASYSL01 > DASYSL01. Next base: position 12,415 of record DATFWU010000077.1, read on the forward strand.
GCCGGATTCGGCCGCACGCTCTCGAGCGCGAACTGGACATGGCTCGGCGTGCTCGTGATCTGCCCAGGCCCCGCGAGGGCGAACGCGCTCTCGTTCCCGTTCACGTCCACCGCCGAGAGCTTGTAGCAGTTCCCCGCCTTTCCGGCATCGAAGTAGCCCGTATCCGCCGTGCTGGCCACCAGGTTGGACGATGCGGGCACGAAGCTCGCGTCCGCCCCGCGATAGAGCCTGAACGACGCGAAGTCGGACACGGGGCTTCGGTCCCAGTGCAGCCGCGTGCCTCCGCTCTCGGAAGCAAGAGAGAACGGCGCCGGCGCAGGCGGCGCGAGATTGTCGACCGAGTAGCCGTACTCGGGAGCCGAATCGAAGTGCACGAGGGGATCCGTGGTCAGCGCGCGCACCATGAATGCCGTGTAGTAAGGATTCGCCACCCTGGCGTTCGCCAAAGTCGGCACGATCATGTTGTATGCACGGTCGCCTGCGGCCGGTTGGGTTGCCACGTAATCCCAGCCGGCGAGATCGGGGCTGGGCATGGCGCTCGAGGCCGTGGTCGCGCGCGCCGCGATCGGCAGCGGATCGATCCGGCGATAGACGGCGTACCCCGTGATCGTGACACCGGGGAGCGGCGCGTCCCCCGCACAGCGCTGGAACTGAATGCGAACCTGGTTTCCCTGATCGTTTGCAATGTCGGAAATCTGGGAGATGAGGGGCGGGCTGACGAAGCGGTACACGCCTCCCTGACCCGTGACGTACACATTCCCGACGCTGTCAACGTCTACGCTGTGCGCCCCGACGACCGGTCCCCACTGGCACAACAGCGTGCCCGCGCCCGTGTACTTCAGGACGCGGTCGTCGTACCTTTCCCCGTCCGTGACGTACACCTCACCTGCCGGATCCGTGGCGACTCCAAAGTTCAAACCTCCGACCTGCCACTGGTTCAACAAGGTCCCGTCGAGCGTGAAGCACTTGATGCCGGGGAGCCCCTGATTGGATACGAAGGCCCGGCCCCGAGCGTCGGTGGCGATCGAGTACGGAATTTCGACGTTCCACCCGCCGAGGTAACCGAACGGCCCGAACTTCTGGATCCGACCGTCGAGGTCTGTCACGTACTTCACGTCGTCGTCGTCGAGGTCGATGTCGGAGATCTCGTTGAACTGACCGTTATTGTTTCCGAGCGAGCCAAACTGTCCTCGATACGTTCCCGCGGGCACGAAATTCTGAATGCGGTGGTTGTTGGCGTCGCAGACGAGCACTCCTGGGTCGCTCGGATACGTGGCCAAGCCACTGATGTCGTTGAATTGACCGTTGCCGCTCCCCGTCGAACCCCATTGAAGAAGCGGCGTTCCGTCGGGCGCGAATTCCTCGATGGTGTTGTCGTCACAAGTGGCGGCGAACACATTTCCTCGATCGTCCGTGGCCAGGGCGCAATACGAACCGCCGAATTGCATCAGCAGGTGCGGAGGCGCCTGCGATAACGGGACGCCGGCGCCGCTGAACTTCTGAATCCGGCCATTTTGGGAGTCCGCGACGTACACGTTCCCTGCGGCGTCGACAGCGACGCCCATGGGTCCGTCGAGCTGGCCGGGGGCGGCGCCCGCTGAGCCCCACTGAGTCAGGTAGGCGCCGGTGTTCGAGAACTTCTGGACGCGATCGTTGCCCTGGTCGGCGACGTAGACGTTGCCGAGTGCGTCGACGGCAACTCCGGTGGGGTTCGCGAGCTGTCCATTGGCGGTGCCCGACGCGCCCCATTGCGCGAGGAAAACTCCCGAGCTCGTGAACTTCTGGACGCGATCGTCCTGATCGGTGAGGAAGACGTTGCCTGCCGCGTCGATCGTGATTCCCGAGGGATGATTGAATTGCCCATTTCCGTGGCCGGCTGAACCCCACTGCGCCAAGTAGACGCCGGCGCTCGTGAACTTCTGGACGCGGTCTCCGTCCCAATCGGTGACGTAGACGTTGCTCGACCCATCGATCGCGATTCCGTAGGGACTCTGGAACTGTCCGTCGCCGGTTCCGAGCGAACCCCACTGCACGAGGGAATCGCCGTCCGTCGAGGCCTTTAGCACGCGGTGATTGCCGGTATCGGCGATGTAGATATTCCCGTAGGGATCCGCGGCAATGCTGGAAGGCGCCACGAGGTTCGCTTCGGCCAAGCCTCCGTTCGTCACATGCCATGGCTTCTCCCCTCTGTACTTCGCGAGGAAGAGATTGCCCACGAAATCGAACTTCTGTACGCGATGGCCGTCTCTCTCGACGACGTACACATCGCCGAGGGGATCGATCGCCACACCGGCTGGCTCGTCGAACTGCCCGGGCCCCGAGCCCGCATTGCCGAAGGCGAGCAGGAACGTCGGCGTGACCGGCGCCAGGTCGGCAAGCGCAAAGGAAGGCAGGAGAAGGAGCAGCAGAATCGCCAACGCCGTGCGGCGCGGAGAAAGCAGGATCATCGAGGAACCCCACAGGGCGGACGAACGCCCGAAAGAGCACGAGTCCAATCGCGGGGGCGATCGGGCTCCTGCTCACCTGCGGGGGCCGGGGGAAACCAAAGCAATCCATGATCCAGCCGTCAAGCGGTTTCAGCGCTCTTCCAGGTGCGCGGGACCCTCGATGGCGGGATCGACTTGCCGCCATGCGCGATACGCTGCGCGAGAGAGAGTGCCGACGTAGGTTGGGAAGGCCAGCGGCATGCGTGCAAGGTCGGCCACGTCGAGGCCCCCTGCCATGGCCATGGCGGCGGCCTGCACGATCTCGGCCGCCCTCTCCCCTACGACGTGGCAGCCCAGGAGTTTTCGTGTGGCGCGATCCGCGATCAGCTTGCAGAAGCCGGCGGCGCGGCCGTCGATGGTGGCACGAGCTGTCTCCTCGAAGCGCACGACGCCGACCACGACTTCGTGGCCGCGCCTCGCGTCGGCTTCGGTGAGACCCACGTGCGCGTACTCGGGATCGGTGAAGCCGCCCATGGGAATGGGGCCTTCTTCTCTCTTCACCTTCTCGCCCAGAACGGCGTTCGTGGCGGCGACGTGGGCGTCGAGAACGGCGGGAGGAACGAGATAGGTGCGGCCCGTGATGTCGCCGGCGGCGAAGACATGCGGCACCGAGGTGGCGAGGCATTCGTCGGTCTGGACGAAGCCGCGAGGATCGACGGCGATTCCCGCGGCCGGCAAGTCGAGCCCCGCGGTATCGGCGGCCCATCCGACGGCAGTCACGATGAGACTCGCCTCCGCATGGGTCTTCACCCCGTCCTTGGTGTAGACCATTCGCGTTCCGGCGGACGCCGGCTCGAAGCCGTCGATGGTGCCGAAGCGCTCGTGTATCTCGATGCCCAGCGCGCGAAGCCCCGCCGTCACCTCGCGGGCGACCTCCTCGTCTTCGGCGGGAAGGATACGCGGCCCGCGCTCGAAGACCTGCACGCGCGATCCGAAGGCGTGAAAGATGGATGCCACCTGGAGGCCGGTCATGCCGCCCCCCACGACGAGGAGCGAGGCGGGGATCTCCGTGAGCTCCCAGGCGTCTCGGTACATCGCGGTTCGCTCGGCGCCGGGAACAGCGAGCCGGCGCCCGATGCCTCCCGCGCAAAGGAGGATGCGCTCCGCGCGGGCTCGGAGACCGCTCTCCGCTTCGACGGTGTGCGCGTCGAGAAAGCGCACGGTGCCAACGTTCTCCTGGACGGCCACCCCGAGGCGTGTGGCCTCGGCGCGAAGATGCGAGCGCTCACGAAGCGCTTCGGCCACCTCGCGCGTGCGCTCGAGCACTCTTCGATAGTCGAGCACGGGCGAAGCGGCGCCGAGACCGTAGCTCTCGTATTGGGCGACGCTGCGAAGGAGCCGCGCCGCGTGGGCGAGCGTGCGGACGGGAACCGGACCGTCGTTGGCGGCCATGCCGCCGAACGCGGCCCGTGTGAGTAGCGTGGTCGTAGCACCCAGCTCGGCGGCGCGAAGCGCTGCCATCACGCCGGCCGGTCCCGCTCCGATCACGACGACGTTCACGGTCCGAACCCTAGGAGGCGAAGTTGACGATGAACCAGAGATTGTTGCCCTGAACCGCGTTGTGCGTCTCGAACTCCCACTGCGCGCGCAGACGAAGCGTCCAGTGGTCCCAGGGACTGTAGCTTCCTTCGGGACCGGCACCCAAGTAGTGATACTTCTTCGTGTCGACGCCGGTCGGTCCGCCCGTCTGCTGGCTGAGCTGCCAGGTGCCGAATCCGGAGACGCCGAGCTCGAGCGGGCGCGCGCTCGAGCGAATCACTTTGCCGATGCCCCAATCAACGACCATGTCATCGCCGGGATGGATGCTCGTCTTCGTCTGCTCGAAGTTCTGCTCGAAGCGTGCGACCGCGGACGCGCTCCAATTCCTGCGCTCGCCTTTCGGATACCAGACCCCGCCCATCGAATAGACGAGGGCCGAAAATCCGGCTCCACGATTCTTCGTGTCGCCAGGCACGAAATGCCCCGACGACGACCAATAGGTGAATTGAAACTGATAGTCGAAGGATGGCGGGCGCCCGTACAAGGACACGGGCGTCACCAGGATGTCGCCGAGCCCGAACCCCGTCGAGGTCACTTCCCCGCCCGACGGATTCAAGTTTCCGGTCGCGAATGGAATGCCGCACAGAGCGCCGTAACGCATCCCGAGCACCTTCCACGCCGAATTCCACGTGAACATGCTGATGTTCGCGAAGCGCGTCTCGGACTTGCTCTGCACCGTGCCACCGTCGGCATCCTTGACCTCGAGATTGGAGAAGGCGCGGCTGAAATTCGTGTACGCCCACCCCGGCTCCGCCGGCGAGGCAGCGCCGCGAATCCCCGATTGTCCCGGGGGATAGTGGCCGGCGAGCGGCGTCTGGGCCACCGCTACCGGAACCCAGAGAGCGATCACCAGAAAGCCGAGAAGAAGCCTCACTTCGCCGTCGCGATGTTCTTCCAGAAGCGTTGCAGGCTTTCGTCGCCGGCGAACAGCGTGCTGAAAATGGTCGAGTCGGCCATCAGGATCTCGCCCGCTCGCTGGCCGCTCGGCGGCAGCCAGAGGAACGAGTTGAACTCCTTCTCGCCGGCCTGGGTGAAGGGATGCGGACGCGCCATGTCGATGGGCTGGCGCCCCAGCACCTTCACCGCCTTCTCGTCGCTCGCGGTCACGGCGTAGTGCGGCAAGTGCATGTGGAAGCTGAACGAGGTCACGCCCGTGAGCCAGCCGCGCGTGTCGAGATCCCGGTTGATGGAAAGGGGCGCGATCCGGTTGGTTCCGCTCACCACGGCCGGGCGCAGCCCGTAGCGGTTCTCGACCGGCACGTTCAGGGCCTTCATGAGCGAGCGCGTGTACTTGCCGAAGCGCTGCTGGCGCGGCACCAGGGCGTCGCCGTGATGGAGATACTCCATCTCCTGCTGCTTGGGATCGTTGGTCACGCCGACATCGTGGTGCGGCCCCAGAACGAGGCAGGTGCCCTCGCGCTCGAGGAACTTCTTCAAGGCCTCGATCTCCTCGGGACCGGCTTCCTGATCGGTCACGTTGTGATCGAGCCCGAAGACGAGCAGCGTATCGGTATCGGCGAGGATGCGCTCGTCGATGGGCAGCTTGCGCCCGGCATGGTCGATGCGCTGGAACATGGGCACGGGATGCCCGGTGGCCTCGCCCACCACATCCTGGAACAGCTCCCACGCCGTGAAGAAGAGCTCGAGGGTGCCCGCGATGCCCATCTGGAAGTTCATGGGATCGGCATACTGCGCAATCTCGTACGCCGGCCACGCGACACGGCGCACCTCGTTCATGGTCGAAAAGCGGTTGTCGAGCTGGGTGATGTCGCGGTTGGCCTCGCCGGGATAGCTCCAGGTGACGTAGACGCTCACGCGGCGCTTCCCCGGGGTGTACATCCGCGGCACGTGCACCTGGTTGTAGGCGCGCGGGCGGATCTTGGCTTGGGTCATGACTTGGCTCCTCCTGCCAAAAAGCGCAAAGCTCGGATCCCGGGCAAGAAGAAGTAGGCGCCACCGCGCACCGTCGTGAAGGCGGGAAGGCCGGTGATCTTCTTCTTGATCGGCCGCTTGGGAATCGTCATGTCGTAGGAGCCATCCTGCGTCCCGATGATCGGATCGCGGTCGTTGCCCAGCTCCTGGAAGCGAGGATCGTTCGTCCACACGTTCATCGTGAACTCGAACTGTCGCACGAGGCTCGCGCAGCCGATGAACGAGGCGATGCCTCGCTCGACACCGTCTTCGGGAGCGCCTTCGGGCAGGGGCGGGCCGTACGTGCCCCCGCGACGAATCATCTTGCGTCGGGTCATGTTGTGCCCCGTGTCGCGCAGGTTCATGCGTCGCACGTGCGATCCCAGCGGGCACGCGTAGCCTTGCGGATCCATCGCCCCGTAGTTGAAGTCATTGTTGCGCTGCATGTCGGCGCCGAGCGCCGGATCGTCCTTCTCGGGCGCGAGCACGAGCGGCGCCCCGCTTCGCCAGCGACCCATGAGCTTGGCCGCGAGCAGCTCTTCGCCTTCTTTGGTCTTGCCGTGCTCGCGCAGAAAATCGCGGAAGCGTCCGACGTGCTCCTGCATCCGGATGTAGGCGACGTAGCTCCCGTTCTTGGAAAGGATCTCGGGCCGAGGCATTACGGGAATCACGCCACTCTCGTCGGGATAGCCGAGAAAGAACTCGCCGGGCTGGATGGGCGGCCCGGAGCCGGGCGTGGGCACGACGCCGGTGCCCTCGATCACCGGCTGCGACAGCCGGTCGCGATATCCGAAATGCTCGTGAGCATATTCGAGCGGCGGGATCGCCTCGAGGTCGAGGGTGGACAGCACCTCGACGCCGCATTGTTCCACGAATCGCTGGTGCTCTCCCCGGCAGCGCTCGCGCTCCGTCACATCGCGCGCGAACAGGATGACGATGGCGTGCAGACCGGAATCGGCGAGCCCGCCGACCCAACTTTCGGGGCCATTGGCGTCCGTCGTCCCCAGAATCGACGCACGTGCCGCCATGCCTTCCCGGAACTCGTCGGGAAACGTGGCGAGCGAGGCTTCCTCGAGGCCAAGAGCCCGCAGGCCGTTCCAGGTGAATCCGACGGTCACCCAGCGCGCGTCGAGAACCTGCGATCCGACCGCCTGCCCGCTTCCCACCTTCTCCAGCATGGTCGCGAGCCATTTGCGGCCGCGGCCGGCGTCCGGGAAACGAAGGAACTCGTAGCGCGCCGCGAGCGCCGGCGTGCGCGTGAGCAGGAAGTGCTGGATATCGTCCAGCTCGAGCGGCGCCCCGACGCCTCCTTCGGTGGCAGTCGCGGCCGTCATTGCATCTCGTCGAGCACGGCCGAGAACGCTTGCTTGAGGCGAAGTGCCTTCTTGACCTCCTCGGCGCCCACATAGGGATATTCGCCGTATTCGAGGAAGCTTGGGCGCTGGTGATCGCGGAAGAACTTGACCACGGCCGGAAGGTTCGTCTTCCAATCCTCCGGCCAGCCCTCGAGGTTCACGAAGACGGTGGTGATTCCCGTCTTGAGGAAGAGCGCGATGGCGTCTTCGAGGTACTTGTCGAAGTCCGTGTCGAAGATGCCCTGATACATGAAGTGGAGTCCCGAGCCGACATCGAAGAGCACCCAGCGCAGGTAGTGGAGTCTCAAAGGCGCCAGAACGGTTGGGTCCCCTTTGACCGCCTCTTCGATGGTCTTGGCGTAAGCGCGGACCGCATCCTCGCGGCCGGGGAGGACCTTGGCGATGATCGTGAATCCGTAGCAAGCGGGAGTCTGCGGAAAGATCGGTCCCCAACGGCCCTGCTCGAGCTTGAAATAGCCTTCCTTGGGAATCGCCATCGCGGCTGGCTTGGACCAGTCGTCTTTCGCCATGAGTTCTCTTCTCCTGGGTTGGGATCCTCAGCCACACACGACTTGGAATGTGGTTTCCAGACGGCGGCCACGCCGGGGGGTTCGATACTGGCGGCGCGGTATTGTAGCACGCTCGTGACGGGACGAGCCCTTTTGCCCTACACTCCGCCCGGCCGAACACATCACCCCGATGGAGCGGAGGGCCCCTGATGCTCCGGTTGACCCGTTTCCTATCCTATGGATTGGGCTTCGTGCTGTTGCTCGCGCCTCTTGCCGCCGCAGCGCAGGACAAAGGTTGGCCGCGCGAGATGAACACCGCGAAGGGCATCCTCACCATCTACCAGCCGCAGCCCGAAAAGTTCGAGAACAACATCCTCACCGCGCGCGCCGCCGTCTCGCTGCTCCAGGCAGGCAAGACGAATCCGGTGTTCGGCGTGGTGTGGTTCACGGGCCGCGTCGACACCGACCGCGACAAGGGCACGGCGATGATTCGCGAGCTCAAGTTCGTGAACGCGCGCTGGCCCGAGAGCACGGAGGCCAAGCAAGCTGAGTTTACCGCCTTCCTGAATAGCCTCCTGCCCAAGACCGACATCCCGATCTCGCTCGAGCGCTTGAAGACGAGTCTGGCCACGGCGGAGAACCAGAAGAAGAGCATCGAAGGACTCAAGCACGATCCGCCCAAGTTCATCTTCAAGGACCAGATCGCGCAGCTCGTCCTCTTCGACGGCGCGCCGCGCACGCTGGCGGTCGAGAAGACGGACTACGAGTACGTGGCCAACTGCACCTTCGCCGTGCTCAAGAACAAGAAGACGGGCACGTTCTACCTGAGCGGTGGCAAGTACTGGTACAGCGCCCAGGACGCCATGGGGCCTTGGAGCAACATCTCCAAGCCGCCCGACGAAGTGTTGAAGATGATGCCACCCGACACCTCGAAGTCCGTGGCGCTCAAGTCGCCGCCTTTGATCGTGACGGCGAGCGAGCCCACCGAGCTCATCTGCACCGACGGGGCGGCCAAGTGGGAGCCCATCGGCACCAACGGCGAGCTGGTCTACATCACGAACACCGAATCCAAGGTCATCAAGGAAGTGAAGACGGGGAAGATGTTCGTCCTGGCTTCGGGCCGCTGGTTTTCGGCACCCGGATTCGACGGCCCCTGGGCTGTGGTTCGGCCCGACGAGCTGCCGACTGCGTTCGCGGACATCCCTCCCGCCTCGGCGCTGGGAGCGGCGCGCGTGTCGATCGCCGGCACTCCCGAGGCCGAAGACGCGATCCTCGACGCCCAGGTGCCGCAGACGGCGGCCATCGAGCGTGACAAAGCGAAGTTCGAGGCGAAGTACGACGGCGATCCCAAGTTCAAGGACATCTCCGGAACCAAGGTGGCGTACGCCACCAATACCGGAGCGCAGGTGTTGCGCATCGAGGGCAAGTACTACGGGTGCGACAACGGCGTCTGGTTCATCTCCGACAAGCCCAAGGGTCCCTGGAAGGTGGCGGACAGCGTGCCCGAGGACGAGATCGCCAAGATTCCTCCCTCGGAGCCGGTGTACAACACGACCTACGTCAAGGTGTACGAGTCGACACCCTCCGTGGTCTACGTCGGCTACACGCCGGGCTACATGTGGTCGTATCCGTGGTACGGCGTGCCGGTCTACGGAACCGGCTGGTACTACCCACCCTACTGGGGCTCGGTCTACTACCCCTACGCCATGACGTACGGCGTGGCCGTCGCCTACACGCCCTACTACGGATGGGGCTTCGGCTTCGTGTGGACGGCCGGCTTCTTCGCCATGAGCGCGGCCTTCTGGCACGGCGCCTATTACCACGGCTGGTACGGATATGGCGGCGGATGCTGGGGCTACTACCCGCCGGGCGGATATCGTCCCGGAGGGGTGGGCGGCGTGGGTGGCATCGGCGGTGTCGGAGGGATCGGCGGAGTCGGTGGAGTCGGTGGCGTCGGCGGTGTGGGTGGAGTGGGCGGTGTCGGAGGCGTCGGCGGAGTCGGTGGCGTGGGTGGAGTGGGCGGCGTGGGTGGAGCCGGCGGCGTGGGCGGCGTGGGTGGCCGTCCCGGCAACGGCGCGTCGCAGCTTCCCGCAGGCGGCGGCGGACGCAACACCGCTTCCCAGCTTCCCTCGGGAGGCAACAACCTCTACAACCAAGGCAACAACAAGGGCCGGGTCGCGAGCAGCAACAAGCAGAGCGACTTCGGCAAGCAGAAGGCGAGCCGCGTCGGCAAGGGCGGGAACAACGTCTACGGCGATCGCAACGGCAACGTCATGCGCCAGGATTCGAAGGGCAACTGGCAGCAGCGCAACAACGGCTCGTGGAACAATTCCAGCAACAACATGAACCGCGACTCGCAGGCGCGCTCCAACGGCAATCGCTCGTGGGGCGGCGGCTCCTCACGCGGCTCCTACGGTGGCAGCCGGGGCGGCGGGCGCGGTGGCGGAGGCGGACGCCGGCGCTAGTCGGGCTCCAGGCAGTCCTTTCACGGGCGGGCATCCTAAGGGAGCGCCCGCCCGTGTATCTTTTCCCCATGGCTCACGTGTTCGAAGCCGCCCCCAGCGGGCGCGCCAAGTGCCGAGGCTGCGGGCTCGCCATCGCCAAAGGCGAGCTACGTTTTGGCGAGCGCCTTCCCAACCCGTTCGGCGAAGGCGAGATGACCCTGTGGTTCCATCCCCTGTGCGCGGCCTACATGCGCGCCGAGCCCCTGCTCGAGGCCCTCGCCGAAGCGGCGCCCGATTTGGCGCTCGATCGCGAGTCCCTGGAGCGCGCCGCCCGCTCGAGCCTCGCCCAACGTCGGCTCCCGCGCATCGCGGGCGCCCAGCGCTCTCCGTCGAGCCAGGCACGCTGCCGCCACTGCCGCGAGCCCATCGAGAAGGGAACGTGGCGCATCCGGCTCCTGTTCTATGAGGAAGGACGTTTCTCCCCCGGCGGCTTTCTCCACCTCGGCTGCCGCGGCGAATACTTCGAGAATCACGACGTGTGGGACGCGCTCCTCCACTTCAGCTCCGATTTGAGCGAGGAAGATCGCGCAGAGCTCGCGCGCGCTTATGGCGAGGCCTCTACTTGAGCCAACCGCGGGCCTGATCCTCGCCGCCCTGCACAGGGCCGATTCCGCCCTTCACACACCCTGAATCCTCCATTGCATTGCGCACGGCGAAATGAGGCTGCGCCAATCTCCCCATGGCTGGGTGAGCGGGCTCGACTCCACGCCGTTCTGACGGCACCTCTCGGAGCACGATGCCGAATCAAATCGGGTACTCGCATGCGCTTGCGGTGACGCGTCGCGAGCGGCACAGCGCTTGCGATGAGGCGGCGGTGAACCTGAACTCAGAGGCGACGAGCCGGACACCCGAACGAAAGGATCGCCCCCGATGTTCCATCTTCTCTTCGCTCTGTGGATGCTTTCGCCGACGCTGAAAGGCGGGAACGGAAATCACTTTGGTTGGCGCAATCAGCAACCGCGCACCGTCCCGGGGGTTCAGGTCGTGACGCCTCCGCCGACGGGTGGCGGCGGTGGCCTCCCTGGCAACTCCGGGCCTGTCGGAGATCCGAAGGGTCTGCCGCGGGCGTACGGCGACTAGTTTCTCCGTCCACGATCCTTTCGTAGGGAGACGAGTTTCGGGTTGAAGTAAGCAGCAAGCCGGACGCTCCACCGACGCGATGCAGAGGCCCCTCCTCCTCTCGCATCGCGTCTTTCTTTTCCTTGGACACGAAGCCCTATCTACATTCTTCTCCTCTTCTTTGTAAGAAGCTCTCCCGGTCTTGGGGACACTCCTGAGTCAGCCGCTCATCTCCGCGAACAGACGGCATTTCCGAGGGCCGGCTCGGGGCCGGCACACGGTCCGCGCCTTGCTTTGACTGGCTTGCTCCGGTCGTGAGCCTGCCGTCCCCAGAGCGCCTTCGAGGAGTCTTCATGCCGCGCGTCGCTGTTGCTCGTGCCTTGGCAGGACCCCAATGGAGCCTGCTCGAGGAGTTCCTTGCCGTGCTGTCGCACGAGCTTCGCACGCCCCTGAGCGCGATCTCCATCTGGGTGCACCTTCTGCGCGAGGGCCAGCTCGACGAGACGGAGCGCGAGCGCGCCCTCGAAGTCATCGAGCGCAACCTCAAGGTCCAGACGCAACTCATCGACGAGCTGCTCGACATCTCGCGCATCGCGAACGGCAAGCTCCGCTTGCAGCCCATCGCGCTCGATCCGAACGCCGCCATCGCCGACATGATCGAGGCGCACCTCCCGGCCGCGAATGCCAAGAGCATCCTCTTGGAGAGCCAGCTCGACGCCGAGCCGTCGTGTCTGTGGGGAGACCCGACGCGCTTCCATCAGATGATGGCCAACTTGCTCGGCAATGCGCTGAAGTTCACGCCGCGCGGCGGCCGCGTCACGGTACGGACAAGGCGTGAGCGGAACGAGCTCGAAATCCGCGTGCAGGATAACGGGGATGGCATCGAGCCCGCGATCCTCCCCTTCATCTTCGATCGTTTCACGCAGGCCGAAGGCAGCGCCTCGCGCTCGCGCACCGGACTGGGGCTCGGTCTCACGATCACGCGGCGGCTCGTGGAGATACACGGCGGCTCGATCGAAGCCGATAGCCTGGGCAAGGGCCTGGGTTCGTGCTTCACCGTGCGACTTCCCGTGTTCGACGGCTCGCCGACGCCGGCACGCTCGACGGGCGGCCACTCGGCGCTGGCGGGCTACCGGGTATTCGTCGTGGACGACGAGGCGGATCCGCGGGAATCGCTAGCCACGGCCCTGCGACGCGCCGGCGCCACGGTCTCGGCCTTCGC
>DATFWU010000078.1:0-6670 GCA_035259005.1 Candidatus Eiseniibacteriota bacterium
ACCGCGCCCGAAGGCCTGATTCCCCACTCCCGCTTCACCCATTTCAGGGACGGAAGGGCGAAGGCATGGCAGAGGAAACCCGCAGATCACTCCTGGACCGGACCCTCCTCGAGGACCTCCCGGGCGAGGAGATCATCACCGAGGGAGCGCGCACCGGACTGGCCTGGGTGGGCCGCCAGATCCTGCGTTTCTTCGAGGACACGGGGAAGGTCGGCATCCTCTTCCTGCGCGCCGTCGGCGCCACCTTCTCGGCCGCCACCTACCGCCGCCAGATCCTCGATCAGATGAGCGCCATCGGTGTGGGCTCCATGCCGCTGGTCGGCATCGTCGCCTTGTTCACGGGCGCCGTGGCCGCGGTACAGGCGGCCTACCAGCTCGAGGGCGTGGTGCCGCTGCGCTATCTCGGCGCCGTGATCGAGCGCTCGGTCTTGATCGAGCTCGGCCCCGTGCTCACCGCGCTCGTGGTGGGGGGACGCGTCGGCGCTTCCATCGCGGCCGAGATCGGCACCATGCGGGTGACCGAGCAGGTGGACGCGCTCGAGGTGCTCTCGGTCGACCCCGTGAAGTACCTCGTCATGCCGCGCCTCGTGGCCGCGCTCATCATGCTGCCGGTCATCGTCGTGTTCGCCAACGCGATCGCCATCTTCGGCGGCTTCGTGGTCGCCGTCTTCTCCTTCGACCAGTCGCCGCACACCTACGTGCAGGCGCTCAAGCAGTTCTTCCACCTCAAGGACCTGACCTCGGGGCTGTGCAAGAGCGGCTTCTTCGGCATCTTGATCGCGCTCATGGGCTGCCACTACGGGCTCGCGAGCGAGGGCGGCGCCGAAGGCGTCGGCCTGGCCACGACGCGCGCCGTGGTCGCCTCGTGCGTGCTCGTCCTGGTCAGCGACTACGTGCTCGCCAACCTGCTCTTCCGGGTGACCTTCTGATGGACGCTCCGGCGCTCAGCGTGCGCGGCTTGGAAAAGAGCTTCGGTGGCCGGCCCGTCCTCGCCGGCGTCGATCTCGACGTGGCGCGCGGCGAGTCGGTGGTCATCATCGGCCGCTCGGGAGGCGGCAAGAGCGTGCTCCTCAAGCATCTCGTCGGACTCGTCAAACCGGACAAGGGCACGGTCCGTGTGCTCGGCGAGGACGTGACGGCGTGGACGAGCGCGCAGTGGATCGCGCTCCGCGGCCGGGTCGGGATGGTGTTCCAGGGAGCCGCTCTCTTCGACTCGCTCACCGTGGGCGAGAACGTGGCCATGGGCATTCGCGTGCGCAAGCGGCTGGCGCCCGACGAGGAGAGGACTCTCGTGCGCGAACGGCTCGCGCAGGTGGGCCTCGTCGATGTCGATCATCTGAAGCCGGCATCGCTTTCGGGCGGCATGAAGAAGCGCGTGGCGCTCGCGCGCGCCGTCGCCACCGATCCCGAAGTCTTGCTCTACGACGAGCCGACGACCGGGCTCGACCCCATCATGGCCGACGTCATCAACCGTTTGATCCGGAGCTTGCAAAAGCAGTTCGGTCTCACATCCGTCGTGGTCACGCACGACATGACGAGCGCCTATTTCGTGGGCGATCGCATCGCCTATCTGCACCAGGGCCGCGTGCACGCGCAGGGAACGCCAGACGAGATCCGGCATTCCGAGGATCCTCTCGTGCGCGCCTTCGTCGAGGGCAAGAGCCAGGGGCTCGCGGTCGCGCACTGAGCGCGAGCGCCCCTTGGAGGAACGTCATGGCGGGACGCAACACGGAGATCCGGGTCGGGATCGCGGTGATCGGAGCGCTGGCGCTCGTCATCTGGGGCGTCACCTGGCTCTCCGACGCGCGTCTGGCTCGCAAGCGCCGCGTCTACAACGCGCGCTTCTCCGACGTGGGCGGGCTCGCCACCGGCGATCCGGTCTCGGTGAACGGCGTGAGCATGGGCAAGGTGCTCGACATCACGCTTCGTCCCGGCGGCGTGAACGTGAAGTTCGCCATCGATCGAGGCGTGCGCATCACGCGCAACTCGAGTGTCAACGTGCGCAACACCGGGCTCATGGGCGAGAAGTTCATCGCCATCGACCTGGCCGAGGACGGACCCTCGTACGGCGATCGTGACACCATCCTCGGCTACTACGAGACCGGCGTGCCCGAAGTGATCAGCCAGATGGGCGACGCGCTCCATTCTCTGCAGCGCGTGTCGGACCAGGTGGACCGCCTGCTCGCCTTGGCCGAGGAGCGCGGCACCCTGCGCAAGACCCTGCACAACGTGGAGGGGGCTTCGGTCGATCTCCAGGCCACGATCGCGGAGAACCGCGAGGATCTGCGGCAAACGGCGCAGAACCTGCGAGAAGTGTCCTCCCAGCTGCGTACGCTGGTGCAAGAGAAGAACGCGGTCGTGACCCGCACCGTGGATCGCCTCGACACCACCACGGGTCGCGCCGACACGTTGATCACGCACCTGGACGAGGCAGCGGCACGCTTCGCGAGCCTGGCCGACAAGGCCGACTCCGACTCGAGCACCCTGGGCATGCTGCTGCGCGACCGGGATCTCTACAACCAGATGCACGGCAGCATGCGCCAGCTGAACGAGCTGGTCCGCGACATCAAAGAGAATCCGCACCGGTATTTGAAGTTTTCCTTGTTCTGATCCCGCCGGCGGGTTTTTCTGGGGGTCCGGTCCGCCTCTCGGCCCGGCCACTCGCCCCGGGAGAGCCATGAATCCATCGAGTCGCAAGCCTTCCTCCAAACTGGCGCGCGTCGTCTTTGCCTGCTCGCAGTGTGGCGAGGATCGCCCGCGCTGGTTCGGCCGCTGCCCGGCCTGCAGCGCCTGGAACACGGCCGTCGAGCGGCGCGCCGAAGAAGTGGCGCCGGGTGCGGCGCCCCACGCCGGCGCCTGGGTGGCCGCGGCCGCCGGCGAGGCTCCCAAGCCGCAGCCGCTCGGCGAGGTGACGCTCGAGGCGGCGGCGCGCGAGCCCACGGGCTTCGGCGAGGTCGACCGCGTGCTGGGCGGCGGGCTCGTGCCGGGCGCGCTCCTTCTTCTGTGCGGCGATCCGGGAATCGGCAAGTCCACGCTGGCGCTGCAAATCGCGCGCGCCCTGGCGACGCGGCGCCGCGTGCTCTATCTCTCAGGCGAGGAGTCGCCCGAGCAGGTGCGCCTGCGCGCCGAGCGCATCGGGGCTTCGCCCGCGGAGCTTCTCGTCTTGTGCGAGACCGATCTCGCTCGCGCGCTCGCCGCCGCCGAGGAGTCCGCACCCGGCATTCTGGTCGTCGACTCCATCCAGACCCTGGCGGTGGCCGAAGTGCCCGCGGGGCCCGGCTCGGTGGCGCAGGTGCGCGAGTGCGCGCTCGGGCTCTTGCACTTCGCCAAGCGTCGGCGCGTGCCGGTGCTACTCGTCGGCCACGTCACCAAGGATGGGGCGGCCGCCGGGCCCCGCGTGCTCGAGCACATGGTGGACGCCGTGCTCTATCTCGAGGGCGAGCGCCACCATCCCGTGCGGCTCCTGCGCGCGGCCAAGAACCGCTTCGGATCGACCAGCGAGATCGGCGTCTTCGAGATGTCGCAGAGCGGCCTCGCGGAAGTGCGCGACCCGGCGCGGGCGTTCGTGGGGGCGGCCACGCCGTTCGAAAATCCGGGATCGGTTCTGGTGACGAGCCTGGCCGGGACGCGCCCGCTGGTGGTCGAGGTGCAGGCGCTGGTCGCGGGCTCGGGCTTCGCGGTGCCGCAGCGCGCGGGCTCGGGCGTGCCGCCCAAGCGGCTCGCCGTGCTCCTCGCCGTGATCGAGAAGCGCCTGGGCGTGCGCCTCTCGCACGCCGACGTGTTCGTGAACGTGGCCGGCGGGCTCCGCCTCGAGGAGCCGGCGGCCGATCTCGGTCTCGCGCTCGCCATCGCCGGAAGCCGTCTCGACCGGCCGGCGCGCGGGCGCCTGGTGGCCATCGGCGAGATCGGCCTCGCGGGCGAAGTGCGTCCGGTGCCGAGCCTCGAGCGTCGCGTGCGCGAAGCCGCGCTCATGGGCTACGGTCCCGTGGTCGTTCCGCGCTCGCAGCTCGAGGAAGCCCGTGTGGAAGGCACGGAGATTCTGGGCGCCGCCACGTTGGCGGAGGCCGTCGAGGTGTCGCTCGGCCCCCAGCGCCGCAAAGAATCCGCGCCCGAAGAAGACGACTCCGAGCTGGCCCCGAGCGGCTCGCGTGGCGCCGAGCCCGGCGGATGAGCTCGGCTCGCGATCCGGTCTGGCTCATCGTGGTGGCCGCGGGCAAAGGCGAGCGGCTCGGCGCCGAGGAGCCCAAAGCATTTCTGGATCTCTGCGGGCACCCGGTGTTCGCCTATGGAGTCGAGGCCGCGTGCGCCAGCGGGGCGGTCTCGCGCATTCTCGTGGTCGCCGATCCCGCGCTGGCTTGGCCGGCGACCGGGCGGCTCACCGAAGCGAGCCGGCGGCTCTTGCACGGGGCTTGCCGCGGCGGCGCCCAGCGTCACGACTCGGTGCGCGAGGGATTGCGCGTCGTGCGCGCCGCCGTGCGCGCCTCGAAGCAGGCCGAGCGCGATCCGGTCGTCCTGGTGCACGACGCGGCGCGCCCCTTCGCTCCGCCCGAGCTGTTCGCGCGCATGGCGTTCGCGGCGGCGCGCGGCCCCGCGGTGTGCGTGCGGCTCATCGCGGACACGGTGAAAGAAGTAGAGGGAGACCGCGTGCGACGTAGCGTGCCGCGCGCGAGCCTGGTCCTCGCGCAGACGCCACAGGGGGCGCGGCTCTCGCTCCTCGAGCGCGCGCACGACGCAGCACCCGCCGAGGGCGTGACCGACGACGCCATGCTGCTCGAGTCTCTGGGCGAGCCGGTGGCGGCGGTTCCTGGCGCCGACATGAACTTCAAGATCACCACCCCTGACGACTTCCGCATGGCGGAGGCCTGGGTGCGCGCCGGCGGCGCTCCCTGGATGGGCTGAGGAGCGAGCATGGGACAGCGGGTCGGGCTCGGCTATGATGTGCATCCGTTTGGGCACGGGCGAGCGCTCATCCTGGGGGGCGTGCGCGTCGAGAGCCATCGCGGCCTGGTCGGGCACTCGGATGCCGATGCCGTGTGCCACGCCGTCGCCGACGCCATTCTCGGCGCTCTGGCGCTCGGCGATCTGGGCAAGCACTTCCCCGACACCGAAGGGCGCTGGCGCGGCGCTTCGTCGATCGGGATCCTGGAGCAAGTGGTGGCGATGGCCGCCGAGCGCCGAGCGTCCGTGGTCAACGCCGACGTCACCGTCGTGCTCGAGGAGCCGCGCTTGGCGCCTTACGTGGACGCGATGCGCGAGAGACTGGGGCAGGCGCTCGGCACGGGCCCCGAGCGCGTCTCGGTGAAAGCCACACGTCCCGAGGGTCTGGGCGCGCTCGGGCAGGGCCACGGGCTCGCGGCCCTCGCCGTCGTGCTTCTCGAAACGAAGTGAATCGCAGCCGGGCACCATCGGGGACCTGCGGATGAAGATCGTGATCCTCATGGGCGGCCGCTCGTCGGAGCGCGCCGTCTCGCTCACCACCGGCGCCGGCATGGCCGCGTCGTTGCGGCGCCTGGGCCACGACGTGCTGAGCTTGGACGCCGCCGACGGCCACGCGCTGCCGGCCGGGGCGGAGACGGGGGCGCGGGCGCTCGAACCGAGCGCGAGCACTGCACCCGAGACCGCGCTCGTGCGCGTGCCCGAGCTCAAGGACGCCCAGGCCGTGGTGATCGCGCTCCACGGGGGAGCGGGGGAGAACGGCACGCTCCAGGCGGTGCTCGATCTCGCGCGCGTGCCCTACACGGGCTCGGGCATGCTGGCCTCCGCGCTCGCCATGGACAAGGCGATGTCCAAGCGCCTGTTCGAGCACGCGGGCATCCCCACGCCGCCCTGGCTGGCTCTGCCCTCCGACGGTCCGCCGCCCGATCCGGCCGATGTGGGCCCTTTGGGCGGCTTCCCGGTGGTGGTGAAGCCCAACGATCAGGGCAGCACGGTGGGGCTCACCATCGTCGAGAGCGCGCCGGGCCTCGTGCCGGCTTTCGAGCTGGCGGCCAAGCACTCGCGCCAGGTCCTGATCGAGCGCTTCATTCCGGGGCGCGAGCTGACCGTGGCCGTGCTCGGCCACGAGGCGATGCCCATCGTCGAGATCGTTCCCAAGAGCGGCTTCTACGATTACGAGAGCAAGTACACGCCGGGGATGAGCCGTTACGAGTGTCCCGCCGTGCTCCCGGAGGATGTGGCGGCGCACGTGCAAGAGCTGGGGCTTCGCGCTTTCGAGACGCTCGGCTGCCGCGGCGTGGGGCGCGTCGATTTCCGTCTCGATCCCGACGGGCGGCCCTATTGTCTCGAGGTCAACACGGTGCCCGGGATGACGCCGACGAGCCTCGTGCCCATGGCCGCCAAAGCGCGCGGTCTTTCTTATGACGACGTGGTGGCGCGCATGCTGGCGCTCGCGCTCGAGCCCCAGGGCGGACGGACGCCGGCTCCGGCGCGCATCGAGCCCAAAGGTTAGAGAGTTTCCGGGAAACCATTGCAAGGAGAGTGATGTGACGCTGCGCATCCACGATACGCAGAGCCGGGGCAAGCGGTCTTTCGAGCCGGTCGTGCCCGGCAAGGTCGGCATGTACGTGTGCGGCATGACCGTGCAGGACAAGCCGCACGTGGGCCACCTGCGCTCGGCGGTGGCCAACGATACGATCCGTCGCTACCTCACCCACCTCGGCTACCAGGTCAC
>DATFWU010000079.1:0-10135 GCA_035259005.1 Candidatus Eiseniibacteriota bacterium
CGAGTTCGCGCCCACCTTCACCGAGGGCTTCCGCGAGATGTATCTCGCCGCGGGCGAAGGGCTTCCCGGGCGCGTCGCCACGTCCGGGCGCACCCTGATCCTCGGCCCCTCCTTCGAGGATCCCGAGTTCAAGAATGTCGAGCCGGGCTGGAAGTCGGCTCTCCTGGTTCCGCTCGAGCGCCGCGGCCAGGTGCTGGGCGTGATCGAATGCCTCGACCGCGCCGGCGGCGCTGCCTTCACCGCCGAGGACGCGCGCTCGCTCGAGGCCGCGGCCAAGGAGTTCGCGGTCGCGATCGAGAACGCGCAGCTCTACTTCGATGTGCGCCGCCGCGCCGCCGAGCGAGCCACGCTGCTCCGTGTGGCGCGCTCGCTCTCGCAGCCGCTCACGCTGTCGGCGACCTTGGAAGCGATTCTCGACGGCTTGCGCCGTCTCGTGGCCTACGACGCGGGCGCCATCTTCTTGTTGTCCTTGGACGGGTCGCGCGTCGAGGCGCACTTGGGCCGCGGCTATCCCGACTCCTGGCATCCCGGCGTCGAGCTCTTGGTCGGCCAGGGCATCGTGGGGTGGGTGGCAAAGACGGGCGAGAGCATCATCGTGCCCGACACCTCCAAGGACAATCGCTACGTCCTGGCGCGGGCGCGCACGCGCTCCGAGATGGCGTGTCCGATGATCGCCGAGGGCAAGGTGATCGGCGTCTTCAATCTGGAGAGCGACCGCAAGGACACCTACACCGAAGCGCACCTCGAGGTGCTGCACGCCTTCGCGAGCCAGGCCGCGGCCGCCATCGAGCGCGCGCGCCTGCTCGAGGACGCCGAGCATCGCCGCCAGCTGGAGCGCGAGCTGGCGATCGCGCGCCAGATCCAGATCTCCTTCTTGCCCAAGGCCGATCCGAAAGTGCCCGGCTTCGACATCCACGGCCTCAACCTGCCTTACTCCGAAGTGGGGGGCGATTACTTCGACTTCATCCCCATCGTCGAGAACCAGCTCGGCGTGGCCATCAGCGACGTCTCGGGCAAGGGGATTCCGGCCGCGCTGCTCATGGCCGCCTACCGCGCCATGCTCCTGGCCGAGATCCGCAACCAGTTCGCATTGCGCATCATCCTGGCCAAGGTGAACACGCTCCTCCACGAGAGCACCGACCGCGGCAAGTTCGTCACCGCCTTCTACGGGGTGCTCGATTCGAAGAACCGCATCTTCACCTTCTCGAACGCCGGCCACGATCCGCCCATCTTGCGGCGCGCCAGCGGTCGGGTGGAGCGCCTGACCGAGGGTGGCCTGGCGCTCGGCGTGCTCCCCGACTCGCAGTACGAGGAGCGGCCGGTGAGCCTGGGCCCGGGCGACACGATCCTCTGCTACACCGACGGGGTGAGCGAGGCCACGGCGGCGGATGGCGAGCAGTTCGGACCCGACCGCGTGGTTGCTCTTTTGGCGGAGGCGCACGCGCGCTCGGCGCGCGAGATCGTCGACACCCTGGTGCGCCGCGTGACCGAGTTCGCCGGGGGAGCGGACCATTTGCTCGACGATCTCACGGTGGTGTGCGTGAAGTGTCTGGAGGGGCCTCTGAATTAGGCTTCTCGGGCGCCCGAAACTCCTTGCGACAGCGTATGTTTGACCTTACGCTCCGCGCGCGGGCAGCATAGCGACGGGAGCCTTCTTGAACACGAGTCAGATCGGGGCCGTACTTCTCTATCTGCCGATTCTTCTGCTTTCGGTGATCGTGCACGAGTGCTCGCACGGGCTCGTGGCGCTGTGGAGAGGGGATCCAACGGCCAAGTTCGCGGGACGGCTGACCCTCAATCCGATTCCGCACATCGACCTCTACGGGAGCATCATCTTGCCGGGTCTGCTCATGCTCTGGAACCTTCCCGCCTTTGGATGGGCCAAGCCCGTTCCGGTCGACGCGCGCAATTTCCATCACAGCTACGACGGCGTCCTGGTCGCCATCGCGGGACCGCTTTCGAATCTGATTCTCGGCTTCCTGTTCGCCGTGCTCGTGGCCTCGACGCGTTTCATGCCGCTGTCCGTGGGGGCGCCGGCGTACGTGATCGGGCAGGCGGGATTGGTCGTCAATTGCGTGCTTTGCCTTTTCAACCTGCTGCCCATTCCGCCGCTCGACGGCCATTGGGTCGCGCTTCGTCTGCTGCCGCCGAATCTGGCCCGGGCCTACGCGCACATCGGGTTCATGGGAATTCTCCTCATCTTCGTGCTCTTTCTGCTCCCGGGTGTGTCGGACACGCTGATCGGGGTTCCGCTTCGCTACCTCACCGGTGTGCTGCTGCACCTGGCCGAGAACCTGTTCCGGTGGATCCCCTCGTGAGCGCGCGCCCGCAAGACGGTGGTGCGGCCGCCGCCGTCACGGCCACGCCGACGGCGAAGCGCGGGCGCATTCTCTCCGGCATGCGGCCGACCGGGCAGATGCACCTCGGCAATTACGTCGGCGCGCTCGAGAACTGGATCGCGCTCCAGAAGGACTTCGATTCCTTCTTCATGGTGGCCGACTGGCACGCGCTCACCACCGCCGCCGATCGCGTCGACGAGCTGCAACCCAACACCTACGAGATGGTGCTCGACTGGCTCGCGGCCGGGCTCGATCCGGCGGTGAGCCCGATCTTCGTGCAATCGCACGTGAAGGAGCACGCCGAGCTCTATCTGCTCTTCTCCATGCTCGTGACCAAGGCGCGCGTCGAGCGCAATCCCACGCTCAAGGAGCAGGTGCGCGATCTCGGCATGGAGGAGAGCACGATCTCGCTCGGCCATCTCGGCTACCCGGTGCTGCAGGCGGCCGACATCCTTCTCTACAAGGCGAATGTCGTTCCGGTGGGCGAGGACCAGGTGCCGCACGTGGAGCTGACGCGCGAGATCGCGCGCCGCTTCAATCATCTCTACACCGAGCCCGAGAAGCCGGTGTTCCCTGAGCCCGAGCCGCGCTTGACCAAGTTCGCGCGGCTGCGCGGCCTGGACGGCACGCGGATGTCGAAGTCGGTGGGCAACACGATCTGGATCGCCGACGCGCCCGAGGACATCGCCAAGAAGGTGCGCGAGGCCTACACCGATCCCAAGAAGATCCGCCTGCACGACCCCGGCCGGCCGGAAGCGGATCCCTCGGACGGTCATCCGGGCTGTGTGGTCTGGGAGTACCACCGCAAGTTCAATCCCGGCGAGGCGGACCACATCGCCGAGCTGTGCCGGGCCGGCCAGCTCGGCTGCGTGGCCGACAAGAAACACCTGAGCGAAGTGCTCGCCAACTACTTGGCGCCGATCCGCGAGCGCCGCGCCGAGCTCGCGCGCGATCCGGATCGCGTGTGGGACGTCATCGCCGACGGCGACCGCCGCGCCCGCGCCATCGCCGAGAAGACGATGGCCGAGGTGCGCGCCGCCATGAGGCTCGCAAGACGATGAGCGGACTGCCTCCCATGCGCCCCTCGGTCGAGGTCAAGCTCGAGAAGTTCGAGGGCCCGCTCGATCTTCTCCTGCACCTGATCCAGCGCGACGAAGTCGACATCTACGACATTCCCATCGCGCACATCACGCAGCAGTTCCTGCGCTATCTCGAGATGATGCGGCTTCTGGACCTCGAGGTGAGCGGCGAGTTCCTGGTCATGGCCGCCACCCTCATGCGCATCAAGGCGCGCATGCTGCTTCCGCAGCCGACCTTCGGCGAGGAAGAAGAGAAGGATCCGCGCGACGAGCTGGTGCAGCGTTTGCTCGAGTACCGCCAGTACAAGGAGGCGGCCGAGGGCTTGAAGGACCGCGAGCAGCGTCGCCGCGAGATGTTCGAGCGCGGCATCGTGCCCGACGAGTCGGAGGCGGGGCCCTTGCCGCTCGCCGCCGTGAGCCTGTTCGCGCTCCTGGACGCGCTCGATCGCGTGCTCGCCCGCTTGCCCGAGCGAAACGTGCTCGAGATGACGGGCGAGGCCTACGACATCGAGGACAAGATGGGCCTCCTCCTCCAGCGCACGCGGCGGGCGGGGCGGATGTCGTTCACGCTGCTTCTGGAGGAGTGCCGGAGCCGCATCGAGGCCATCGTCACGCTTCTGGCCTTGCTCGAGCTGCTCAAGATGGCGAGGCTACGGGTGGAGCAGGACACGCCTTTCGGCGAGATCTGGGTCGAGCCCGCGCCCGACCCAGGAACTCCGCCCGAGGGCACCGAAGCGCCGGGCGGCGAGTCCGCGCCCGGATCGACGCCCGCGGTGTCGGACGATCCGCCGCCCAAGGTGCGGCGCAAGCGCGAGGGGAACCCCGATGTCACCGGATGAGCTTCGCCCGCTGCTCGAAGCGCTCTTGTTCGCTTCCGACAGCCCGCTCACGCTGAGTCTTCTCGTCGAGACCATCGGCGCCGACGCCATGGACGTGTCGAACGCGCTCGAGGCGCTGCGCGAGGAGCTCGACCGCGCGAATCGCGGGGTGCAATTGATCGAGATCGGCGGCGGCTGGCTCATCGTCACGCGCGAGAAGCACGCGCCCTGGATCAAGAAGCTCCTGCAGGGCAAGCGCAAGGCGCGCCTCTCGCGCGCCGCGCTCGAGACCCTGGCCATCGTCGCCTACAAGCAGCCGGTGACGCGGCCCGAGATCGAGTCGATTCGCGGCGTCGATTCGGGGAGTGCCTTGGCCACCCTCCTCGAGCGCGACTTGATCACCATCCGCGGTCGCTCGGACGTGGTCGGACGCCCGCTCCTCTACGGCACCACGACCGAGTTCCTCTCGTACTTCGGGCTCCGCGACTTGAACGACTTGCCGCGGCCGGAGGAGCTCAAGGCCATCCTGCAAGCGCGCGAGGCCGAGGTGGAGTCGGAGCCGCTCTTCCCGCCCGCTTCGCCCGAGCCGCCCAAGAGGGAATCGGGCGGTGAGTCCACGGCTGAGGCCGAGGAGCCGGCCGAAGCCGAAAGCTAGGCGGCGCTTGACCGTCCGCCTCAACAAGCTGCTCGCCGAGCGTGGCATCGCCGCGCGCCGCAAGTGCGACGTGCTCATCAAGACCGGCGAAGTGAGAGTCGACGGCGAGGTGGTGCGCGAGCCCGGCACCCAGGTCGATCCCGCGCGCCAGCGCGTGACGGTGAGCGGACACGCCCTTGCCGGCGAGCGGCCCGACGCCTACTACGCGCTCCACAAGCCGGTCGGCGTGCTCACCACGATGCTCGATCCCGGCGGAAGGCCCACGGTGAAGAGCTATTTGCCCGAGGGCGGGCCGCGTCTCTTCCCCGTCGGACGTCTCGACGGCGACACGAGCGGTCTCTTGCTCTTGACCTCGGACGGCGATCTCGCGCACCGCCTCATGCACCCGCGCTACGAGATTCCGAAGACCTATCATCTGACGCTGGCCGAGCCGCCTTCGGCGCGCGCCCTGGCGCAGCTCGGCATGGGCGTCGAGTTCGCGCCCGGGGAGAAGAGCCGCCCGGCGCGCGTGGAAGTGATCGCCAGGAGGCGCGTGGCGCTCACCATCGCCGAGGGGCGCAATCGCCAGGTGCGCCGCATGTGCGCCGCCCTCGGTCTCGATCTCGTGGCGCTCGAGCGCGTGAGCGTGGGGCCCATCACGCTCGGAGACCTGCCCGCGGGCGCGCTTCGGCCGCTCACGCGCGAGGAAGTGCGGGCGTTGCGAAACGCCGTGGCGGGGGGTCCAGCCGCGCGTCCCGCCCGGCCCGGACGCGTCACGGCCGGCTCCCGGCGCCGCCCGGGGCGGGGAAATGTTCCCCGGCGCCCTTAGATTCTCGCTCTCTTCCTCTACTCCTTGATAAAATAGAAGCGGCGACCTGGTCGTCGCCTGGATCGGCCCATCGGACGCGGCCGGCGCCCCAAAGCTCTGGGGGCTCGCGTCACCGCACCCACGCGGAAGGAGCACTGCTCCGATGACCGATCTTCGCTCCCGCCTCATTGCCGCCATCGGCGTTCTTTCTCTCATCGCGTTCCAGCCCGGCGAGCGTCCCTCGCACGATCCGCGCTTCATCAGTCCGTCGGCACCCGTGAATTCGTTCTGGGCGGCGATCCGCGAAGGCCAGCATGGCCGCGCCCTGGAGTGCTTCGTGGGTGTCGGCCGCCAGGCGCCGGGCGAGCATCTGGTCGATCTCCCGCCCCTCCAGGCACTAGACGTGCAGAAAATCACGGTCACCCACACCGGAACCGGCAAGGCCGTGGTCCGGTATCAGGTGCATTACCAGCTGCGCGGCGGCGAGGCCCGCGCCTTCGCGTCGGCCGACGAGGTGATGCTCGTGCGCGGCGAGTGGCGGATCCTTCGCCCCATGACCGCCGAGCGGAAGGATCTTCCGGTGCCGCAGGTGCAGCGCCCCAAGCCGCACGTGGCGCCCGGCCCCGGCTGGGCCATGGCGACGCCGGGCGGCTCGATTTCGATGCCGGGTGGCGCGACTTCGGCGCCGGCGCCGTTGACCGGCCGCGAAGGGGCTTGCTAACCTCGCTGAGTTAGCGCCCTCCCGGCCCCGGTGCCGGAATCGGTTCGTTAGGAGCTCCTGCATGCGGTGTGTGCGAGGCGCGACGCTCGATGCGTCGCTCTCCGGCTTCGAAATCCCAGCTCGCCTGACCGGTCGCGGCCGCCTCGCCCGGATCGCCCTCTTCGCCATCCTCTTCACTTTGCCCCTCGCGGGGCTGGCTCGCGCCGACAAGTACGCGGGGGAGTTCCTGCGTGTTCCGGCCGGTGCGCGCGCGGTCGGCATGGGTGGCGCCTTCGTCGCCCTCGCCGACGACGGCTCGGCCCCGTTCTGGAATCCCGCCGGCCTCGCCCTCTTGGGCGCGCGCGAGATCCTCTATCAGCACGCCGAGCAGTTCGGGGGCGCGGCCAATTACGACTTCGGCTCGTTCTCGTTTCCCATCGCCAAGGAAGGCAAGCGCAGCCAGACGGCCGCTGTTTCCTTGATCCGCCTCGGCGTCGACGACATTCCGGTCACCCCCGATCCGGCGGGACTTCGTCCCGGCATCGACTTCGAGGACGATGACGGCGATCCTTCGACCAATCTGCCCACCGAGGGCAACGGGCGCTGGGATCCGGGCGAGCGTCTCTTCCTCGACGCCGGCAGCTTCCGCTTCGCCAGCGCCAACGACTGGGCGCTCTTGGGCTCGTACGCGCGTCCGTTCGGCGACAAGTTCACGGCCGGCGCTTCGATCAAGGTCGTCTACCGCACGCTCCCCGATTACACCGGAAACATCAACGCCTGGGGCGCGGGTCTCGACGCGGGCATGACCTACACGGCTACCGACAAGCTGCGGCTCGGCTTCGTGGCGCACGATCTCACCACCACGTACATGGCGTGGGACGGCGGCGCGCGCGAGCACGTGCCGCCCCAGTTCACCGTCGGTGGCAAGTACGATCTGGCGATCTCGACTCAGCACGCGCTCACCCTGGCGCTCGACATTCCGTTCGATTTCCAGGGCCACGAGACCGACCAGTACTTCGGCGTCGGGATCAAGACCGACTCGGCGGGCGTCGCGACCGGCGCGGGCGGGTTGAGCGGCACGTTCCACGCCGGGGCCGAATACCGCTATCGTAATGCGCTAGCGCTGCGCACCGGCATGATGGGCCGCGATCTCACCTTCGGTGCGGGCTTCCATCACGACAAGATCGGCGTGGACTACGCGGCCGTCTTCAGCCGATTCTTCGGCTCCGACGTCTCGGGCTTCAGCGGCGACGGCAACCTCGACGTCACGCACCGCATCTCCGGCTCCTATCGCTTCTAGCCGGCGCGGCGTCGGCGGAGCCCGCCCGGAGTTCCTGAGACGAATCCCGAAGGAGGCTCCGGATGCGCGGCACGACGGCGGTCTTTCTCGCCGGAGGCAGAGGAGAGGGACTCGGCGTTCTGACCGAGCACCGCGCACCTCCGGCGGTTCCCTTCGGCGGCAAGTACCGACTCGTCGACTTCAGCCTCTCCAACTGCCACCACTCCGAGATCTCCGAAGTCGTGCTGCTCACCCAGCACGCGCCGACCTCGCTCAACGAGCACGTGGGCGCCGGGCGTCCGTGGGACCTGGACCGCGCCCAGGGCGGGCTTCGCATCCTCCAGCCCTTCGCTTCGCGTCACCGCACGCGCTGGACCGAAGGCCCGGGCGACGCCGTGCAGCGCAACCTGAGCGAGTTCGAGGAGGCCGGGACCGAGCGCCTGCTCGTGGGCTCGGCCGAGCACGTCTATCTCCTCGACTACTCCGACCTGATCGCCTCGCACGCCGAATCGGAGTGTCCGGTGTCGATCACCGTGCACCGCGTGCCGCCCGCGCGCGCACGCCACGCGCGACCGATCGAGATCCACGGCGGGCGCGTGCGGCGGATCGCGCGCGACAAGATGGCGGTCAACGATGGCCTCACCGCGGTCGGGCTCTTCGTGTTCGAGAAAGACTTCCTGCGCTCGGCCATCACCGAGCGCCCGCCGCGGACGCTGTTCGAATGGGTGGCGGCGGCGGTGGAGCGCGGCGTGCCGGTGAACGCCTTCGAGCTGGAAGGCTTCTGGGCCGATCCCATCGATCTGCCGACGTATTATCGGACCAGCATGGCGCTGCTCGCGCCCGACCCGCCGCTCTCGCTCGCCGATCCGTTGTGGACCGTGGAGACGCACGGCGAAGAGCGTCCGCCGGCCCGCTTCCTCGAGGGCTCGATGGTGAAGGAGAGCCTGGTAGCCGGCGGGGCGATGGTGGCGGGTCGCGTGGAACGGAGCATCCTCTTCGGCGGCGCGGTGATCGAGGAAGGCGCCACCGTGACCGACTCGATCGTCTTCCAGGACGTGCGTGTGGGCGCGGGGGCCAAGCTCGACCACGTGATCGTGGACAAGAGCGTCGAGGTGGGGGAGCGCGCGGTGCTCGGCGATGGCCCGTGGCCGGCGGGCGCTGCGGACGAATTGGCCGCGCTCGCCGTGATCGGCAAGGAGGCGCGCTTGGCGCCGCGCTTTCGGCTGGCGCGCGGCGGCGTGGTAGCGGTCGCCGACCGCGCCATGGCGGGGGCGCGATGAGCCTCGCCTCGTACGCGTTCCTGCTCGCCGGCGGGGTCGGGGCCCGGCTTTGCTTGCTCTCCGAGAAGCGCGCCAAGCCCGCGGTGCCGTTTGGAGCGAAGTATCGCATCATCGACTTCACGCTCTCCAACTGCGTGAACTCGGGCATCTTCGACGTCAACGTGCTGACGCAATACCGGCCCACGTCCCTGAACCAGCACATCGGCAACGGCCGCGCCTGGGACTTGGATCGCACGCGCGGCGGCGTGCGCCTGCTCGCGCCCTACCGCGGCTCGCCCGAGAACGACTGGTATCGCGGCACGGCCGACGCCGTGTATCAGAACCTGATTCACGTGCGCAACCGGCGCGCCGAAGATCTCTTGGTCTTGTCCGGCGATCACATCTACAAGATGGACTACAACCCGATGCTCGAGTTCCACCGCGATCGCCGGGCGGCGGTCACCATCGCGGTCACGCTCGTGCCGCAAGAAGAGGCCTCCCAGTACGGGCTATTGGAGCTGGATTCGCGCGGGCGCGTCACCGGCTTCGAGGAGAAGCCGCGAGAGCCGCGCTCCCAGCTCGCCTCGATGGGTGTCTACGCCTTCCGGCGCGAGGCGCTGTGGCAGGCGCTCGAGGCCGACGCCGTGCTCGAGTCCTCGGCGCACGACTTCGGGCGCGACGTGATCCCCGCGCTGCTCGCCCAGGGCGCCGACGTCTACGGCTATCTCTTCCCGCAGTACTGGCAGGACGTGGGAACCATCGACGCGTTCTACTCCGCCAACATGGACTTGTTGAGCGACCGGCCACAGATCGATCTCTCCGATCCCGACTGGGTGATCCACACCCAGGTGCTCGACCTGCCCGCCGTGCGCCTGGGCTCGGACGCGCGCGTCGAGCGCTCGCTGGTCGCCAACGGCGCCCGCATCGACGGCCGTGTCGTGCGCTCCATCGTGTCGCCCGGCGTCGTGGTGGAGAGAGGCGCCGAGGTCGTCGACTCGATCCTCATGAACGACACGCGCGTCACTCCGGGGGCGCGGGTCGAGCGCGCCATCCTCGACAAGCAGGTGTGGGTGGGCCAGGGCGCGCGCGTCGAAGGCGGCGCCGGGCCCGCCAACCGCGTGTGCCCCGAGCACCTGCACGGTGGGCTGGCTTTGATCGGGAAGGGCGCGACGATTCCCGAGGGCATCCGGGTGGGCGCCAACGCGCGCATCGATCCCGA
>DATFWU010000080.1:0-11149 GCA_035259005.1 Candidatus Eiseniibacteriota bacterium
TACGTAGCGGGACTGGTGCCGAGCGTGTCGTACGCGAGCGGCACGACCCGGATGTACCCGGGCGGGAATTGCGCCTGCGCGTCGGTTCCACCGAGCGCGCAAGCCGCTGCGACAAGGAGAAGGAGTAGAGCAGGGCGCATGCGAGCCTCCTGGGGGTGGGGCGACACAATGCTAGACCTGGGCTCTTCGCATTGTCCAATTAGACGGCTTCGCAGGTCGTTCGAAAGGGATCCGTCCCGAGGAAAGCCGTGACTGAATCGGCCGATAACGGAGCGGCCGGAGGCCCAATCGCGACAGACCGCGCAAGCTCGGAGGAGAGAGTTCCATGAAATGGATTCTGGTGATGGCACTTACCATTCTCGTCCTACCGGTCGCCCGGGCCCAGGCTCGCTCGACGACCTCGGCGTCCCCCCACCGCAAGGTCGACTACACCTTGGCGAAGGACGCGGCGCAGGCCAAGGTCCCCAAGGGGATGCTGACCTCACACGAATTGGTGCACGAGCACGATCGTCTTCTCTATTCCTTCGAGTTCACGGAGGCGGGCAAGTCCGGTGTGAAGCAAGTGCGGATCGATGCCTCGAGCGGCAAGGTGGTCAAGGTCAAGCACGAGTCGCTGAAGGATGAGCAAGAGGAGAAGGCGAAGGAGCTTCGAAAGAGCGTTTCGCAGAGCTGAGGATTCGTCAGAAGAGACAAGAGCCCCGGCTTCGCGCCATGGCGAGGCCGGGGCTCGCTGTTTTGGGTTAACGATAGACGGCTTTCACCTTGCCCCAGCTCGTGGATTGCGCCGGCACCGGCTGCCCCATCCCCGTATCCACACAGTAGTCATATAAGATGTTGTCCTCAGGGATCGGCGTCGTGAACAAGACGACGAAGCAGCGCGGGCTGTCACTGACGATCTCGAACGGGCCGGCAGACTGCCCGGGGCAGAACGGAGCGGAGTGAAACCACCAGATCCCGTCCTGTGTCCATCCCGTGGGCAGGGACAACGAGATCAGGGTCGCGGGAGCCTTTGGATCGACCCGCATGAGGTCGACACAAAACCCGTTGCTCGGGTTCTGCATGCCAAACCGAAACCTTGTTTGAAAGGGCACGGTGCTCAAGGTGTCGAACGACATCGGAATGACTACGGGCACGGCTGGAAAGCTGGTTTGGGCATGGCTTCGAGTGGGTGCGCAGACGACCGCCACGAGGACGCAGAGAAGGGGTAGGGCTCGACGCATGAGTGCCTCCTCGGGTTGCGGCAATGTCCAGTTTGTGCCCGATCCGCACTCCCGTCCAGTTACAACTTCTGAAGCTTCGCCTCCGCCACCATTTCTTTCGCGCGTCCGGGGCTCTTGGGGCAGTTAGGATCGTTGATGCGGCACTCGGCGACGTTCCAGCCGCAGCCGCAGCTGCACTGCTCGAGGCGCGCCTTGTGATAGAGCCAGCGCATCTGTCCCGGCGTGAGACCTACGGTGTCGAAGCCCGGCAGGTCGGCGG
The DNA here is from genome assembly GCA_035259005.1 of Candidatus Eiseniibacteriota bacterium. Classification (GTDB taxonomy): domain Bacteria; phylum Eisenbacteria; class RBG-16-71-46; order RBG-16-71-46; family DASYSL01; genus DASYSL01. The sequence continues at coordinate 1,480 of DATFWU010000080.1, forward strand.
CGGTGATCTGCGCCGCCGCGGAGGAGATCGGTCGTGGATGGATGATCTGCACCGTATCGGGCACGAGCGTGTCCGGTGCGGCGGCCGCGGCGTTCCCCATGGGCGTGCGCGGCTTGAGCTGGAATGAGAACCAGGCCACGCCACCCACGATCGCGATCAACGCGAAGGCGAAGAGAATGGTCGGGGTCTTCGAGCGCGGCGCGACCGGTTCGGGCTCGAGGGGCATATCCGTAGGCGGGCCCGGGTACTCGTCACTCACGGCGGGACGACTCCTGCGAAATCTGGCGGGTAGGTCGCGGGATCAGGGCTGCTCGGCCTTCTTCTTGGTGAAGAAGTCGGCGTTCTTCTGGATCTGGTGCTGCTGCTCCGGCGGCACTTCATCCGAGGGGAAAATGGCGTTCACCGGGCACACCGGCTGGCAGGCGCCGCAGTCGATGCAGATGTCCGGATCGATGAAGTACTGCTTGTCCGCATCCGTGGTCTCGATGCAGTCGACGGGGCACTCCTGCACGCAGGTCTGATCCTTGACATCGATGCATGCATCGGTGATGACGTAAGCCATTCCACCTCCAGCGTGTTGCGTCTCTCTCTTGCCGGGCGGCCCCGGCTCTCAACGAGCAGGATAAGGGCTCGTGCGCCTTTCGCTCAAGCCGACACCCGCTCGCCCCGCGGCGGGCAACAGTCACCGGCCGGAATCCGCTTGCCGTGGGGACAGCTCGCCGGATGCTGCAGGAAGGCGCAGATGGCGTCCGCCACGCTCTCGTCGAGCACGTGCTCGAGCCGGCAGGCCGTCGCCTCGACCTCGGGATCGGCGAGATGGAGCGTGCCCGCCATGAGGCATTCGCTCAAGCGATGGCGCCGCACCAGATCGCGCGCGCGCTCCGAGCCGCGCTCGGTGAAATGGAGGGTCTCGCCGTTTCGCGTCGCGAAGCCTTCCTCGACCAGAGCTTCCACCGTGGGCTCGGGATGCAGCACGTCCGGCAGCCGGATGTTGCGGTAGAGGACGGGCTCGCCCTGCTCCTCGAGGTACCACATGTGCTCGAGGAAGTGATCGAAGCGCACCGCCATCTCGCTCGCCACCAGCGGCATGTCGGCAAGCTTGCCGTGATCGAGCACGATGCGCCGGTCGGCCAGGCGCCCGACGTGCGCGGCGTGTGTGACCACGATCAGCGTGTGGCCGGCGCGGTGCAGCTCGGAGAAGATCTCGAGCACGCGGCGCTCGTTCTCGGCGTCGAGGTTGCCGGTCGGCTCGTCGGCGAGGATGAGTCGCGGATGATTGATGAGGGCGCGCGCGATGCACACGCGCTGCTGCTCGCCGCCCGAGAGCTGAGACGGGCGGCGGTCGAGGAAGTCCCCGAGACCGACGCGGGCCAGCGCCTCGGCGGCCTCACGCTCGTCGGCCATCGAGTGGTAGTGCTGCGCCACCATCACGTTCTCGAGCGCCGTGAGATAGGGCAGCAAATGGAATTGCTGGAAGACGAGCCCGACTTGATCGCGGCGGTAGCGCGTGAGGCCGTCGTCGTCGAGCGCCGTGAGCTCGGTGCCGCCGACCGTGACGCGGCCTTCGTCGGCGCGGTCGAGACCGCCGAGAAGATTGAGCAGCGTCGTCTTGCCCGATCCGCTCGGCCCCATGACGGCGAGCCACTCGCCGGGGCTCACGTCCAAGCTCACGCGGTCGAGCGCGGTGACCGAGCCGAAGCGCTTGGTCGCGCCTTCGAGTCGGACGAGTGGGGATCCGGCGGCCTGGGGAATCGGTCGGTCCACGGGCCTATTCTCCACGAAGCGCCCGCGCCGGGTCGAGGGCGAGGGCGTAACGGACGGGCGGCAGGCTCGAGACGAGCGTGACGAGAATGGCGAGGAGCAGCGCTTCGGGCAGCACCCGCGCGAAGTCGATTCGGATCGCGGTGTGGAACACGCTCGCCCCCACGACTTGCGCGGCGACGGCACCGATGACGAAGCCGGCGAGCCCGCCTGCCAGCCCCAGAAGGCCCGCCTCGGTGAGGAAGAGGAGAACGACGTCGCCACGTCCGGCGCCGAGCGACTTCAAGAGCGCGATCTCGCGGCGGCGCTCGAGGACGAGGTCGGTGAGCGTGCTCATGGTGCACAGGCTCGCGGTGATGAGGGCGAACGCGGTCACGGCGGTGAGCAAGGCGCGCAGGCGGCCGAGCAGCTCGCGCGCGGCGCCGGTCAAGCGGCGAAGCGCGGCGGCTTCGCGGTCGTCCCCCGCCAGCCAGCCCCGCGCGATGGCCGCGTCGATGGCGGGCGGCGATCCGCTGGCGCGCACGAGCACGACGCTCACGCGGCCGGGGAGCGCGAACAGACGCTGCGCCGCGTCGAGCGGCGCGTAGACGATCCCGTCTTCCGAGGCGCCGGCCTGGAACACCGCGGCCACGGTGGCGTGCACCGGCTCACCCCCCTCGGCAAGCGGCCGGAGGAAGAGCGTGTCGCCCGGTGCGACGCGGATGCGCTTGGCGGCGTCGGAGCCGACGAAGATCGGCACGCGGTTGGCTCCGCCCGCCGCGGCCCGTCGATACGACCACCCCGTGTACATCTGCTGCAGCTTGGCGAGATCCGTCCCTGCCACGACCACGGTCTCCCAGCGCATGGGATTGGGCTGGGCGCGCGCGCTTCCATATAAGAGGGAGAGAGCCGACTCGGAGCGCACCGGCCCCTGCGGAGTCACGGTGTCGTTGGGCCAGGAGGCGGCCGGGGCCGAGAACGTCTCACGCGAGTGCACGGCGCCCACGCGCACGTCGCGCAGGCCCGAAGCGGCTTCTTCGCTGCGCGGCCTCACGATGATGTTGGGTCCATAGACGCGAAGCTCGCGCGCCACCATGCGCTCGACGTCCCGCGAAACGAGAAGCAGCCCCGCCCCTACCGAGATGCCGATCGCCACCGCGCCGAGTGCGATCCACACGCGATCGCGGCGCCGCCACAGAGATCCCGAGACCATGCGCAGGAAAAGACGCCGACGCGGCGAAAGATTCATGGCTTGAGGGCCTGCGCGGGCGAGAGGCTGGCAGCGCGGCGGAAGGGCGCCCACGAGCCCGCGGCCGCGACCGCGCACGCCACGAGAAGTCCGAGCGGTAACACGAGCGGATGGAAGGGCACCGAAACGCCGAACGCGGCGCGGCCGGCGATTTGGGCCAGGAGAATGCCGAGCCATCCGCCGATGAGTCCGCCGGCGAGCGCGAGCACGAGCGCTTCCGAGACGAGCAGCCGCAACAAGGACCCGCGTGTCGCCCCGATGGCTCGGGCGAGCGCGATCTCCGGCGTGCGCTCCACGACGCTGGCTGTCATCGTGCTCATGACGCCAAGCGCCGCACCGACCAGAGCGGCCAGCGTGAGCAGGAGCATGAGCAGGTTAAGGCGGTGCACGATCTCCCCTTCCGCCTCCACCATCTGACGCACCGGCCGCGCTTCGACTCCCGGCAGTCCGCGGTCCAGCTCGTAGGCGACCGACGTCACGTACGGCGTGCACGACCAGCGCTCGAACGCCTTAGGATCACGACTCGCATCCGGCGCGGGCGGAAATCCCGGCTTGATGAGTGCGCTCACCAGGACCAGATCCACTTGATGCGAGCGATCGAGCCAGTCTTGCACTGCGTGTAGCGGCAGATAGATCGACTCTTCTTCCATGCCGCCGGTGTCGAGAATCCCGGCCACGCGCGCCTGGGCGTCGCCGCGAATCGCGGCCGCCCCGCTCTCTTCGCTCTTTCGGGGGTGCAGGTAGACCATCTGCCCGGTGCGGACCCCGAGGCGCTCCGCCAGGCGACGACCCACGAGACATTCCACCGGATCGATGCTCGGGTCCTCGCGCGGATAGCGGCCGTCCACTTTCCACCACGGCGCCACCGTCGTCATCCCGGCCGCAAACGCAAAGCCGCTGGGTGTGCGCAGGTCCTGGCGGAACCAGGTGCCGACGATGCCGGCGGTGACGCCCGGCGCGCTCGGGTCGCTCGCCACTTCGCCGACCGCCGAGAGCTCGGGCGCGTAGCCAAGAATGTTGTTCCGCCAGAAGGTCTCGTGGATGCGATAGAGCGAAGTGTCGGCGATCGAGCCGGTGCGGAGCGGCGGGCGATAGTCCGTGCCCGCGAGCTCGACGCCCATGGAGCCACCCTCGGGCACGAGCACGATGTTGGCGCCGTAGGCGCGCAGCGAGCGCGCCAGGCGATCGCCGAGCACGAGTGAGACGCCGGCGAACGCGACCGCGACCGAAGTGCCCATGGCGACCGACAGGATGCCGAGCGCGACGCGCCCGCGGCGCACCCGAAGCGATCGACCCAAGAGTCGAAAGAACATGACCCCTACTTCACGGCGGCGAAGCGCTTCTCGCCCTTGGCGAGCTCGGCTTGCCGAATGACCAAATTGGCCCCCTCGACGGATGACGCGAGCGGCACCGGATTGCAGCCGCCGGTGCGCCCGAGCGTGGCGAGATTGATGGGTGCCGTGCAGTTGCGGCACGTCATGCCGCCCGCTTCCTCGTAGTAACCCTTGTCGCCGCAGATCTCGCAGGCATCGAAACAAGTGACATAGTCGCCCGCGGGCCGCTTGATGGCAAAGAAGCGCACCGCATGCCCGTCGAGATCGGCGCGGAAGTAGTGTGCGTGCCCGTCGGCGAGTGGCGCGGTCGGAAGCAGCACGGTGCCTTCCTGGATGGTCACCGGCGCTCCTTCCGCTTGCGCCGGCACTTGGGCCTGCGTGAGGAATCCGGTGGCCAGGATCAAGATCACCGCGGTGGCTGCCACGGCGGTGGCGCGGCGTACCCAGCGCTCGCGCCGCTCGCGCGCCACGCGGCGACGCCGCTCGGCGGAGTTCTCTTCGGACACGCCCGCCCCTTCCGCCGCGCGCGGCGCCGACTTGCCGACCAGAAAGAGCACGAGGAGCACCGCCACCGCAAATACGAGCGAGTCGTAGCGCACGAGCGGCCCGACCAGGGCCATGGAAGTCTTGTTGGCCGGCAGATAGCCGGCCTCGGCGAACTCGTGATAAGCGCCGACCACGAGCTGGGCCGCGAGCACGATCAGGATCGAGGTGGTCACGGTAAAGAAGCGCTTGAGATCGACACGCACCGTGCCGCGCAGAAGCAGGTAGCCGAACACGCCGGCCACCACGAGGCCGAGCACCGCGCCCAAGAGGCGCGCGAGCCCCGCGGTGTTGAACGAGATCGCGACCAGGAAGAGCACGGTCTCGAGCCCCTCCCGCCCGACGAGCAGGGCGGCGAACAAGAAGATGCCCCACCCGGCAGCCCCGCTCGACTTGCCCGCGTAACGCTGAAGCCCGCTCTCGATCTCCTTCTTCATCGACTTGCCCGCGTGCTGCATCCAGGCCACGAGCGAGATCACGCACACGGCACCCGCGAGCAGAGCCCAGGCTTCGACCGTTTCCGAGACCGTGTTGATGTCGGGAACCAGGAACGCCGCCGCCACCGAGGCCACGATGGCCGCGGCGACGCCGCCGTAGACCCAAGGCGCCAGGCGCTCCTGCCCGCTCCGCTTCAAGTACGCGATGACGATGGCGACGACGAGCGCGGCCTCGACGCCTTCGCGTGTGACGATGACCAATGACTCGAACATCGACTCTCCCTAGCGGCCGTTCGCCGAGGCGCTGCGCGCCCGGCGCATGCCTTCGCGGAACAGGACGCGCACATGCGCGTCGTCGAGACGGTAGTACGTCGACTTGCCCTGGCGGCGCGGGCGCACCAGATCGAGATCGCGCAGCACGCGGAGCTGGTGCGAGATGACCGACGGCGTGGTGCCGAGCAGGCGCGCGAGATCGGTCACGCACAGCTCTTCGACCGAGAGCGCGAGCACCACCTTGGCGCGCGTCGGATCACCGAGCACGCGGAAGGTCCGCGCCATGCGGCGCACGGCCCCCTCGCCGGCCAGAGCCCGGCGGGCGCGGCGCGCGCGGTCGCCGTCGGTGAATCCGGCGCGGGCGGCGCGGCGCGGGAGCGAGGTTTCCTTGGGTGTGGGCATGGGGTCTCCGGGCGCGTTTACATGTGAACGGTCGTTCAAATGTTCCATCCGCATTCTAGGGTCGGGACGCCCCAGATGCAAGCCGGCGTCCGCAAAGCCTGTGCTAGCATCGAAGGTGATATGGAAGCGTTTCCGACCCCTCCCGCCGACGCTCGTGCCCAGGCCCGCGGCCGCTTCGCCGAGCTGGTGGGCGAGGCGGATGAGCAGCCTCCGCTCATCGAGACGGCGCTCGTCATCGCGCTCGAGGAATGTCCGGATCTCGCGCTACGCAAGTACCTCGCCTGCCTGCACGCCTACCGCTCGGTGGTCTCCGACCGCGTGCGCGAAGCCCAGGCGGCATCGCCCCACGAGCCTCTCTCCTGCGCCGATCGCATTCGCATCTTGAACAGTTACGTGTTCGGCGATCTCGGATTCCACGGCGGGCCGGAGGCGTATCGCGATCCGCGAAGCTCGCTCCTGAACGAGGTGATCGATCGCCGCCTCGGGATTCCGATCACGCTTTCGCTCGTCTACATGGAGCTGGCAAAGGGGGCCGACCTGCAGCTCATTGGGGTGGGGTTCCCGGGGCACTTCCTGGTCAAGACCCAGGGCGAGGATCCGGTACGTCTTCTCGATCCGTTCCGCGGCGGTATCGAACTCGACATCGAGGATCTGGAGGCACTCCTGCGCGAGGCCGGCGCGCCGGCCACCGATCTCGTCCTCGCGCTGCGCGCCGTGGACAACCGGACCATCGTCCGCCGCCTGCTCGCCAACTTGCGCCAGGTCTATCTGCTGCGCAACGAAACCGAGCGCGCGTTGGCGGCGGTGGAGCGGCTTCTCCTCCTCACGCCCGACACACCGCAAGAGTTATACGAGCGCGGCCTTCTTTGCGGTCGCCTGGGCCGCTATCCGGAGGCGACGGCGGCGCTCGAGCGCCTGGCCGAGGTCGCTCCCGAGAGCGAGCTGGCCGAGCGCGTCGAAGCGCATCTCGTGCGCTTCCGCTACTGGCAGTCCCGTCTCAACTAGACCTTCGCGAACTCGACCCGCCGATTCATCGCCTTGCCTTCGGGCTTGTCGTTGGGAGCCAGAGGCTCGCTGTCGCCCTTGCCGTCGGTCACGAAACGGTCGGCGCCGATCCCGAACTGCTCGTTCAGCACCTTGGCCACCGAGGCCGCACGTCGCTTCGAAAGATCCAGGTTCGACGCCGTCGAGCCCACGTTGTCGGTGTGGCCGGTGATCTTGAGCCGCACGTCGACGTGCTTCGTCATATACGCGGAGACCTGACGCAAGACCGGAGCCGACTCCGGCATGACGACATCCGATCCGGTGGCGAAACGAATGCCGTAGGTGACGAGCTTGCCGGTATCGAGCGCGTCCTGCGGCGGCTTGCAGCCCTCCGCGAAGCGGACGTTGGCGATCATGGGCTTGAGCGGCGACCCGAGACCAAAGTCGATCTCTGCCGGCACGCCTTTCTCGGTGATGTCGGGCACACTCGCCATGCGGTCCCGGTCGACATAGACCTTGAGCGCCGTCCCACGCGCCATGAACAGGAAGTGATGACGGCCACCCGGCTCGCCGAATGGCGTATCCGAGGAGATCTTCCCCGCGTCGAACCAGAGGTTGTGACCCGAATAAGGGAAGATCGCTTGCCAAACCGTGGCGCCGTCTTTCGTGACGGCAGCGAGGGTGAGTGTGTTTCCGGCGGCGTCGAGCTTGTCGGCATCGAATTCGAGCGTCCAGAACTCAGGCAGGGTGGGCGACACTTTCATGCGCACGTGGCCGTTGTTGCTCGTGCAACGAAGCCAGCGCTCGCCGCTTTGCTCAGCCACTTCCCAAGTTCCCTCGAGCAGCTTCCAGCGCGCCGGGAACTCACCTAGCTCGTCCTGCGTGAAATCGTCGGCGAACAGGACCTTGTCTCCCGGCACGAAGTCGAACTTGGTGGAGACATCGGACACCTTGCCGCTTCCTTGGGCGGACTCCGGCTGCCCGGCATTGCCCTCGGCAGGTTTCTGCTCGTCCGTGGGCTTGGGCTTCTCCAGCGCCTTCCCGGCCTTGTTCTTGACGTCTTTGACGGAAGGAAAGCCGGACACGGAAACCACAGCCCCCGATGTCACCCCGAATGCCACGAGACCCGCGACGAACCCTCGAATCCAAACGCGACCGGTCATGACGACTCCTTGGTGTGGAAGTGAGACTCCGACACACCAAGAGGCGTAGAAATCGGCCCAAATGGATCATCGAAGGGCAAGTCGCTTGCGAAGGTGTAGGATGCGTGGGCTGCCCCTAACACGGTATGAGGAGGCGTCATGAGAGGGCTTCTGATCCGCTGGATCATCACCGCGCTCGCTCTGTGGCTCACCGCCACGATCGTGCCCGGCCTAGTGACCATCAAGAACGCGGGCGCAGCCATCCTCGCCGCGCTCGTGCTCGGCCTGGTCAACGCGATCGTGCGTCCGATCCTGCTCCTGCTGACGCTTCCTTTCACCATCGTCACTCTCGGGCTCTTCATCTTCATCCTGAACGCCGCCATGTTCGGGCTCGCGGCCCTGATCGCCGGCCCCGGCTTCCAGGTGCACGGCTTCTGGGGCGCGCTCGTCGGCTCTTTGCTCGTGAGTTTGATCTCGCTCGTGCTGAACATGATCGTGGGCGAAACCGGGAAGGCGAAGAAGCTGGACTCGGGCTACACCAAGTAAGAGCGACTACTCCCGTTTGCTTCCTTTGTACGCGATCTGCGTTCCGTCCGCCTTGTCCCAGGCCAGGAGCATGTGGGTAGGGCCTGGATGGAACCAGAAGCGATCGACTTTCCCCGCGTAGTGGACTTCCACTTCGAGCCCGCCATGGCTGGTCATGGAAGGCGGACCGGCGGGTCCGATCACATGGATCTCCGTCGGGACCAGGTTATCGCCTTGGCCGGAGAGTTGTGTGGGCAGCATGGCTACAGAGTCTTTGCTTGGAGTCTGCAGATCGAGACCACGCAACCACATGGGAAGCGCATCATAGAAGATCGCCTCTCGGTTCGAGTTCAGGCTCAATGTCCGACGCTTCTCGCCACTCTGGGTTGAGCTCCAAACGACCTTGCCGTCCTTCGGCTTTGCCACGATGAACCGTAAGCCCCGCGAACTGTCTACTAGAACAGTGAGGCTTTCAAAGCGGTGCAACCGAGCATCGTAGAACGCGGTCACCATCTGACGGATTGTGTCCGCCCCGGTTGGGACATTGCACCAGCTGGCCATTTTCAGAAGGGACACTGGAGAGTTCGTACCCAGGTACTCGGCATCCAAGGGAATGTCGTGCGTCAGCAGGGTGTGTAGCTCGTACCGTTGCCCATCTCTGCTTGTCGCGAGATAGACTACATGCTCGGGCTTATCGAGTTTCCAATGTGAGTCGGGCCCTACCGCGTGAGAATCGGGAGCTGCAGCGACGGCAAGTGTGATGAGAGCTGCGGCGATCAATGCAGGCGCTTGCGCCGGTTCTTCACGAAGTCGACCAGGACATAGGCGCCAAGCGTTTCCAGATCGGAGTAATAGGCGCGGCCCTTGGCGAGCTTGGTGAACTTGTCGACGAAGCCGCGCAGCTGGGGATCGTCGGCCACCATGAAGGTGGTGATGGTGATGCCCTTGCGGCGGCAGGAGACGGCCTCGTCGAGCGTCTTGTTGACGATCTTGGGATCGAGGCCGAAGGGATTCTTGTAGAGCCGGCCGTTCTCCCAGATG
>DATFWU010000081.1:0-2097 GCA_035259005.1 Candidatus Eiseniibacteriota bacterium
CTCGAGCTCCTCGGTGGGATCCCGGCGCGCCGCGAGCGAGGCGCACATGAAGGTGCGGGTCCGCCCTTGGGTGAAGACGAGCTCGGTCAGCACCGGCTCGTCGAGCTGGATGAAGTCGGCGCCCAAAGTGGCAAGGCGCTCGACCTCGTCGCCGAGGATCGCGACCACGGCGTCGCCCAGCGCTTCCTTGTTGGGATAGGCGTCGCGACTCAGCTCCTGCACCCACAGGGCGCGGGTCAGGAGATAGGGCCCGGGAAGCGTGATCTTGACCGGGCGGTCGGTGAGCGTTCGCAAACGCCAAAGCTCGTCTTCGGCGAGCGGCTCGCGCGAGCGCAGCTCACCCACACAGGCAGGATGAAAGATGGCGTAGGCGGGCACGTCCAGCGTGTCGAGGAGCTGGCGGAAGCCTTCCTTGTCGTCGACCACGTCGAGCATTCCGGCGAGCGAGTACAGGCGCACGCCGTCGAGCTTCTCGGCCACGAAGGAATAGAAATTGTCGCGCGCTTGCTCCCCGTCGGTCACGAGATCGACGCCTGCTTCCTCCTGGGCGCCCAGGGCCTGGCGCACGGCGGCCCCCGCCACCTCGTCGAAGCGCTCGCGCGAAAGCTCGCCGCGCCGCCGCGCGCGGAGCGCCTGGAGAAGCTCGGGCGGCCGCGGCCAGCTGCCGACCGTGGTCACGGGGAAAAGCGGCAGCTCTCTCATCCCACGAGCGCGAAGAAGTTCTGCTCTTCCACCGCCTCGCGCAGCGCCCGGTAACCGCTCACGCGTCCGGGCATCCAGGCCTTGAGCCCTTCCAGGTCCATCATCTCGCGATGCGCGGGATGGGCGTAATCCATGGAGAGAAGGACGCGCGTCCACTCTTCGGCGCGCTGGCGCGGAAAGGATCGAAGAGCCGTGAAGTTGCAGTGGTCGAAGGGCGGCGTGGTCTCGAGGACGACGATTCTCTTGGGATCACAGGTACCGTCGGCGCTCCACAGCCGCCAGTTGAGATCGAGCACGCAGGCGGCGTCGCTCTTGCCGTCGAGCAGCGACTTCAGCGCTTCGCGCTCCCCGCCCACGTGATCGCCGTGTTTGCCCACCAGGACGTCGTGGCGCTCGACCTCGAAGTCCTTGCCGGCCACGAGCCCGCGCCGTCGCAAGTGATGGAGGGGAAGGAGCGTGGCCTGCGGTGAGTCCACCGCCCCCACGGCGACTCTTCTGCCACGCAGATCGGCGGCTCTCTTCACCGCGCCGTCGGCTCGCGCCACAAGGTGGGTCACCCGATCGCGGTCGGTGTCGCGCATGGCGAGGGCGACACACTGGCCCGTCGCCCGGCGCTCGGCGTCCACCCAGGCGAGGGGCGAGTTCCAAGCGATGTCGATCTGGCGCTCGAGGAGGGCGTCCACTTGCAGGGCGTAGTTGGTGTAGAACACGCAGTCCATGCGGCAGCCGGCCGCGTCGAAGAAGCGGGTGATGATCTCCCAGATCACGGCCACCTTGGGATCGTAGATGACGGCGCCGACGAGGATGGGACGCACGGGCTCCTCCTCTACAAGATGAGCTGCATCGAGACTTCGACGTGGACGCTTTGGGCGAGTGTCGCGTACACCGGCGCCTTGTCCAGAGCCTGCCTCCACAACGCACGCACATCGGGCTCGGGAAGCGCGGCGCTGACGTAGACCGAGCCGCGAATGCTGGTCACGCGCGCGCTCCCCGTCTCGCCGATCACGCCGAGGGGCACGAGCGGGTTGTCGAGCCGCGCCGAGAGGCTCGCCTCGACCGCGTCCAAGGCCGCGCCGGCGCGCCTCGCCTCGCGCTCGAGCCCGGCGATCAGATCCGAGGCCAGCGCGCCCAGCAAATAGTCGAGAGAAGAAGGATGCGCGGCGTCCGGCATCTCGCGCGCCTGGCCTTCGGCGAGATAGCCATGCGCCCGCGACTCGACGCGCACCACGCCCGGCGAGACGATGCGCGCGCGCACCGCCGCCTGCGGCTCGAGCCCCGATGGCGCGCTCATGCGAAGAGCGGCATGCCGGTGAGCGCCCGCCCGGTGAACTCGTAGAGATGGTCGGCCGTCGGCGCCATCACCCAGCCGGCGCGGGCGTCGCGGAACACGCGCTC
>DATFWU010000082.1:0-6354 GCA_035259005.1 Candidatus Eiseniibacteriota bacterium
TCGAGGCGGCGGGCGACGTGGACGTGCTGCTGCTCGACAAGACCGGGACGATCACCCTCGGCAACCGCCAGGCCACCGAGTTCCTGCCGGCGCCCGGCATCGACGCGCGTCGGCTCGCCGACAGCGCGCAGCTGGCCTCGCTTTCCGACGAGACGCCGGAAGGACGAAGCATCGTGGTTCTCGCCAAGCAGCGGTTCGACCTGCGCGAGCGCGACGTGAAGGAGATGGGAGCGCAATTCATCCCGTTTACCGCCCAGACGCGGATGAGCGGCGCCGATCTCAACGGACGCCGCGTGCGCAAGGGCGCTTCCGACGCCATCGAGCGTTTCGTGGGCGAGCACGGCGGCCGCTTTCCCGAGGCCGTGCGCACCACGGTCGAGAGCGTGGCCCGGAACGGCGCTACGCCGCTCGTGGTCTCCGACGGCGGCGACGTGCTCGGCGTCATCCAGCTCAAGGACGTGGTCAAGGGCGGCATTCGCGAGCGCTTCGGCCAGCTTCGCCGCATGGGCATCAAGACCATCATGATCACCGGCGACAACCCGCTCACGGCGGCGGCCATCGCCGCCGAGGCCGGCGTGGACGACTTCCTCGCGGAAGCCACGCCCGAGGCCAAGCTCAAGCTCATCCGCGAGCAGCAGGCGGGCGGACGTCTCGTGGCCATGACCGGAGACGGCACGAACGACGCGCCCGCGCTCGCGCAAGCCGACGTGGCCGTGGCCATGAACTCCGGAACGCAAGCGGCCAAGGAAGCGGGCAACATGGTGGATCTCGACTCCAATCCCACCAAGCTCATCGAGATCGTCGAGACCGGGAAACAGATGCTCATGACCCGCGGCGCGCTCACCACCTTCAGCGTGGCCAACGACGTCGCCAAGTACTTCGCCATCTTGCCCGCCGCCTTCGCCAGCACCTATCCGGCCTTGGGCGCGCTCAACATCATGCATTTGAGGACGCCCGAGAGCGCCATTCTCTCGGCGGTGATCTTCAACGCGCTGATCATCATCGCGCTCATCCCGCTCGCGCTCAAAGGCGTGCGTTACCGCCCGCTGGGCGCGGCCGCCGTCTTGCGCAACAACCTCTTGATCTACGGCGTGGGCGGCATCGTGGCGCCCTTCGTGGGCATCAAGGTGATCGACATGATCCTCGCCGCCCTCTTCCGGAGCTGACGCCATGCGCTCGGAGTTTCGCCCGGCGCTCGTCCTCCTCGTCCTCTTCACCCTGATCACGGGTGTCGCCTATCCTCTGGCCGTGACCGGCATCGCGCAGATCGCGCTCCCCGCGCAAGCCGATGGCAGCTGGATTCGTAGCGCTGGGCGCGTCGTGGGCTCGCGCTTGATCGGCCAGCCTTTCGACGACCCGCGCTACTTCTGGGGCCGGCTCTCGGCGACGGCACCTTTCCCGTACAATCCCGAGCTTTCGACCGGCTCCAATCTCGGCCCCATGAATCCGGCGCTCCTCGACGCGTCCAAGAAGCGCCTCCTCGCCGTGCGCGGCGACTCGACGTCGACCGCCCCCGTGCCCGCGGATCTCGCCACGGCCTCGGCGAGTGGCCTGGACCCCGAGATCAGCCCGGCGGCGGCGGAGTTCCAGGTCGAGCGCGTGGCGCGCGCACGCGGCCTGGCCGTCGACCAGGTTCGGGATCTCGTGCGCCGCCACACCAAGGGGCGGACGTTCGGCGTCTTGGGCGAGCCGCGCGTCAACGTGTTGGAGCTCAATCTCGCGCTCGATGGAGAGACGAAGTGAAGCGTCTCCTCTTTCTCGTGAGTCTTCTCTTGCCGTGCCAGGCGATGGCCACGCCTTCGAGCACGTTCTGGACGCCGATGAGTCTCGACCTGCAGCCCTACGGATTGCTCCACGTCGGCGTCGACAACTACTTCACCGTCGGCCGGGAGCTCAACGACGGAGCGGGGGCGTTTCCGACGGATGCCGGGCTCACGATCGGCGTCGTGCCGGGGTCGAGACTGCAGGCCGAGATCGGCGTCGACTTCTTCCAGCCCGCCGACCATCCGTGGGCCTTCAACTTCAAGCTCGGCGCACCCGAGCGCACGCTGTCCAAGCAGGCGCCGGCGCTCGAGGTCGGCATGTTCGGCCTGGGCACGGGGCCGGGGACGAATCTGAATGTGCTCTATGCGATCGTGGGTCGGAGTTTTCCCCCGATCGGCCGCCTCTCGGTGAGCCCGTATACGGGCAACGGCAGCGTGCTGCGCTCGGCGAGCGGGGAAGAGGCGAAGAGCGGCATCATGGTGGCCTACGATCGCGGACTCATCGCCGCCAAGACGAAGGGATCGGATTCGTTCCAGCGCGTCGTTCTCGCGGCCGACTACGCCTCGGGGAACAATGTGATCGGAGGCGGGGGCGTCGCTCTCTATTACTACTTCAGCAGCACGATCTCGCTCGTCACCGGGCCCGTGTGGTTCAACGAGAAGGGCCTGAATGGCGAGAACAAGTGGTCGATCCAGCTCGACATCAATCAGCCTCGATTGTTCGGGCACTGAGGCGAGCCAAAGCGCCTCACTCCGTCTTCGCGCGCGCCGTCCCGTGGAGCAGGAGCCAGCACCGAATCTCGGCCGCGATCGTGATCAGCCAGCCCACCAAGAACGCGGCGAAGGTGATCAGCGCCAGGGTGCGCAGGCGGCCCGTGTCGCCGGCCAAGGTCACGATCCACACGAACAAGCCCGCTGCGGCCGTCCAGTGGGCGTAGTAGATCCGCCGCCGGCGCGCGTGCTCGAGACCCATCTGCGCCGACAATTGTCCGGTCAGCCGCTCTCCAAAGGGATCGCTATCGGGTCGGTATTCGAACGTGCTCATGAAATCGCTCCCCGGAACGTGGCCTCTCCCCCGATTCAGGAGATCACGGCCGTCCGTCAAGGCGGTGTAGAGATCCCCAACCGGGGCATCAGGACTCCGTAAAGTTCGTCTGGTAGTGTGTCCGGGCCTCGGGTTTCCGTCGCACGGCCGTCATGAGGAAGGACCCGCCATGCCCCCGTCGTCTCGACGCACGGTCGACGCCTCGCTGCTTGGCCGCATGGACGCCTACTGGCGGGCCGCCAACTACCTCTCGGTCGGGCAGATCTATCTGCTCGCCAATCCGCTGCTCAAGAAGCCGCTCGCCGCCGAGCACGTGAAGCCCAGGCTCCTCGGCCACTGGGGCACGACGCCGGGACTCAACTTCATCTATGTCCATCTGAATCGCGCCATCGTGGCGCACGACCGGAGTGTGCTCTTGGTCACCGGGCCGGGACATGGCGGCCCCGGCATCGTGGCCAACGTCTATCTCGAAGGCACCTACAGCGAGGTCTATCCCGACATCTCGCGCGACGAAGAGGGGATGCAGAAGCTCTTCAAGCAGTTCTCGTTCCCGGGCGGGATCCCGAGCCACGTCTCGGCCGACGTGCCGGGATCGATCCACGAAGGCGGCGAACTGGGCTACTCGCTGTCGCACGCGTACGGCGCTGCCCTCGACAATCCGGACCTTGTGGTCGCCTGCGTGGTGGGGGATGGCGAGGCGGAGACCGGCCCGCTGGCCGCGAGCTGGCAATCGAACAAGTTCCTGAATCCCAGGACGGACGGCGCCGTGTTGCCGATCCTGCACTTGAACGGCGCCAAGATCGCGGGACCGACGATCCTCTCGCGCATCCCCGGGAGCGAGCTCGCCGACTATTTCATCGGCATGGGCTACGAGCCCCACGTCGTGGCCGGCGACCATCCGCCGACGATGCACCGGCAAATGGCGCGCACGCTCGACACCGTGCTGGCCCGGATCCACCGCATCCAGGGGCGCGCGCGCCGAAGCAAGAGAAACGGGGAGCGCCCGCGCTGGCCCATGATCATCCTGCGCTCGCCCAAAGGCTGGACCGGGCCCAAGGTGGTGGACGGCAAGCGCGTCGAGGGCACGTTCCGCTCGCACCAGGTGCCGATCGACAAGGCGAGCACCGACGCCGCCCACCGCCGCCTGCTCGAGCGCTGGATGAGGAGCTATCGCCCGCGCGAGCTGTTCGACGAGAAGGGGGCGCTGCGCGCCGATCTCGCCCAGCTCGCGCCCCGGGGCGAGCGGCGCATGGGCGCCAATCCGCATGCCAACGGCGGGGCTCTGCTACGCGATCTGCGCCTGCCGGATTTCCACCGCTATGGCGTCGCCGTGCCGAGTCCGGGTGCGGTGGACGCCGAAGCCACCCGCGTGCAAGGGGCGTTTCTTCGCGACGTGGTGAAGAGGAACGACAACTTCCTCATCGTGAGCCCCGACGAGACCGCCTCGAACCGCTGGAACGCGGTCTTCGAGGTCACCGGGCGGCGCACCATGGAGCCCATCGAGCCCTACGATGATCCCGAGTCGCCCACCGGCCGCGTCTTCGAGATCCTCTCCGAGCACACCTGCCAGGGCTGGCTCGAGGGCTATCTGCTCACCGGCCGCCACGGCTTCTTCTCGTGCTACGAGGCGTTCATTCACCTCGTGGATTCGATGTTCAACCAGCACGCCAAGTGGCTCAAGTCGACGCGCGCCATTGCCTGGCGGCGTCCCCTGGCGTCGCTCAACTATCTGCTCACTTCGCACGTGTGGCGGCAGGACCACAACGGCTTCAGCCACCAGGATCCCGGCTTCCTCGATCACGTGGCCAACAAGAAAGCCGAGATCATCCGCATCTACCTGCCGCCCGACGCCAACACGCTGCTCTCGGTCACCGACCACTGCCTCAGGAGCCGCCACTACGTGAACGTGATCGTGGCCGGCAAGCAGCCCGCGCCGCAGTGGCTCTCCCTGGACGAAGCCTGCCGCCATGCGGAGGCCGGCGTGGGCATCTTCGAGTGGGCCTCGAACGACGGCGACCGCGAGCCCGACGTGGTCATGGCCTGCGCCGGCGACGTGCCGACGCTCGAGACCCTGGCCGCGACCGATCTCCTGCGCCGCTTCTTTCCCGACCTCCGGGTGCGGGTCGTGAACGTGGTCGACCTCATGACGCTGCAGCCGCCGAGCGAGCATCCGCACGGCCTGCCCGACCGCGACTTCGATCTCCTCTTTACCAAGAACAAACCCGTGGTCTTCGCCTTCCACGGCTACCCCATGCTCATCCACAAGCTCACCTACCGGCGCACCAATCACGGCAACCTGCACGTGCGCGGCTACAAGGAGGAGGGGACGACGACCACGCCCTTCGACATGGTGGTGAAGAACGATCTCGACCGCTTCCATCTGGTGGGCGACGTGATCGACCGCGTGCCCGGCCTCGGGGCGCGCGCGGCCTACGTCAAGAAGTGGCTTCGCGACCGGCTGAGCGACCACCACGCCTACATCCTCGAGCGCGGGGAGGACCCGCCCGAGATCAGGGACTGGCGCTGGCCGGGGAAGCGCGGAAAGAGCAGACGCCGTGGTCGGGCGCCGAGCCGCGCGCGATGAACGTCCTCGTCTTGAACTGCGGCAGCTCGTCCTTGCGCTTCCAGGTCATCGACACCGATCTGGCGAAGATCGAGAAAGACCAGGACCACAAGCTGGCCTCGGGACGCGTCGAGCGCATCGGCTCCGAGGCCTTGATCGACATCGAGGTCGAGGGCAAGCCGCGCGTGCGCCGGGCCGAAGCCCTGCGCGACCACAAGGCCGCGCTCGACGCCATCCTGCCCGCGCTCTCCGACATCGACGCCGTCGGTCATCGCGTCGTGCACGGCGGCGAGAGACTCACGCGCTCTGTCCTGATCGACGCGAGCGTCATCGAGGGCATCGAGGAGTGCATCGAGCTGGCGCCGCTCCACAATCCCGCCAACCTCAAGGGCATCCGCGCCGCCACCGAGCGCTTCGGCAGCAAGGTGCCGCAGGCGGCGGTCTTCGACACCTCGTTCCACGCCACCATGCCCGAGACCTCGTACCTGTACGCGCTCCCGTACTGGACGTACGTGCGCCACAAGATCCGCCGCTACGGCTTCCACGGCACGTCGCACCGCTACGTCGCCTACCGCTATCGCAAGCTCATGGGCAAACGGCGCGAGGACGTGAAGCTCGTCACCCTGCACCTGGGGAACGGCTGCTCGGCTTGCGCCATCGAAGCCGGACGCTCGGTGGACACCTCGATGGGTCTCACGCCGCTCGAGGGCCTGATCATGGGCACACGCTCGGGCGATCTCGATCCCTCGATCCTCGACTTCCTCGCGCAGAAGGAGGGGATGGGATTCGCGGAGATCGATGCGCTGCTCAACAAGCAGTCCGGCCTCCTCGGGATCTCGGGTCTCACCGGGGACATGCGCGACCTCCTCGCCGAGGAGGCGGAGAACGGCGACCGGCGCGCGCGCCTCGCGATCGAGCTGTTCTGTCTCCGCGTGCGGAAGTACATCGGCGCCTACTGGGCGTGCTACGGCGCCGACGCGGTC
>DATFWU010000083.1:0-7969 GCA_035259005.1 Candidatus Eiseniibacteriota bacterium
GAAGCTTCATGCCGGCCTTGGGCTTGTCGCGCAGAAAGGTGACCACGCGTCGCGCGCCCGGCTTGAGGCGGTACGCCTTGTAAGGATCGGTGGCGAGCATGGAGCGAAGGTCGTCGATCGAGCGCACGATGGCGGGGAAGACGCGGCCCATCGTCTTCTGCATCGCGGCTTCGGCCTTCTTCCCGAGCGCTTCTTCGGAGGCGGCGCGCGCCGTGAACACCACGTTGCCGCTGCCCAGAACCGTGCGCACGTCGGTGAAGCCGGCCGCTTCGAAGGCGCGCTTGAGATCGGCCATCTTGCAGTTCGTCGGCATCACGCCGCGGAGCAAGGCCGCGTAAGCCGGCATCAGCGGACGTTCAGCACGAGGAGCCGCCGCTCGGTCATCTCCTCGATCGCGTAGCGCACGCCCTCGCGCCCGAGGCCCGAGTCCTTCACACCTCCGTACGGCATGTGGTCGGCGCGATAGGCGGGCACCTCGTTCACCATCACCGCCCCCACTTCGAGAACTTCAAAGGCGCGCCACGCCGCCCGCAGATCGTTGGTGTAGAAGCCCACCTGCAGGCCGTAGCGGCCGTCGTTCACAGCCGCGAGCGCGCGCTCCAGGTCACCGAACGGCTCGACCACGACCAGCGGGCCGAACGCCTCCTCGCGCACCACCTTCATGTCCGGCTTCGTGCTCGTGAGCACGGTGGGCTCGACCAGCGAGCCCTTGCGCTTGCCGCCCAGGAGCACGCTCGCGCCGCCGGCGCGCGCCTCCTGGATCCATGCTTCGACACGCTCGGCCTCGCCTGGCCGGATGAGCGACGACACCGAGACCGTTTCGTCGAACGGATCGCCGACCTTGAGCGCGCGCACACCGGCCAGGAGCTTCTCCAGGAACGAATCGAAGATCTTCTGATGCGCATAGATGCGCTGCACCGAGATGCACACCTGTCCCGAGTAGGCGAAGCCGCCGACCACGGCGCGGCGCGCCGCCGCCTCGAGATCGGCGTCGGCGTTCACGATCAAGGCCGCGTTTCCGCCCAGCTCGAGCAGCACGCGTTTGCGGCCCGATCTTGCCTTGAGCGCCCAGCCCACGCGGTCCGATCCGGTGAAGCTCAAGACGGCGAAGCGATCGTCTTCGACGAGCCGCGGTGCGAGATCGTTGTCGCACGGCACGACCACGCACGCGCCTTCCGGCGCCCCGGCTTCGCGCACCAGTGCGCCCAACCGCAACGCGGTCAAAGGCGTCCCGGGCGCGGGCTTGAGCAAGATGGAGCAACCGCACGCGAGCGCCGGCGCCACCTTGTGCGCGCACAGGTTCAATGGAAAGTTGAACGGAGTGAAGGCCAATACCGGGCCCGCTGGAAAGCGCCGCTCGATCGCCCAGCGGCCCTCGGCGCCGGGCAGCCAATCCAGTGGAATGGCCTCGCCGCCGATGCGCTTCGCCTCCTCGGCCGCCGTCGTGAAGGTCACGGCGGCGCGATCCACTTCGGTGCGCGCGTCCTTGATCGGCTTCGCGTTCTCGGCCGTGATGCTCCGTGCCATGTCCTCGCGCCGGTCGCGCAACCGCTCGGCCACGCCGGCCAGGATCTTGTAGCGCTCGTAGGCAGGGAGCGCGCGCATGCGCGCGAAGCCCTGCACGGCCGCGCTCGTCGCCTGCTTCAGCTCTTCCTCGCCGGCGAAGAAGGTGGCGCCCACCACCTCGCCCGTGTGCGGATTCGTGATCTCGACGCGGCGCGCCGTCCGTACTTCGCGGCCATCGATTTCGATCGTCAGCTCTTGCATCACTCACGTCCCATGCGGCGATGGATCATGCCATCGATGGAGAAGCGGCCCGGCCCGCAGAAAACGAGACCCAGCATGGCGAGCCCGTAGATGATCGCCAGCTCGGGGTTGCCCCACAGCTTGATCTGATCCGGCGGCGTGGAGCCCACCCCGATGGCGTTCAGGACTTGCAGGTGCGCGTGGTGCACGGCCAAGGCGGCGGTGAAGAGATCGATGGCGGCGAGGGCCGCGGCCACGCGGGTGATGAAGCCCACGAAAACGAACAAGCCACCGACGAATTCGGCGCTGGCCGCGAGCCAGGCGAAGAGCTTGGGGTTGGGGAAGCCCATCGACTGGACGCCGTTCACGAACTGGTCCGCCTCGCCGTGCATCAGACCGGCGAACTTGCCGTGCCCGTGGCCGAAAGCCAAATACAGCCCCGTGAGGCGAAGAAGGAAGAGTCCGATGTTCCAGGCGCGATCTCTCATGCAATCCTCCGCGGCCGAGGCAGATCGTCATGCGGGGCGTGGAGAAAACCGGGCTCCAAAGCGATTGTTCCCCAACCGAGCGCGGAATCCAAGCGGCCCCGGACGCGCCCGCACTTGCCCTCGTCCCGAGCCCGCGAATAGACTGCCGCCCATGCCCGTCGACATCCTCTCTTTCGGACCGCATCCCGACGACGCCGAGATCGGAACCGGCGGCCTCCTGCTCAAGATGAAAGCCCTCGGTTACCGAACCGGAATCATCGACATGACGAGCGGTGACATGGGCTGGGGCACCCCCGAGCAGCGCATGGCCGAAAGCGACGAGGCCGCGCGCCTCCTGAAGCTCGACGTGCGCGAGTGCCTGGACATGGGCGATTGCCGCGTCGAGGACACATTCGAGAACCGCGTGAAGGTGGCGAGCGCGATTCGCAAGCACCGTCCGCAGATCGTGTTCGCCCCTTACTACAACTTGCCGATCGGCCGCGGGCTCGGGCACAACGATCACTTCAAGACGGGCGTCCTCGTCTCGCAGGGATTCAATTTCGCGCACTTGCGCAAGATGCCGGCCGAAGGCGAGCCGTTTCAGGCGCGCGCCATCTTCTACTACTTCCTGCCGCCGGGATTGGCGCCCACGTTCATCGTCGACGTCTCGGATCATTTCGAGCCGTGGATTCAGGCGCTCGCGGCGCACAAGTCCCAGTTCTCCAATCCGGAGAAGCCGCGGCCGCAGTCGGGCTATGGCTCGATTCTCGACTTCATGGACGTCTACGCGCGCCAGCACGCGTTCGCCATCGGCGCCAAGTACGCGCAGGCCTTCTATTCGACGGCCGCGCTCAAGATCGACGATCCGATGATGCTCGTGAAGTCGGTGGTGACTCGCCCGTAGCTTCTTCGTCGCGCTCGAGCAGGATGTCTTCCACTTCGAGCCGGTAGCTCTTCGCCGGCTCCCGTGAGCGCCCGATCCGAAATGCGAACCAGATACCGGGCACGCGCCAGTCCAGCTCGCCGCGTCTGGCCGCCTGGGGATCGGTCACCAGATTGGCGAATGGATGAATGGAAAGCCCGAGGCGCGCGCACTCGAGCCAGAAGTGCATGAGAAACCCGCCCGCGCGGTACATCTCCTTCACCTTCTCGAAGGTGCCCGACAGCACGCCCATGGTCGCGACAGGGCCGAGGCGCGCCCGCGCGCGCTCGAGGAAGTTGCCGCTCCCGATCGAGCGGACCGACTCGGGCAAGCGGTAGTCGGCCAACAACTGGAAGGGCTGGATTCCAAGTGCGCGCGCATCGAGCCCGTCGCCCCGCATGCGCGCCTCCTTGTCGCTGAAGCGGATCCAGCGCTCGATCTCGCGCCGGCATTCCGGCTGCGCCCACAGCGTGCGCGAAGCCGTGAGGCTCGTGACCAGCA
The DNA here is from genome assembly GCA_035259005.1 of Candidatus Eiseniibacteriota bacterium. Lineage (GTDB taxonomy): Bacteria > Eisenbacteria > RBG-16-71-46 > RBG-16-71-46 > DASYSL01 > DASYSL01. Next base: position 3,637 of record DATFWU010000083.1, read on the forward strand.
GACGCTCGATGCGATCGGGATTGGAAGTCTGCGTGTAGCGATAGCCCCACGAGGACGCGACCTGCGCCAACGTGCGGGCGTCTTGCAGGCCGACCGGCGTGGAGTCGAACCGCAAGCGCGACGTGCGCCGCGCCAGAAAGAGCTCGTCCGGGTAACCCGAAGCGCGACCGCCCGCGCGCAGCGTGAGCCGCGCGAAGAGCATGTGGTCGCCATCGAGCGCGTCGAGGGCCTTCGCCTCATAGGAGGCATTGGCGGCCGTCAGCTCGTCCTCCAAACGGAAGCCGTGGTTCGCTGCCACGAGCCGCAGCGACTCGACGAACAATCCCATGGTGAGAACGAGATAGCGGCCGGTCAGCTCCTCTTCGGGGAGCGTGCGCGAGCGGTCGATGTAGACCTCGGCGCTCTCGCCGTCCAAGACGCGCAGCCGCCAAGGCTGCGCGTTGTAGGGCGAGGGCGCGCGGCGCGCGATGTCGAGGAGCGAAGTCCAAGTTTGGTCCAAGCAAATCTCCGAAGCGTCGGGGCAAACGACGGTGTTGCATGCTACTCTGCCGATTCCGGCCGCGTCATGCTTGACCGTGTTGGGGCCAGGGTACTAGGTTCGCGGCACGAGGCGGCCCCCGCCGCCCCGACCCCGCCGATCCTCAGAAGGAGCAACGTCGGACGGTGCCTTTGCACCGGGTGGAAGCGGAATGGTCGTTTGGGTCCGCTCGAGGAGATCGGGGTCGAGTTCTATCCTGCCGCCGTGGCCGCCGAAGTCGCGTTTCGGCCACTCGCGCGCGTGCAAGTTGCAAGATCCGAGGCCCGATCGTTGCGTGCTGCTCGCTCTAACTTGAGGCGGGCGGCTCCTCAGCGTACCTTCTTCTACATCACCGCTCTGGCGTGCAAATTGCTGCCGCGCGGGAAGAGAGTCCTTCCCGGCGAACGTCCATGAGGGTCATGCCATGCAGTCGAAGATCGGCAAGATGCTGGTGCAGGAGAACATCGTCACGGCGGATCAGCTGAACGAGGCCCTCGAGCGCCAGCGCCGCGAAGGCGGCCGCCTCGTCGAGAACCTCGTCAAGTTGAACTACATGGAGGACGGCGACTTCGAGAATTTCGTCGAAGCCGCCCCGCCGCCGCCGTCTTCGATCGAGGAAACCAACCTCGGCGAAGAGTTCATCAACGACCTCACACTCAAGCACTTCTACTACGCCGGCGTCGTCGCCGGGCACGAGCTCGCCCAGCGCATGCGGCTCCCCTTCCAGGGCGTCGTGCATCCGATCATCCGCTTCCTCAAGGACGAGAAGCTGGTCGAGATCAAGAAGGGCACCGGGATCTCGGAGGGCGCTTATCACTACGCGCTGACCGACGAAGGTCGCCGGCGCGCGCGCGAGCGCATCGACCAGTCCTCGTATGCCGGTCCGGCTCCGGTGGCGATCGAGGAATACGAGCCGATGTGCAACCGGCAGACGGTGCGCAACCTGACCGTGAGCCGAAACGAGCTGGAGCTGGCGTTCGAGGATCTGGTGCTCGATCAGAACATCTTCGACCAGCTCGGGCCTGCGGTGAACGGCGGCAAGTCCATCTTCCTCTTCGGCGACCCGGGAAACGGCAAGACGTCGATCGCCGAGGCCATGTCGCGTCTGCTCAAGGGCGGCATCTACATCCCGCACGCGCTCAAGGTCGACAACCAGATCGTGAAGGTGTTCGATCCGGTCCACCACACGCCCATCGACATTCCCAAGCCGCGCCTGGAGACGGGCGAGCCCGACATCACGGGCGGTCCCCGCTACGACAACCGCTGGGTCTTCTGCCGGCGGCCGGTGGTCGAGGTGGGCGGCGAGCTGAGCCTGAGCATGCTCGACCTGGAATTCGACGCCATCTCCAAGTTCTACAAGGCGCCGCTGCAGGTGAAGGCCAACGGCGGCATCTTCATCATCGACGACTTCGGACGCCAGCAGGTCTCGCCGCGCGACCTCCTGAATCGCTGGATTCTCCCGCTCGAGAAGCGCATCGACTTCCTCACGCTTCACACCGGAAACAAGTTCGCGGTGCCCTTCGAGCAGCTGCTCGTGTTCGCCACGAACCTCGAGCCGCTCGAGCTGGTCGACGAGGCCTTCCTGCGCCGGATCCGCTACAAGATCCACGTCGAGGATCCGACCCCGTCCCAGTACACGATGATCTTCTCCATGGTCTGCGAGAGCCGCGGCGTGCCCTTCGACCCCCGCGCCGTCGACTACCTGCTCCAGACCTGGTACCAGCGCCACAACCTGCCGCTCCGTGCCTGCCATCCCCGCGACATCATCGAGCACTGTATCGACATGTGCCGGTATCACCAGGCCACGCCCGAACTCTCGCCGCAGGTGTTGGACCACATCTTCAAGACCTATTTCATTCTCAAGGACTAGCCGGGTTCATCGGCTTCGAGCAATCGGGCCCGCTCCGGCGGGCCCGATTTGCTTCCCCCTAAACGCAAATTATTGCGAGCTTTAGCAAGTATTGGCGAGTTTGGCTTTGTACGTTGATACAAAAGGGCTTATGCTCCTCCCCGCAATGGTTTCTGGGAGGAGATTCTGATGTCCGCAGGTCCCGAAGCCCCGGTCGAGCGCGACGTGTCGGCGTGGGCGCCCCAATCCCTGATCGATGGTCGATACCGGCTGATTCGCCTACTCGGTGAAGGCGGAGCCGCCCACGTCTGGCTCGCCGAGGACTCGGCGACCGGGGGCCAGGTCGCGCTCAAGACCCTGCCCCACGACCGCCGCATCCCCGCTGACCACCTGAAGACCGAGTTCTCCCGGCTGGCCCGGATCTCTCATCCCAATGTCGTCCGAGTTCACGAGTTCGGCCTGGCCGCCGACGGCTCGCCCTATTTCACGATGGACTACATCGACGGACGGCCGCTCACCGATTCGGTCTCGGCGGGCGACCTGGACGACGTGCTCCCCCTGCTCGAGGGCGCCTCGGCCGGGCTCGAGGCCGTGCACTCGGCGCAGCTCGTCCACGGGGACGTGAAGCCGGCCAACATCCTGGTCATCCGGGGCGGTGACGAGAATCCGGTGCGGCTCGTGGACCTGAATCTCGCCTCGGCCGGCGCCGCCCACACGCGCGTCGGTGGAACTCCCGGGTTCGTGGCTCCCGAGGTGCTAGGCGGCGAGCCACTGACCCCACTTTCGGATCTCTACGGACTCGGTGCCGCTTTCTACACCGCCCTCGCGGGGCGGGCGCCTTTCCTCGCCACCTCCGTCGAGCAAATCCTTCATGCGCAGATGAACCAGGAGGCATCACCCGAGCCCCTGCGCGCCGCCGGCGTATCCGACGAGCTGGTGGAGATCTTGCTCCGCCTCCTCGCACGCGACCCCGCTCAGCGCCCCCGCTCCGTCACCGACCTCCGCGAGATGCTCCTCGGACTGCGCGGCCGTGCGCGCCGGCCCATGGACTCAGGCCCCGTGCTCGCCACCGGCGCCTGGGTCGGCCGCGAAAAAGAAATCGCAAGAATCGAATCGCGGATCGCGCGGGGTGGGTTGCCCGTTCTTGTTACTGGTCGTGCTGGGGTGGGACGAACTCGCCTCTTCCGAGAGCTCGCACTTCGTGTGGAGTTGGCAGGCGGCCGGGCGGTTGTCGTTTCGTGCCGCGGGAGAACCGATGCTGGCGAGGAGTGGAAACGACGACTCTCCATTCTGGCTGAGTCCAAGGGCGACCGAGCCTCCGATCTACTGCAGCAACTCAAAGGAACGAATCGGAATCTCCTAGTGCTGGACGACCTACAGGCGGCTAGCGAAGGCGATCTCGAGCTCGCACGCCAATTGTTGATCAACCGGACGCCCCCCGGGACATTGGTTCTCCTCTCCTGGGAAGAGTCAGCTCACGGTGAGAACCGGCGTTTCGAGGAGTTTTCTTTGGTAGCCCGTGGGCCGTGGCTTGAGGAGTCCCCGCTCCAACTTCATCTTGCGGCCCTTACACGACCGGATTCGAACGCGATGATTCGTTCCCTACTTGGCGGCTCGACTCTGGGACCGGTTGAGGAGGCTGTCTGGAAACTCTCCGGAGGATCTCCCGCATGGATCCAGGGCGCCCTGCGGGCTCTTGCCGAGCGCGGTGCGATCCATCGGGATCCCGACGGATGGCTAGTTACTCCCGGAGCCAACCTTTCGGCTCCCTTACCGGCCCTCGAACGCATTCACGCCGGCAGACTCGCTTTCTTGTCACAAGATGCTCGCGTATGGGTTGCGGCTCTTTCCGCGCTCGGCGGGGACGCGCCTGTTTGCGACGTCGACGGACTATCTGGAAGCGCAGAAACCTCAAGGATTGAGGTTTTCGAGAGGGGCCTCGCCACCATCGAAGTTCGCAAAGGTGT
>DATFWU010000084.1:0-2245 GCA_035259005.1 Candidatus Eiseniibacteriota bacterium
GACATGGCGACCACGTTGTCGCGGGTGAGCCGGTCCATGCCCGCGATGCCGATGGCGGAGAGCAACCCGCCGATCGTGGTCGGGATCAGGCACACGAGGAGCGCCGCCAGGGCGGTGACGGTGATCGGCGTGCCCGACCCCGCCACGTGCACGCTGAAGAGCGAGAACGGTAGGAGCGTCCCCGTCGTGAGCAGGAAGACGAGCGTGAGAGCGGCCAGCAGAATGTGAAGCGCGATCTCGTTGGGTGTGCGCTGCCGGCGCGCGCCTTCGACCATGGCGATCATCCGGTCGAGAAACGTCTCGCCCGGGTCGGAGGCCACTCGCAGAACGAGCCAATCGGAAAGGATGCGCGTGCCACCGGTGACCGCGCTGCGGTCGCCGCCGCTCTCGCGGATGACCGGCGCGCTCTCGCCGGTGATCACGCTCTCGTCCACCGAGGCCACGCCCTCGATGACCTCGGCGTCGATCGGGATGATGTCCCCGGCCGTCACCAGCACGTGATCGCCCTTGGCGAGGGAGGTAGCCGGCACGCTGGCGAAGGTGAGGCGGTCCTTGGGATCTTCGAGCTTCTTGGCGAAGACGTCGCTGCGCGCGCGGCGCAGCGCGTCGGCCTGTGCCTTGCCACGGCCCTCGGCCATGGCCTCGGCGAAGTTCGCGAAGACGACCGTGAACCAAAGCCAGATGGAGACCGCGAGGATGAATCCAGGCGCGGCTTCGCCGTGGCCCACGAGCGACTGGATCCACAAGATCGTGGTCCCGACCGCGGTCACGAGCACGACGAACATGACCGGGTTCTTGATCTGCACGCGTGGATCGAGCTTCTTCACGGAGTCGACGATCGCTCGCCGCACGATCGTGGGCTCGAACAGAGCCTGCGACTTGGGCTTTGCCATGATCAGCTCGCCCAGAGCAGCAGATGCTCGACGATCGGCCCCAGCGCGAGCGCCGGGAAGAAGGCGAGCGCGCCGACGATGAGCACGACCGAGATGAGCAGGAAGACGAAGAGCGGTGTGTGGGTGGGCAGCGTACCAGGCCCGGCCGGCACCTTCTTCTTGGCGGCCAAGGAGCCGGCCATGGCGAGCGTGGGAATGGCGAGCCAGTAGCGTCCCAGGAGCATGGCGAGCCCGAGCCCAAGATCGTAGAACGGGGTCGAGGCGGTGAGCCCGGCGAAGGCACTGCCGTTGTTGTTCGCCGCCGACGAGAAGGCGTAGAGAATTTCACTGAACCCGTGCGGACCCGGATTGAGAATGCCGGCGCGGCCCGCCGCCAAAGCCACGGCCACCGCCGTGCCGAGCTTGAGCGTGACCGGTGGCACCAGAATCACGATCGAAGCCATCTTCATCTCGAAGGACTCGATCTTCTTGCCAAGGTATTCCGGCGTCCGCCCGACCATGAGGCCCGAGATGAACACCGCCGTGATCGCGAACATGAGCATGCCGTAGAGGCCCGAGCCCACGCCTCCGAAGACCACTTCGCCGAGCTGGATCAAGACCAGCGGCACGAAGCCGCCGAGCGGGGTGAACGAGTCATGCATGGCGTTCACCGAGCCGTTGGACGCGCACGTCGTCGCCGTGGCCCAAATCGCCGAGTTGACGATGCCGAAGCGTGCCTCCTTGCCCTCCATGTTGCCACCCGGCTGGAGGAGCGAGGCGCGCTGGTCGACCCCCAGGGTCGCGAGCTTGGGATTGCCCGCTTGCTCGGCGGCGACGCACAAGATGGCGAAGCCGAGGAAGAGAACGAGCATGGCGGCGTAGAGGGCGGCGCCTTGCCGGCGATCCCGCACCATGAGGCCGAAGGTGAAGCACAGGCCGGCGCTGATGACGAGGATGGAAAGCATCTCGAGGAAGTTGGAGAGCGGCGTCGGGTTCTCGAACGGATGCGCCGAGTTGACGTTGTAGTAGCCGCCGCCGTTGGTGCCCAGCTGCTTGATGGCGATCTGCGAGGCCACGGGGCCCACGATCACCGTCTGCTCGGCAACCGCCTTGCCCTGGGCGTCGGTGGTGTGCTGGAGCAGCGGGACCGAGCGCGGGCCGGCCAGCGTCTGGACCGAGCCTTGGCTCACGAGTGCCAGCGCTAGGACGAACGAGAGAGGCAACAGGATGTAGAGCGTCGAGCGCGTGAAGTCGACCCAGAAGTTGCCCACCGTCTGCGCCGAGCGCCGGCTGAAGCCGCGGGCGAGGGCCGCGAACACGGCGATGCCGGTGGCCGCGGACAGGAAGTTCTGCACGGTGAGCCCGAGCATCTG
>DATFWU010000085.1:0-12133 GCA_035259005.1 Candidatus Eiseniibacteriota bacterium
GGCGTTGAGGTCGCCGCAGGAGCGCAGACCGCACCAAGCCGAGCCGGAGCCCGTGATGTTGGTCGCGAAGCCCGGGGCCACACGTCCCGTGTCCGGCACCGTGGTCAGGTTGTCCTGGTGCCACACGCCCGCCAGACCGCGGGGACGCGTCACACGACCGCTGGTGACACGGTTCACGTACAGGTTGTGGTCGCCGTTGTTGATGTCGTTGCCAAAGTCGTAGTACCAGAACGGCCGGCTAACGGTCGTCAGGTACACTGAGGCGCCATCCGACGCCTGCGGGCCCTGGACGAACTCCCAGAACTGGCTCGAGTCCGTACCCGCGATGGAACCGGCGTAGTAGGGCGTGTCGAAATCCCACTTGCCGCCCACACCGACCTTGTTGGGATCGGTGCTCGACGCCAAGAAGCCATACCAGACGGTCTGCGCGGCGGCGGTCGAGAATCCCGACCGATAGCGCGCATAAGCGCCCGGAATGGGCTTCTTCACGACTTCGTCCGGAGTGATGGTCTGCGCCTGGGCGAAGCCCGGACCCATGACCACCGCCCCCAGCCCGAGGCCGAGAAGCAGAGCAAGGAAACGACGCATGTTGTCAGCCTCCAACGAAGCGGCAGCTCGCCGCTTCTGAGAGTAGAGAGAACGACTCCCGGGAGGAGTATCCAGAAGAACGATCCGACGCGCCGGCTTCACCCGCCCGAGAACGTTGCCTCCCCGCGTCGATTCCGGCGACGACCCTGGCCGGTGCGCGAAAGAAAGCATGGGTGAAGAGGATCTTCGGTTTTCTCAAGGAACCGCCTCCGACGTCGCAATGCGTTCGCATGCGATGACTGCGGTACGTGCGAGCGAGGTGTCGTTTCTTTTGGCGCGTCCGTGAGGCCTTGGAAATCGAGCTTTCCGCAGCATGGACACGCCGGTCCGGCATCTTTGGGAGAATCCGGCCTCGCATCACCCCTTTCCGATAAGCGATGGTGGTCGACTCCGAACGAATCGTCGCGATCACGAGTGCGCGATCACGTCGAAACACGTCCGCGTCCTCGCGTGCGAGGACGGAAGCAAGCCTTAGGGATGAAGATGAAGCCTTGTGCAGCACTCACCCCGGCAGCGATCGGAATCCATTCTGTTTTCGCAACTCCCATCGTCCGGAAAGTCGGCCATCGGGTCAGGCCGCTCATAACGCCCCGGACTGGCGCGGGGGAATGCCACTGGGTGTAAAACAACACAAACATAGGGTTTACAAGGTCCTTGCGTCAAGCGGAAAGTGGCCTCAAACCGCGTGCCAATACGGAGGCGAGTGGGAGAAAACGAGGGGCGAGCTGCTCAGTGCGCGCGTTGAATCGGATGCAAGCGGCCGGCCTCGAGGCCGTAACGCCGTATGCCCCAAGCCTCCAGACGCGGGTCCTGACTGGCGACCAAGGCCGCTCCGCCGGCCGAAGCGAAGCGCGCGAGAGTGGTTTCGAGGAGTGAAACTCCGGCCTGATCGAGGCCCGTGCTGGGCTCGTCCAGAAGCCAGAGGCGAGCTCCGCGGGCCAAGAGCCCGGCCCAAGCGGCGCGTCTTCGCTGCCCGTGACTGAGGCTCGAGGGCGGCCGGCTCGCATGCAGGTCGGGATCGAGCCCGACCTCGGCGAGAGCCGCTGTCACCTTGCGCCTCCCCTCCTCGCCCGCCTGGCGCACGCCGATGGCCACGTCCTCGGCCACGCTCGACGAGACGAGCTGATCCTCGGGCGACTGCAGGAGCACGCCGAGTGAGGAAGAACGGTCGAGATCGATCCGGCCGCTCCCGGGCTCGAGAATTCCGCACAGGAGAAGAAGGAGCGTCGTCTTTCCCGACCCGCTCGCGCCCGTGAGCAGGACGACTTCGCCGGGAGCGAGCTCCAGGTCGACGTGCTCGAGCAACGGCTTCGCTCCATATTGGAAAGAGAGCGAGCGGCTAGCGAGGATGGGGCGACCGGACGAGGACGCCGCTCGCGCCAGCCCATCGCGGCTCGCGGCAGGCGACGCGATCGGCTCCGTAGCGGACGCGGAGCGCAAGACACCGTTCTCCAGACGAAGCCGGCGATCCGCCGCCGACCATTCTTCTTCGAGCTGGGTGACGAAGAGGGCGCCGCGACCGCGCTCGATCTCGCGGCGCACCAAGGCGCGCAAGCGCTCCCGGGCGCGCGCGTCGAGATAGACGCCGGGCTCGTCCAGGAGGAGATAGCGCGGATCGCCGGCCAGGGCGGCGGCGAGTCCGAGCCGACTCTTTTCTCCTCCGGAGAGGCTCGTCGGCGCCCGGCCGGAAAGAGCGCCTAGATCGAACTCGTCGACCAGACGGCGCACGCGCTCGGTGATCCTGGCGCGCTCCCAGCCGAGATTTTCGAGCGGGAAGGCGATCTCTTCCTCGAGCGTGGGCGCGACCAGCTGGCTCTCGGGCTCCTGGAACACCATGCCCACCGCGGCGCGCGCCGGTGCGTGCGGCGTGAGCGCTACGCCGTCGGCCTGGACCGTGCCCGCGCGCGGCCCGAGCAGTCCGGCGAGAGCCAGGCAAAGGAGGCTCTTTCCGCCCCCGTTCGCGCCCGTCAGCGCCACCCACTCCCCCGGGCGCACCTCGAGATCGAGATCGCGGAAGACGGGCGCGCTCCCCGGCGGGCCCACGGAAAGACCCCGGGCCTCGAGCAATGGAGTGGCTTTCTAGTGGCCGCCGTTCCAGGCGGCGAAAACGGAGCGGGAAAGCTCGAGGAGAGGAATGCCCGTCTTCTCGGAGAGGGCGGCGAGGCTCTCGTATTCGGGCATGAGGCGGCGCGTGCCGTCGGGCAGGACGGCCTCCTTGGCAGCCACGCGTCCGTGCGGGGTTTCGACCTCGACGGCGCGCCGGGCCAGCTCGATGCGCTCTTCGCGGCGCAGGCGCACGCCGAGCGTGGGCGATTCCCGAAACAGGATGCCGGCAAGCTCGTCCTCGCGCCCGGGATCGCACAGGCAGGTGACGAGGATGCCGGGGCGCCCCTTCTTCATTTGAATGGGAGTGAGGAACGCGTCGCGCGCCCCGGCGGCGAGGAGCCGGGGGACGAGGGGCGCCACCCATTGGGGCGAAGCGTCATCCAAGGCCGTCTCGAGCACGATGACGCTGCGCCGTCCGGGGGACTCGTCGCCCGCGCCCGCGTTCGCTGGCCCGGCCACGCCCTCGGTCTCGCCGAGAAAGACCCGGAGCACGTTCGGCTGCTCGGCGAGGTCCCGTCCTCCGGCGCCCACGCCCTGGGCGCGCACGCGAAACGAGGGCGCGCCTCCCCAGCGCTGCACCAGCGTGGTGAGAAGCGCGGCCCCGGTCGGGGTCACGAGCTCGGCCTGCACGTCCGGCATCTCGACCGGCACGCCGCGCAACAGCTCGGCGGTGGCGGGTGCCGGCACCGGCAGAAGACCGTGCTCGGTGCGCACGCTTCCGCGCCCCAGAGGGAGTGGCGATGCGTAGACCTCCTCGACCCCGAGACGCTCGAGCCCCCAGCAGGTGCCGACAAAGTCGATCAGGGCGTCGGCGGCGCCGACTTCGTGAAAGTGGATCTGGTCGACCGTCGTGCCGTGCACCTTGGCCTCGGCCTCGGCCAGCCGCTCGAAGGCACGGAGCGCTCGCTCCTTGGCGCGCGCCGGGACGTCGGCTGCCTGCACGCGCTCACGCACTTGGTGCAGATGGCGATGCGGCTGCGCGCCGGCCACCTCGACCGTGACCTTGGCCGCCTCGATGGCGCCGCGGCGCGCCCGTCCCACGCTCACGCTCACGCCCGAGAGTCCGAGCCTGGCGGGCAGCGAGACGAGCTCGGCGGCCGGCCAGCCGGCGTCGACCAGGGCGCCCAGGAGCATGTCGCCGCTCGCGCCCGAGAAGCAGTCGAAGTAGGCGACGATCATGCGCCGTTTCTCCGGCTCGCGCGGGCCCGCCGTGAGCGCGTCCCCGCTCGCGTCGCGAGCGCGTTCACGCGATGGGCGGCGAAGGCGGCGCCGAATCCGTTGTCGATGTTCACCACGGCCACGCCGGGTGCGCACGAGTTGAGCATGCCGAGGAGGGCGGCGAGACCGCGGAACGAAGCTCCGTAGCCCACGCTCGTGGGGACCGCGAACACCGGCCGATGCGTGAGTCCGCCGACCACGCTGGGCAGAGCGCCTTCCATACCGGCCACCACGATCACCGCGTTCGCGCGACGCACCGAGGGGCTGCGCAGGAGGATGCGATGGATGCCGGCCACGCCGACGTCGATCAGGCGCTCGACCGTGCTGCCGAGCGCGCGCAGGGTTTCCACCGCCTCCTCGGCCACCGGCAGATCGGAAGTGCCGGCCGACACGACGCACACGCGGCCGACACCCACCGGAGCGCGGCCCAGGAACACGGTGCGCGCGCGCTGGTTCACGCGCGCGCCGGCAAACGCGGCGACCAGCGCCGCCTGCGCGTCCGTGTCCGCGCGGGTCACCAGACAGCGCCCGGCGCGCGTCACGATGCGACGCGCGATCGCCACCACCTGAGCCGGAGTCTTGCCCGCGGCGTAGATGACCTCGGGAGCGCCGGTGCGCCGCTGCCGATCGTGGTCGACGGTGGCGAAGGGCAGCTCATCCTTGGCCTCGAGCAGGCGCGCGAGCAGGGTTTCGAGCGGCTCGTCGGCGCGCCGCGCCGGCGCCCGTGTGCTCACACCTCGACCGGCTCGGGCCACGCTTCCTCCATCGGGCGCGCGTCCAACACGGCCGCGCTCCCGTTCTCGAGACGGTCCAGGTAGCTCATCAGAAGCTCTTCGATCTCGGCCGCCGTGGTGGCGCGGTTGGCACTCTCCTTCACGGCGGCGGCGCGCGGCAGCCCTTTCAAGTACCAGGCCACGTGCTTGCGCATCTCGCGCACGGCCACCGATTCGCCCACCACCTCGGTGAGGAGCGCGAGCTGGCGCAGGCAGCCCGCCATGCGCTCGCGCGGCGTGGCCGGCGCGAGGCCGCGCCCGTGGTCCAAGAGCGCGCGCGTCTCGCGAAAGATCCACGGATTGCCGAAGGCGGCGCGGCCGATCATCACCCCCGCCGCTTCCGTCTCCTCGAGCATGCGCACGGCTTCGGCCGCCGTGGTGACGTCGCCGTTTCCGACCACCGGGATCGACACGGCGGCCTGGGCGTCGCGAATCATGTCCCAGTTGGCGCGGCCCTCGAAGCCTTGCGAGCGCGTGCGCGCGTGCATGGCCACCAAGACAACACCCGCACCCTCGAACAGCCGCGTCACCTCGACTCCGTTCTGGTGCGAGTTGTCCCAGCCGCAGCGCGTCTTGGCGGTGACCGGAAGCGTGCTCGCCTCGACCACGGCCTTCACCACGTCTTCGAGCAGCGGAAGATTGCAAAGCAGAGCCGCTCCGGCCTCTCTCGTCACGACCTTGTGCACGGGGCAGCCGATGTTGAGATCCACGAAATCGGGCCGCACCTCTTCGGGCAGATCGCAGACGATGCGGCAAGCTTCGGCCATGACCGCGGGATCGGAGCCGAAGAGCTGCACGCCCATGGGACGCTCGGCGGGATAGAAGTGGAGATAACGGAGCGTCTTTCGATTGCCGCGCACCAATCCGTCGGCGCTCACGAGCTCGGTGCACACCGACGCCGCCCCCTGTTCGCGGCACAGGAGACGGAATGGCGCGTCGCTCACGCCCGCGAGAGGAGCGAGCATGACCTGCGACTCGAGCGTGAGCGTGCCCAGCTGTAAGGGCCGGAGGTTGGCGATGGGCGACAAGACGATTTCCGATCGCGCGATCACGGGGACACGAGTGGGCGCTGAGCGGCTCGCGCGGAAGCGCTCGCGACGAAGGGACTATAGCGGCTGGGAACGAATCCGGGCAAACGCGGGCGAGGCCGCCCAGCCTTCGGCTCGGGCCACGTCGGAGAGCGTGGCGAAGGGGCGGGCGTCAATGCCGTTCTCGCCGCACCAGGGCAAGAGATCGTCCTTGGCGTACACGACGTCGGCCGCCTTGGCCCCGCAGCGATCCGAGAAGCCGTCGCCCACGAGGAGGACCCGGCGGTAGCGGCCGCTGGCCCGCGCTTCGCGCACCAGCGCTCCCTTGCAGTGGCCGCAGGCGCCGCAGCCTTCGCGGGCATCCGCCGCGGAGCGCGCCACGCGCCCGTCGGCGAGCACGATGTCTTTGCCGAGCGAGCCATACTCCGGGATCGGGCCGCCCTCCTCGAAGCGCATGCGGTTGGCGCGGAACGGCACCTCGAGCCCGGCCCGCTCGAGCAGGATCTCGATATAAAAGGTGAGCCCGTCGGAGGCCACGGTCACGTCGTGGCCGGCGCGGCGCGCCGACTCGACGAACGCCTTGGCTTCGGGCACCAGATCGAAGCCCTTCACGAACCCATCGGCGGCGGCGCGATCGAGCCCCGCCGTCATCTCGCACTCGCGCGCCAGGCACTCGCGCGAGGTGAGGCGGCCGTGCTTCCACTCCTCGATGACGCGATTCCAGCGCGCGGGGTCGGTGCCGAAGTGCCGGAACAAACGGTTGCCGACGTCGGAGGCAGCGAGCGTGCCGTCGAAATCGACCACGACGAGGTCGCGGGCCGAGGGGATCTCTGGCTGCATGGGGGAGCGTGCGACGGAGACGCGCGTCAGTGCAGCATCGAGAGCTTGAGCAGCTCGCGCGGCGCGCGCGCCCGGCGCACCAGATCGAGCGACTTCTGCAGCATCACGTCCTGGTCGGCGGAGACGCGGAACGCGGCCTGTTCGCCGCCCAGGCGGCGGGCGATCTCGCGGTGCGCGGCCATGTCGAGATAGGTCTTCTGCATGTCGAGCGAGTCGGCCGACACCTTGAACTTCTGCTCGGAAAGATAAGAGGTGAACGCCGGCCACAAGGCGGTGGCTTGCGCTTGGTCGAGCGTCAGCCCCGGATGCTGGGCCACGTAGTGGTTGGCGAACTGGAAGAGCAACGCCTGGCGCTCGATCGCGTAGGCCGGATTCGCCAGGGTATCGGGATGGACCACGATATCGGGCGTGATGCCGCCACCGCCGTACACCGTGCGTCCCGCGTCGGTCTTGAACTTGGGCCTGGACGCGTTCGAGGTGGTGTCGGCGGGCGGCGCGCCGTCGTCATCCTCGTCGTCCGCGACTTCCTCGCCCAGGTGCGCGTTGTAGGCGTCCTTGTGAATGGAGCGCCCGCTCGGCGTGTAGTACTTGGCCGTGGTCAGCTTGAGCGCGGCCTTGGAGCCCGGCAGGTTGAGCAGGCTCTGCACCGAGCCCTTGCCGAAAGTCTGCTCCCCCACCACGAGCGCGCGATCGTGATCCTGCAACGCACCCGAAACGATCTCGGCCGCCGAGGCGGTGTATTCGTCCACCAAGACGACGATGGGCTGCGAGAGATTGGGCCGCGTCTCCTCGGCATAGAACGTCTGGTCCGAGTTGGGCGCGCGCCCGCGCGTCGACACGACCTCGGAGCCCTTGGGCAGGAAGCGCTCGGAGACGTCCACCGCCTCGGAGAGGAGCCCGCCGGGATTGCCGCGCAGGTCGAGCACGATGCCCTTGGCGCCCTCGGACTGCAGCGTGTTGAGCGCCGCCGTCAGCTCGTCGCCCGAAGTCGCCGAGAAGCTCGACAGCCGGATGTAGCCGACATTGCCCGGGAACAGGTTGGTGTACGGAATGCTCTTCACGTGGATGATCTTGCGGGTCATGGTCACGGTGCGCGGCGCGCTCTCTTCCTCGCCCTGCACCTGGATCGTGACCTTGGTGTCCTCGGGGCCGCGCAGCTTGGAGACCACCTCGTCGATGGCGATGCCACGCGTCGTCTTGCCCTCGATCTCCACGATGCGGTCGCCGGGCAGAACGCCGACCGAGGCGGCCGGCGTGCCCTCGAGCACCGAGATCACGGTCGGCCAGTTGTCGCGCACCGACACCACGATGCCGAGGCCCCCGAACTGGCCCTGCGTCTGCACGGTCAGCTCGTCGAAGGACTTGGCGTCGAGGTAGTTCGAGAACGGATCGAGGCGCTTCATCATGCCGTTGATGGCGCCGGTGACCAGCTTCTGCGGGTCGACGGGATCGACGTAGTAGGACTCGACCTTGGACAGCGCGTCGACGAACAGATCGAGCTTCTCGTAGCGGTCGCGCGCGGTCGCCCGGCTCCAGCCGAACACCCAGCCGGCGACGAAGAGAACGACGAGGAGGGCACCGAATCCCAGGCGGCGACGAATCATGAGCCGATCACATTCCTCTCATGGTGCGGGGGCAGCGGGCCGGGTCGCGCCTGGATCACGCGTTCACCAACCATCAAGGGAAGCCTAGCATAGAGATCGGCCGCTCATGCCACGGGCTTGTGCGCTTCGTCCCGGATTCGGTCAGGTTTTCGGAAATCCCACTCCCGTAGGAGCTTGGCGCGGCAGGCGGCGAAGGATCTCGGCCTCGATACGCTCCGCCAGCTCCTCGGACGGCGATTCCGCGGCGAGGACGAGCCAGCGCTGGGGGGAGGCGGCGGCCAGGTCGAGATAGGTCCGGCGCACTCGCTCGAAGAACGAGACCGGCTCGGACTCGAAGCGATCGAGCGCCTTGGCCCGTGCTTCCAGGCGCTCGACAGCGTGCGCGGGCGGGAGATCGAGAAGCACGGTGAGATCGGGCACGAGCCCGCCCGTCGCCAGGCGATTCCACTCGGCGATCTTCTGGAGATCGACCCCCGAGCCGCCACCCTGGTAGGCCACGGTCGCGTCGGCATGACGGTCGCAGAGCACGACCTTGCCTTGGGCGAGCCCCGGGCGGATGACCGCGCGCACGTGCTCGGCCCGGTCGGCCACCATGAGGAGGGTCTCGACCAGCGGGTCCGATCCCGCTTCGCGACGGGCCAGCAGAAGAGCCCGGAGCGACTCCCCGAGAGGAGTGCCACCGGGCTCACGGGTGACCAGCGTCGCCATCCCCCGCCGCGACAGACGTTCGGCGGCCAGGGCCACCTGCGTGGATTTTCCCGTGCCCTCGATGCCCTCGAAGGTGACGAAGAGCCCGCGCGGCACGAGCGATTCGGCTAGGAGCGCGATTTGGCCAGCGTGCGCTTCGCCTTCTTCGCCCTGGCGCGCGCTTTGCCCGGACGGCCGTTCACCCCGATCCGTCCGTTCGACGCCACGGCGGCGGCGGTCTCCTTGCCGCCGGTTGCCGGCTGCATCCTGACCTTCACCTGGACCGGGCCCGTCGGGGCCTTGCCCTTCTTGTGGCCGTAGGTTCGGATGTAGTCCTCGACCATCTCGCGCGCCTGATCGTCGGGGAACTGCTGCGGCGGCGACTTCTTGAAGTACGCCGAGGGCGCGAGCAGAGCACCCTTCAAGCCGTGATCGAGCGCCAGCTTGGCGCAGCGCACGGCGTCGATCACCACGCCCGCCGAGTTGGGCGAGTCCCAGACCTCGAGCTTGGCCTCGATGGTGAGCGGCACTTCGCCGAACGTCGTCCCCTCCATCCGGATGTGGCACCACTTGCGGTCGAGCAGCCAGGGCACGTAGTCCGACGGGCCGACGTGGACGTTGTCCTCGTCCAGGGCGTAAGGAATCTGGCTCGTCACCGCGTTGGTCTTCGAGATCTTCTTCGACTCCAGGCGCTCGCGCTCGAGCATGTTCAAGAAGTCGGTGTTGCCGCCAAAGTTGAGCTGGTAGGTGCGGTCGATGCGCACGCCACGGTCCACGAACAAGCGCGCCAGCACGCGGTGGGCGATGGTGGCCCCGACCTGCGACTTGATGTCGTCACCGATCACGGGCAGGCCGCGCTGCTCGAAGCGGCGCTGCCAGTAGCGCTCGCGCGCGATGAACACCGGAATGCAGTTCACGAACGCGCAGCCGGCGTCGAGCACCTGCTCGACGTACCACTTCGTCGCCTCCTCGGAGCCCACCGGAAGGTAGTTCACCACCACGTCGGTGCCGGTGTCCTTGAGCAGCTTGACGATGTCGACCGTCGAGCCGGGTGCTTTCTGGATGATCTGTGAGAGGTACTTGCCGAGGCCGTCGTGGGTCATGCCACGCTGCACCTTGATGCCGGTGCGCGGGACGTCGGCGAAGCGATACGTGTTGTTGGGCTTGGTGTAGATCGCCTCGGCGAGATCCTTGCCGACCTTGTTCTTGTCGATGTCGATGGCGGCGGAGAACTCGACGTCCTTGACGTGGTAGCCGCCGAGATTCACGTGCATGAGGCCCGGCACCCGGTCCGCGTCCTTGGCGTTCTTGTAGTAATGCACGCCCTGGACGAACGACGAGGCGCAGTTGCCCACGCCGATGATGGCGACTCTGACCTTTCCCATTAGTGAACCTTTCTCCGGATGGCGCGTGCGATGTCGCGCTTGCTCTTAGAGGGCGCCGCGTCCCGCTCGGGACGGATTCGCCAGGCGGCGCTTCACGTAGAGCACGCGCTGCACCACCGTGATCCAGCTCATGATCGCCAGGAAGAGGAGGGCATACTCCATCCACACGCCCGCTCCGAAGAGCGCCGCGCCGAGCAGGACGATCAACCGCTCCGGGCGCTCGAACCACCCCACCTTGCACTCCAGGCCCAGCCCCTCGGCCCGGGCCCGCGTGTAGGAAACCATGTAAGCCCCCGCCAGCGCCAGTAGGCCCGAGAGGCCGACCAGGAAGTCGTTCACGGGCGCCTTGCCCAAGTACTTGGACTCGAGGACGCCGGAGAGGGTCGAGGCGGTGAGGACGGGCAGGTAGAAGTAGTACGCGGACACACCCAGGAACAGCAAGGTGTCGCTCACCCGGTCCACGGTGGAGTCGAGGAAGGCGCCGAACGCGGTCTCCCGGCCCCGCTCGCGCGCCACCGGGCCGTCCAGGGCGTCGAGCAGCGAGCCGGCGATCGCCCACAGGGCGCCGACCGTGAACTCGCCGCGCGAGATCTGGATGGCGCCGATCAAGGTGAGGAGGAGCCCGCCCAAGGTGAGGACATCGGGGCTCACGCCGGCGCGCGCGAGCCCGCGCGCCACGGGCAAGAGCCAGCCGCGAACCGCGGCCCGGCCCCCCTGCTTCCAGCGCTCCGTCGTGCTCGCGGTGCGTCCCGTGCTCACGGCTTGGGCCTCCGCTTGCGCGCCGGCGAGGAGCCGAACAAGAACTCGGCGCGGCGCTTGGCCTCCTCGTCGCCGACGCCGCTCTCCTTCTGCGCACGCTCGAAGTCGAGGGCCGCGCCCTTGGCGCCCGCGCGCTTGCCCGGCTCGACCTCGGGCGCGGGGCCGATCACGATCGTCCACTCACCTCGTTCGCGCTCCTGAGTGAGCAAGGCGGCCACCTCGCCAGGCGTGCCGCGCAGCACCTCCTCGTGCGCCTTGGTGAGCTCGCGGCAGGCGGCGAGCCGGCGCGCGGGCACCAGCGCCACGAGATCGCCGAGCATCTCGCGCACGCGATGCGGCGCTTCGTAGAGCACGATCGGCTCCTTCCGCTCCAAGAGCTCAGCCAAGCGACGGCGCCGGGCGCCGGCGCGGGCCGGCAGGAAGCCACCGAACGAGTAGTGGTCCGCCGAGAATCCGGAGACAGCGAGCGCGGCCGCCACCGCCGAAGCCCCGGGCACGGCCACCACGGCGAAGCCCCCTTCGGCCGCCGCCGCCACCAGGCGCGCGCCGGGATCGGCGACGCCCGGAGTCCCGGCGTCGGTGACGAGCGCCACCATCTCCCCGCGTCCGAGCCGGCGCAATAGCTCGGATCGGCGCGAGGATTCGTTATGGGCGTGGGCGCTCACCAGAGGAGCGGTGATCCCGTGGCGGGCCAAGAGAAGGCGGGAGTGGCGCGTGTCCTCGGCGAAGATGCAGTCGGCGCCGCGCAGGACCTCGAGGGCGCGCAAGGTGACGTCGCCCAGGTTCCCGATCGGGGTCGCGACCACGTGGAGGACTCCGGGACGGCTTCCTGCCGGTCGCGGGCTCAGGGTCGCGTTTCCTCCACTTTCGTCGCGGCGTCTTGGCCGGGCGTGTCGGGAGCGAGGCGCCAGCGCGCCACGCGCTTCTCCGCCCAGGAGACGACGGCTTGCGGGAATCCGCGCCGCACGCACTCGGCGGGCTCGAGCCCGCTCACCAGCGCGTCGAGAATGGGATCGATGACGGCGTAAGGGTAACCGAGATCGGATTCGTCGCTCTGTCCCGCCCAATACTCGAGGGTGGGCCGGCGACGGCGCACGTCGGGGAGCAGCGTGAGCGACTCGCCGAGCAGCTGCACCTGCGACTTC
>DATFWU010000086.1:0-2693 GCA_035259005.1 Candidatus Eiseniibacteriota bacterium
GCGCCTGACCAAGCGGCCCGGCGTGCGCTACGTCGCACTCGTGCCCAATGAGAAAGGGCTCGAGCGCGCGCTCGATACCGGGGTGCGCGACATCGCCATCTTCACCGCCGCCTCGGACACCTTCAACCGCAAGAACATCAATATGTCCGTGGAAGAGTCGATCGCCGCGCAGCGTCCGGTGGTCGAGCATGCCAAGCGTGAGGGGCTGTGGGTGCGCGGGTACGTTTCTACGGTGTTCGGCTGCCCGTATGAGGGCAAGGTGGCGCCCGAGCGCGTGCGCGAGGTTTCGCTCACGCTCGATGGCATGGGCGTGGACGAAATCTCGCTCGGTGACACGATCGGCGTGGGCACGCCGCGTCAGGTCGAGAGCGTGGTCGGGCTTCTTCTCGAAAGGCTCCCTGTCGCCAAGCTCGCGCTTCATCTGCACGACACGCGCGGCACCGCGCTCGCCAACGTGCTCGCCGGTCTCGGCATGGGGATTTCGATTTTCGACTCTTCGGCCGGCGGTCTCGGCGGTTGCCCGTATGCCCCCGGGGCAAGTGGCAACCTCTCGACGGAAGACCTCCTCTACATGCTCGAGGGCATGGGCATCGAGACTGGCGTATCGCTCGACCAAGTGGTCGAGGCGAGCCGGTTCATTGCGCGCGCCCTGAAGCGCGAGCTGCCGTCGCGCTATCTCCAGGCTGTCGCCCATTGAAGCGGCTCCTCGTGCTCGGCCTGTCCGCCCTCCTCGCCTGGCCTGCATGGTCAAGCGGCCATGGCGGCGTCGCGGTGGTCGAGCTCTTCACCTCCGAAGGCTGCTCGAGCTGCCCGCCCGCCGACAATCTCCTGATCGACATTGCTCGCCAGGCGCGCCAATCGAAGCAGGCCGTCTACCCGCTCGCTTTCCATGTCGACTACTGGGATGACCTCGGCTGGAAGGATCCTTTCGGATCGGGCACCTACTCGAAGCGCCAAGGCGACTACGTCGCTGCATTCGGTGGCGAGGGCCCGTACACCCCGGAGATGGTCGTGAACGGCCGTATTGGGTTCGTGGGCTCGCGCCGCGAGCAGGCCCAGAGCGAGATCGCGAAGGCCCTCGGTCAACCTGCGAGTGCCGACGTGCGCATCATCTCGGCGGCGCAAATGCCCGATGGCTCGGTATCGGTGCTCGTCCACATCCGCGGCGCGAACGCCCGCGACCGCGCCGTGGCCGCCCTGGCCGAGCGCGCCATCGAGCACAAGATCGGCGCCGGGGAGAATTCCGGCCGCACCCTCCATCACGGCGAAGTCGTCCGCTCCCTGCAGACCGCGACCGTGGGCAAGGAAGGGGACCTCAAGCTCACGCTCGCCAAGCCGGCCGGCCCCACTCCTGGCAAGTCGTCGGTCGTGGTCTTCGTCCAAGACCCGAGGACGCTCGCCATCACCGGCGCTGCCCGAATCGATTTGTAGACCTTCCCGCCCGGCCTCCGGCCCTTATGACTAGCTCCAGGCCTGCCGAGACAGTGGCGCACTCGCATGCCCCAGGGCATGTGACTTGACCACTTTTCTCTCTTAGAACTAGCTCCGGGGCCGGCCCAAGAAAGTGGCGCACTCACATGCCCCAGGGCATGTGACTCGACCAATCGGCTCATCTTTGGCCGGCGAAGATTTCGCCTGTCGATTGCAGAATCCAAGGCAGTTCTCCGGGTGTTGAAGACCCGCCAAGACGACGCGGTTACGAGACGTATCGCATTGCGGCATAGTAAGTTAGCCCACTCCGTTCCTTGACCATCGGCACGCTTCGTGCTAATTTACCTTCGTTGGAAGGGGCTGGCCCAAGATGGGCCCCTCAGAGGATCCCATCGAACGAAACGGATACCCCATTCGACACGGTACGGGCGGCCTGAGCCGTCCTGAGGCCCACCGGGAGAGGCGCGTGTGCGCTCCGGGGGGCTTTCGCATTTGGAGGCGGGACTGAGGCCCGCGTACCGGGCCCGATCCAGGCCCGCCTATCGGAGACCCATGGCTAGGAGCCATGTCCAGAAGATCGACATCGAGCATATCGATCCCCTGAGCCTGCTCGGCCAGGGCGACAACACGCTGAAGCGCATCGAGACCGAATACCCGGTGCAGATCACGCTGCGCGACGCCACTCTTTCTGTTTCCGGCGGGGAGGAGACCGCGGTCGAGAAGGCCGCCTCCGCCCTGCGTGAGCTGGTGCACGTCGCCGAGCGCGGCAAGGTGGTCGAAGACGCCGATGTGAGCATCGCCCTCGGCCTCTCCGGCAACTCCTTGTCGCGCGAGGCCGCCGCCGAGGCGCGGGAAGCCCTCGAGGGCGAGCCGGGCTACGTCTTCGACCGCAAGACGATCCGTCCGCGGAGCGCGACCCAAGTCAACTATCTGCGCGCGCTCGAGAAGAACGACATCGTCTTCGCCATCGGGCCGGCCGGCACCGGCAAGACGTATCTGGCGGTAGTGGCCGCGCTGCACGCGCTGCGCACGCGCCGCGTCGAGCGCATCATCCTCACGCGGCCCGCGGTCGAGGCCGGCGAGTCGCTGGGTTTCTTGCCGGGCGACATGCAGGACAAGGTGGATCCCTATCTGCGCCCGCTCTACGATGCGCTCCAGGATCTCCTCCCGTACGAGAAGATCCGCCGCTTCATGGAGCTGGGCGTGATCGAGATCGCGCCGCTCGCTTTCATGCGCGGGCGCACGCTGCACAACGCGTTCGT
>DATFWU010000087.1:0-8975 GCA_035259005.1 Candidatus Eiseniibacteriota bacterium
GGCAACGCCATCCAGATGACGCACGAGGAGCTGTGGGTGGCCGAGGGCAGCCTGCAGGACATCGACCGCATCTTCAACGACCACAAGCCGTTCTTCTTCAGCGGCTATGCCTGCCACCTGAACAACTTCGCCAACATCTCCGAGCGCAGCTTCTTCGGCGACGCGATCGGCGAGCGCATGGTGAACGTCCCGGTGAAGGGCGCGATCGCCTCGCTCGCCTCGGTAGGCTACGAGCTCTTGCCCACGAACGCCGAGTCGCAGCTCAACGTGCACGTCTACCGTGCCTTCTTCGTGGATCCGCCCTACGCGCCCTTCGCCGGGCAGAGCGGGGCGCGCGTGTTCATCGGCGAGGCCCAGCTGCTCGGCACCTACCGCATGGTGACCAGCACGTCAGGAATCGAGCGCCAGGCGGCGCGCACCTACGAGCTGCTCGGCGATCCGCTCGTGGCCATGAACTTCGGGCCGCCGCGCTTCTTCACCCACGCCACCGATCGCGACACGATCTCGACCGGCATCGCCTACTATCCGACGCTCGACCAGGACTCGGTCACGGTCGAGACCCAGGTGCTGGACGAGAGCAAGCTCGCGAGCCTGACCCTCACGGAGCAGGGAGAAGGGGCGCGCGCCGTGGTCCCCGACTCCGAGTTCACGATCACGCCGCCCTATCCCGACACGGTGGGAAACCGCTATACCATCCGTCTCCCGGTGACACCGCGTCCGGCGAGTTATGACGTGGTGTACACGGCCAAGGACCGGAGCGGGCTCACCGGGCAGTACCTGCTCCGCTTCGTGCTCGATGCCAAGCTCACACAGGGTGGGCAAACGATTCGCTCCGGCGATCCGGTCATTCCGGGCCCGCCGCTGGTGTGGAAGGTGCGCTCGCCGGCGCGACTCACGAGCACCGACTTCGCTTCCAAGCTCGACGACACTCCGATTCCCTTCACCGCGGCCGAGGATCCGTCCGACACCACGGGGCGCACCTGGACGGTGACCACGCAGCCTGCGTTGCCTACCGGCTCACACAAGGCGGCCCTCGACGTCGGTCTCGCCAGGGGCGGCGTGACGCGCGTCGTCGACTTCGACGTCACCGGTCCC
This sequence comes from Candidatus Eiseniibacteriota bacterium, assembly GCA_035259005.1. Classification (GTDB taxonomy): domain Bacteria; phylum Eisenbacteria; class RBG-16-71-46; order RBG-16-71-46; family DASYSL01; genus DASYSL01. Next base: position 1,096 of record DATFWU010000087.1, read on the forward strand.
GGGCTCGCGCTCAAGGACGTGTACGCGTTCCCCAATCCCTTCCGCGACCGCTCGACATTCAACTTCTTCGTCACTTCGGACCGGCCGAGTGACGTCCTGGTGCGCGTCTTCACCGTGACCGGCAGCCTGGTCTGGGAGCGCTTCGAGCGCGACGTGCCGCCGGGCTATCACCAGTGGGAGTGGGACGGCCGCGATCAATCGGGGAAGTCGGTGGCCTTCGGCACCTATCTCTACAAGGTGGCGACCGCCCAGAGCGGCGACCACAAGGCGTCCGAGGACGGGAAGATCGTGCGCGCCCCGGAGCGAAAGCAGACGGTTCCGGCGACCGCCCAGTGATTCCGCGTAGGAAGAGATCCGCTCTCCTGCTCGCGCTGGGGCTCGCCGCTCTCGCCTCAGCGCCCGGCGCGCGCGCCGAACCCCAATCCACCGACGAGCAGCTCGCCACCATCGCCATGTACGAGGACACGCGCTGTCCCGACGGGCAGTCGGTCGCCGCCTATCTGGCCGACACGTTTCCCCCGTCCGTGCGCCTGCGCGCCTGCCGCGCCCTGGCGCGCCTGCAGGACTCGACCACGGTCGAAGCGCTCGCTGGGCGCCTGCGCTCGGATCAGGATCCACCGGTGCGCGCCGAGGCCGCTTTCGCCCTCGGCCAGATCGGCAGCCGCCAGGCCTACGACGTCTTGCGGTGGGCCTGCGAGGACGAGAAAGCCGACGTCTCCGTGCGTGCCGCGGTGGTCGAGGCCCTGGGCAAGCTCGGCGATCCGCGTGGCATACCGGTGGTGATGCGCGCCCTCGCCGACGCCGATCCGGCGATCCGCAAGGAGGCGGCCATCGCCCTCTGGCGGCTCGGCGACAAGGGCAACGCGCCGCAGCTCGTGCGCGCGCTGCACGAGGCCGACGCGGAAGTTCGGGCGATGGACGTCTGGGCGCTCGAGAAGGCGGTCGATCCGCACACCGTGATCCCCGAGCTCTCCAAGATCGCGGGCGATCACTCGGCCCTCGTACGCTCCTATGTAGCGCGCACGCTCGGGCGGCAGGGGACCCAGGCGGCGCTCGAGCCCTTGTTTCGCCTGCTCACCGATCCCGACTTGCACACGCGCGTGAACGCGGCCCGCTCGCTGGGCCAGGTCGGGGACTCGGCGGCCGTGCCGCAGCTCCTCGCCGCCTTGGACGACGTCCATCCCTACGTGCGCGAGACGGCCGTGACCTCGCTCGGCAAGCTCAAGACAGCCGCGATCGGCACGCGGCTCGCCGAGATGGCGAAGGACAAGGATCCCGGGGTGCGCGCCGCCGTGCCGGCGGCGCTTGCCGCCATCCTTCCGCCCGACGAAGCGTGGAGCGCGCTCCAGACCTCGCTCCACGACAAGAGTCGGCGCGTGCGCTCGCGCGCCCTCGAGGCCCTGGGCGCGGTGAACAAGCCGGAGGCCATCGCCGCCCTGCGCCAGACGTTCGGGACAGCCGGCGCCTCGCCGCTCGAGCGCGCCTCGGCCGCGGGCGCTCTCGGCACGCTCAAGGCGACGGCGGCGAAGAGCGACCTCGTGCGGGCCCTCGGCGAGCGCGATCCGGGCCTCTCTTCTTCGGCCGCCGACGCGCTCGGCGATCTCGGCGACGGCGGGGACGACGTGGTGGCAGCACTGGTGACCGCGATCCGGACCAACGCCTCGCCCAACGAGCCCGACGTCGTGGTGAGCGGCCTTGCCGCCCTAGGCAAGCTCAAGGCCCAGGCTGGCGTGCCGGTGGCCGAAGGGCTCGCCAACTCGCCCACACCGGTGATCCGCGATGCGGCGCGCGGCCTGCTCACGGCCGTGCTTGGCGACTCGGTGGCCCGCCAGCGCATCCAGGCTCTGCCGGCGCGCGAGTGGAAGGGCGTGTCCGTCGCCGCCTACAAGAACATTCAGCCCAGCGCCACCACGGCGGAGATCCGAACCGTGCGCGGCACGATCGAGATCCAGCTCTACCCGGCCGACGCGCCGCACACGGTTGCCAATTTCGTGACATTGGCCCGCAAGGGTTACTTCGACAAAACACGCTTCCACCGCATCGTGCCCAACTTCGTGGTGCAGGACGGAGATCCCACGGGGACCGGCTGGGGCGGCCCGGGCTACGCCATTCGCTGCGAATACAATCGCCACCGATATGACATCGGAGCCGTCGGCATGGCCCTTTCGGGCAAGGACACGGGCGGCTCCCAGTATTTCATCACCCAGTCTCCGCAGTATCATCTGGATGGGCGGTACACGATCTTCGGCCACGTGACGCGCGGTCTCCCCATTCTCGACGACCTCCGTCTCGACGACGAGATCGAGAAAGTAACCGTCCGCTGATCGAGCCCCGCTCCGCGCTCGCCCCGTAAGCCCACCCGCGCTACCGCCCCGGCCCGCACTGTCATTTGCCTGGGAGGGGACATGCGCCATTCGTCTCTCGCCCGCTCACCCGCCTGGCTCGTCATGGCCGCCACGGTCGTCGCCTTCGCCGCCTTCGCCGCCGGCTGTGGCACCACGGAGATGGTCAACATGTGGCGCGATCCGCGCTACGACTCGCCTCCGATCCAGAGCGCGTTCGTGCTCGCCGTGCGCAAGGACGCGGTGCGAAGGCGCCTTTGGGAGGATTCGTTCGTTCACCAGCTGGCTAAGCGCGGCGTATCGGCGACGCCGTCCTACGCGGTCTATCCCGACGACTTGCCCGACACCTCGGTGGTGCGTGACTACGTCGACCAGAAGGGATACGACGCGCTGTTCCTATCGATGAGCGAGGGCGCCGAGGCCGTTCCCAAGCCGGTCGTCGGCTACACCACCGTCGATCCCGTCACCGTGTTCCAGCCCATGTGGGGGACGTACGTGACGTACTACCGCGACGTCTACCACCCCGGGTACCTGGAGACGAACACGGCGGTGCACATCCGCACCGACGTGTGGCGGCGCACAGGCCAGGGCGAAGGCAAGCTGGTGTGGTCGGGGACGAGCCAGACCGTGGATCCGACGTCGACCACCGAGTTCAGCCACGAAGTGGCCGAGCTCGTGACGCACGAGCTGGCCAAGTTCCGTGTCGTTCCCTAGCCGGCCAGCTCGGGAAGCGCGCGCTCGAAGAGGCGCGTGAGCGACGAGGCGGCGCGATCGGCGACCTCGGTGACCTCGTCGTGGGTCAGAGGTTGGTCGGTGAGCCCGGTGGCCGCGTTGGTGACGCACGAAAGGGCGGCCACCTCGAGCCCGAGCCCCGCGCCCACGAGTGCTTCGGTGACCGTGCTCATGCATGCGCAGTCGGCGCCCCAGGCGTCCGCCGCGCGCACCTCGGCCGCCGTCTCGTAGGAGGGGCCAGGGCCGCCCTGCAAGATGCCCTCGGGCAGGGGCATTGCGACGGCCCGGGCCGAGCGGCGAAGCACGTCCTGGAGACGCGGCGCATAAACCGGCCGCGGCCCGAAGGGTCCGCGCTCGCCCGCTTCCGCAAGCTCGCCCGGCAAGAAGAGCCCGCGCGTGCCGTGGAAATTGAGCTGGTCCTTGACCAGGACGAGCGAGCCCGGCGAGAGCCCGCGGCGGATCGCCCCCACCGCGTTCGTGAGCACGAGCACGCGCGCGCCGAGCGCATGAAAGACGCGCACCGGAAACGTCACCTGATCGAGTCCGTAGCCCTCGTAGAAATGGATGCGTCCGGCCAGCACCGCCAGGCGTACGCCGCGCCACGTGCCGAGGACGAGGCGGCCGGCGTGACCGGTCACCGTCGAGCGCGGCCAGTGGGGGAGATCGGTGGTCGCGAAGGCCGTGGCATTCTCGACGGCATCGGCGACGCCGCCCAAGCCCGAGCCGAGCACGATGGCGAGCCGGGGCACGAGGGCCGTGCGCTCGCGAATGGCGCGCACGGTCTCGGGCACGTGATGGGCCGCATGCGCGGCCAGCCACTGCTCGCGCTCGGCGACGGGGTCGCCGACCGTGTCCAGGCCGTGACGCGGATCGGGGGCGCCTCTCATCCGTGCGACTCCGGATCGTACGGCTTGCCCACGGCGGCCGGCGGATGCGCCCGTCCGATGGCGCCGGCGAGCACCAGCATGGTCACGACGTAGGGCAGCATCTGCAGGAACTCGTTGGGAATCGCTGCGCCCTGCAGGCGGATCTGCAGCGACTCGGCGGCGCCGAAGAGCAAGCAGGCGAGGGCCGCGCCCACCGGATTCCACTTGCCCACGATCATGGCCGCGAGCGCGATGTAGCCCCGTCCCGCCGACATCTGATCGGTGAACGAGCGCTGGTCGCTGGCGAGCCACGCACCGCCCAGCCCGCACACCGCGCCCGACAAGAGAACGCCGGCGTAGCGCAGGCGCGAGACGTCCAAGCCGAGCGTGGCCGCGGCTTCCGGATGCTCGCCCACCGAGCGCAGCCGGAGCCCGAACGGGGTGCGGAAGAGAAGCCACCACGAGAAAACGACGACGGCGACCGCGACCAAGACGAGGGGCGTTTCGAACAAGGGCCCGAGGCCCGGCAGCGACGAGAGCACCGGGATGTTCCAGGGCGCGAGCCCGGCCACGTGCGCCGAGTTGGACGAGGAGTGGAACACGGCCTTGAGCACGAAGCGGGTGAGGCCCACGGCCAGGAGATTGATGCCGAGTCCGCTGGTGATCTGATCGGCGCGGAAGGTGACGGTGACGAGGGCGTGCAAAGCACCGGTGGCGCTGCCCGCGGCGACGGCGGCGAGCACGCCGAGCCACGCGCTGCCGGTGAAGTAGGCGGCCAGCGTGTAGGCCAGAGCGGCGTGCAGGAAGATGCCCTCGGCCGCGATGTTGATGACACCGCCCCGCTCGCTGAACGTGCAGCCCATGGCGCCGTAAGCATAGGGCACCGAGATGCGCACGGTCTGCGCCACGAAGGCGGCGAAGAGGAGTCCCAGGCTCTCGCCGATCACGAGCGCTTCCGCATCCACCGCTCCACGGTCTCGTGGGACACGATGGCCATGAGGATGACGATGGCCTGCAGGATGTCGACCAGCTCCTTGGGCACGAGCGAGTTGATGACCAGCCCGCCCTGCGAGAGCGCGCCGAAGAAGAACGCGGCCAGCACGATGCCGATGGGATGGGTGCGACCCAGGAGAGCGACGGCGATGCCGAGGAAGCCCACCCCCGAGGTGAATCCGCTCTCGAAATATCCCTTGTACCCGAGCACGAAGTTGACGCCGACCAGGGCCGAGAGCGCGCCCGAGAGGGCCATCGTCTTCACCCACACCGCGGGCACGCGCGTGCCGCCGTATTCGGCCGCCCCCGGATTCATCCCGGTCGCGCGCAGCTCGTAGCCGAACGGCGTGCGCCACAAGAGGAGCCCGACGACCACGCACGCGAGGGCGGCAAGACCCAAGCTCAAGTTGACTGGCGACCCTTGCAAGGGCGGCCACCAGGCGCCGAGCCGCGTCAGCATGGCCGCGGGCGGTAGCTCGGGCGTGTGCACGGTCTCGTGCACGAAGGCCGCGTGTCCGAAGTAATTGATGAGGGCCGCGGCCACGAAGTTGAGCATGATCGTGTTGATCACTTCGTGGGCGCCGAAGCGTGCTTTGAGCACGCCCGGGATGGCGGCGTACGCGGCACCGGTGGCGATCCCGGCCGCGCTGGCGACCCCCATGACGGCGATGCCGGGCAGACGGGGCGCCAGCCAGGCGCCGGTCACGCCCATGACGAACGAGCCCATCATGGCCTGGCCCTCGGCGCCGATATTGAAGAGCCCGGCGCGAAAGCCGAGCACCACCGCGAGCCCGCTGAAGACGAGCGGCGTGGCCTTGAAGAGCACTTGCCCCCAGCCGTAGGCGCTCCCGAACACGCCCGACGCCATCGCGCCGTAGACCGCGATGGGATCTTGTCCCACGGTGAGGATGAAGCCCGCGCCCACCAGGAGCGCTGCGAAGACCGCGATCAACGGTGGCACGAGCGGCCCGATCCAGCGCTTCACGCGTGCGCCGCCGCTTGGCCGCTCATGTAGAGGCCGAGCGAGCGCTCGTCGGTGTCCGCCGGGCGCGTCTCGAAGACGATCCGTCCTTCATAGAGGACGACCAGCCGGTCGGAGAGCGAGAGCAGCTCCGAAAGCTCCGAGGAAACCAGGAGCACGCCGCAGCCGCGATCGCGCTCGGCGAGCAGCCGGCGATGGATGAACTCGCTGGCGCCCAGATCGACGCCGCGCGTCGGATGGGCGGCGATCAGGACGCCGGCGCGCCGCGACAGCTCGCGGCCCACGACCAGCTTCTGCTGGTTGCCACCCGAGAGCGTGCGCACCAGCGCCTGGGGAACGGGCGGACGCACGTCGTTGGCGGCGAGGGTATCGACGGCGTTTTTCTGGATGGCCTCGCGATCGAGCCACGCGCCCTTGGCGAAGGGACGGTCGCGCTGGCGGCCCAAGATGAGATTGTCGGCCAAGTCGTACTCGGCCAGGATGCCGCGTCGGAGCCGGTCGGCGGGCACGTGGGCGAGGCCCGAGCGCAGGCGCTCGAGCGGCGTCGCCCGTGTCACGTCACGCGCGCCGAGGCGGACCGTGCCCGCGCTCACCGGGCGCAATCCGGTCAAGGCCTCGATCAGCTCGGCCTGCCCGTTTCCCTCGACGCCCGCCACGCCTACGATCTCGCCCGCGCGCACCGCCAGGGAGACGTCCTTCACCGCATCCAGGCCACGATCGTCGCGGACGCACAAGCCTTGCACGTCGAGCGCCGGGCCCCCGGGCTTGGACGGGGCCTTGTCGAGGGTCAGGAGAACCTGGCGGCCCACCATCATCTCCGCCAGCTCGCCGATCGTCGTGTCCTTGGTGTCGCACTCGCCCACCACGCGCCCGCCGCGCAGCACCGTGACCCGGTCGGAAAGCTCCATCACCTCGCGTAGCTTGTGGGTGATGAGGATCACGGTGTCGCCCTGGTCGCGAAGGCCGCGCAGGACGGCGAAGAGCTCGTCCACCTCCTGCGGTGTGAGCACGGCGGTGGGCTCGTCCAGAATCAGGATGCGGGCCCCGCGGTAGAGTGTCTTCAGGATCTCGACCCGCTGCTGCTCGCCCACCGAGAGGTTCTCGACGCGGACGCGCGGATCGATGCGCAGGCCGTGACGCCGAGAAAGCTCCTCGACGTCGTGCTCGGCGCGCTTTCGGTCGAAGGCGAGCCCGGCCGTCGGCTCGCGGCCGAGCGTGATGTTCTCGGCTACGGTGAGCGGTGGCACCAGCATGAAATGCTGATGGACCATGCCCAGGCCCCGGCGCAGCGCGTCCCACGGAGAGCGGAAGCGAACGCTCGCGCCGTCCACGCGGATCACGCCCGAGGCGGGCTGATAGAGCCCGAACAGCACCTTCATGAGCGTGGTCTTGCCGGCGCCGTTCTCGCCCACCAGGGCGTGGATCGAGCCGCGGCGTACGGAAAGCGACACGCGGTCGTTGGCGACCAGACGGCCGAAGGTCTTGGTGACGTCGAGGAGCTCGACGGCGGGAGTCACCGCGCCTTTATCCCCGGAAGCGGGCTCGGCGGTCAACCGGGCGCGGGCTCGGTTCTCCTGGCTTATGCCCGACCCCGATCTGGTATGTTCCCCGGCGGCACGTGCGGGATGCCCACGCCCAAGGAGGAGCAATGAGATCGGGGATGCGCCCCTCTTCGTTCGTCTCTCGCGAAGCACGCGGGCTGGCCGCGCTCGTAGCGCTGATCGTGCTCGCCGGCTGCAGCGGCGCTTCGGACGAGACGACCTCCGGCATCCAGAGCGCCCTCAAACTGGACTTCGCCTCGTGGCAGCCCGTGGCCACCCGCGACGTCCCCCAGGCGCTGCGTGATCCGTGGCTCGCCGAGCACCCCAAGCAGGACCAGATGATCATCTCGGGCGACTATTTCGGGAATGGGGCGAGCTCGTTCGCGGCTCTGCTCACCAAGAAGGACAAGCAGGGGACGCGGGT
>DATFWU010000088.1:0-6340 GCA_035259005.1 Candidatus Eiseniibacteriota bacterium
GATCTCAACACCATGGTGCCGCTCATCGCGCGTAACTTGCTCGAGAGCGTTTCGCTCCTGGCCGCCGTGTCACGGCTCTTCGCCGACAAGTGCGTGGCCGGCATCGAGGCCAACGCCGAGCAGTGCCGCGACTACGTGGAGCGCTCGCCGTCGATGGCCACGGCGCTCAATCCCCTGATTGGCTACGACAAGGCGGCGGAGATCGCCAAGCGCTCGGCCAAGGAGCACCGCCCGGTGCGCGAGCTGGCGAAGGAGATGACGAAGCTCAGCGCCGAGGAGATCGATCGCGCGCTCGACCCGAGCCGCCAGACCGAGCCCGGACTCGAGCTGGGCGGCGGCGGGGGCGGCTGACCGGTTTCGCGCTCGCCCGCCGGGCTCCCGGGCGCTCCGCCGGCGGCAGGGCCAGGTAGTCGGCGTACTCGCGGTCGGATTCGAAGCGCACGAGGTACGCTTTGCCGCTCGCCCAGCGCGGACAGGTCTTCACCTCGTAGGCGCGGCAGAGATCGGGTCTCTCCGGATAGATCGTGCAGCGATGGTCGTCGCCGAGCGCTCTGCACTTCGTGCGGAATTCCACGTACCAACGGCGGTCGGTGCCCACGTAGACGGCGACGTTCTCGTGCAAGAGGAGCCAGCGCACCTGGTCGAACTGCCAGCGCGAGCGCGGCGTTTCGATCTCGACCGCGACGTAGCGGCAGCAATGCGCCACACAGCCGTCGCAGGTGGGCGTGATCTTGGCGAGCGAGAGCGGCAGCACGACGCGCGAGGTGTCGTTCGACATGGGGGCTCGATTCTCTGGCTCAATCCTTGACGACGTTGGCAGGCTCCAGGCGTCCGAGCGTGCCGAGATTGCGCGCCGCGCGGCGTAGGAGGAGTCCGATCATCGAGACGACGAGCACGACACCCATCACATCGTAGGCCGTCATCACGATGCCGAAGAGACGAAACGGCAGGGGACCCGTGGTGAGCGCGATCCCGTTCAGGAGAATCAAGGCGATGCGCGCCTCCGTCGGCCCCAGCCATCCATAACCATAGCGGAATTCGCCCAGCACGTACGTCTCGAGATAGACGTTGATCGAGAGCACGAGATACATGGCGACCAGGGCGAGGGCCACGGCCAGGAGCATGTAAGGGGAAAGCCCGAGGCCGAGCCCGATGACCACGGTGGAGTAGGCGTCGGTCAGGTGATCGAGGTAGAAGCCGTAGCGTGGGCGCTGGATGTGGCGCACGCGCGCCAGGGTTCCGTCCAGGCTGTCGCCGAGCCAGTGGAAGACGAGGCCGATGTTGGCCGCCCACAGCCACGCGGGGTGATGGTTGCTCAGCATGTAGGCTGCCGAGATGGCGCTGGCCGCGAGCACCCCCAAGCCCGTGAGATGATCGGGAAGAATGAAGCGCGGCAAACGCTCGGCGACGCGCGGCAGGAACCATTTTTCGAAGCGCGCGACGAGAAAGCGCGCCGTGCGCTTGGCTTCGGGGCTTCCGGAGGCGAGCGACGCGCCGGGACGGGTCTCCTTGGTCTCGGTCATGCGGGAGAGGAAAGGGCGTAGGCAGGGGGCGCGTCAACCGGCTGCGAGGGAGGCGATGAGCGGAGACAGGGGACAGGAGCTGGACTGGGCGCTGATCGGCGGGCTCGTGCACCGGGACGCCGTGACACCGCCCGAGCCGCTCGCCATCGGCATGCGCGATGGGGCCATCGTGTTCCTGGGAAGCGATCAGGAGCTGCGCGCGCGCTACGGCGAGCAGATCGCGGTGCGGCGGCTCTCCGGCCAGCACGTCTATCCCGGATTTGCCGACGCGCACGGCCATCTCTATCACCTGGGCTCGCGTTTCGAAGAGGTGCGGCTCGAGGGCAGGCACTCGCTCGAGGGAACGCTGAACCTCGTGCATGCCGCCGTCCAAAGGTTGCCGGCCAAGGAGTGGATCCTGGGTGGCGGATGGGACGAGTCCTCTTGGTCGGAGGGCCGGGGGCCAACGGTGGACGACCTCGATCGGGTGGCGAAGGGAAGGCCGGCGTGTCTCCTGCGCCACGATTGCCACGCGGTGTGGGTGTCCTCGGCGACTCTCGCGCTCGCTGGAATCGACGCCTCGACGCCCGAGATCGCAGGCGGTCGCATCGTGCGCGACGCGCGCGGCAAGCCCACGGGTGTCCTCGTCGACCGGGCGATGGAGCTGGTCATGCGCATCCTTCCACCGCCTGCCCCGGAGACGGTGCTGCGCCGCGTCCAGCAGGCCGCCCAGGCGTGCGCCCAGGCCGGCATCACCGCCGTCCACGACATGGGCGTGGATGCCCCAACCCTCGCCGCGCTTCGCCAGCTCGACCGCGAAGGCCGGCTCGCGATCCGCGTGTACGCCGCACTGCGCGACGTGCCCGCGCTCTGGGACGAAGAGTTCGCGCGCGGCCCCCAGATGTCCAAACCGGGCATGCGGCTCACCGTGCGCGCGGTCAAGCTCTTCGCCGACGGGGCGCTCGGCTCGCGCGGCGCCGCGCTCTTCGAGGACTACACCGACGATCCCGGCAATCGTGGCCTCCCCTTGCTCGCGGGCCAGGAGTTGATCGACCGCCTGACCCGCGCCACGCGTGCGGGCTACCAGAGCTGCGTGCACGCCATCGGCGACCGCGCCAACCGCGAGGTGCTCGACGCCTTCGCCCGCATGGCGACCGACGGCGATGGGGCGGCGTTCGTGGCCTTGCGTCCACGCATCGAGCACGCGCAGGTGCTGGCCGAATCCGACATTCCGCGCTTTGCCGGACTCGGCGTCATCGCCTCGGTGCAGCCGCTGCACGCGGTCAGCGATCGGCACTGGGCCGAGGAGCGGCTGGGTCGCGAGCGGGCGCGCTACGCCTATGCCTACGGCAGTCTGGCCAGGGCGCGCGCGCGGCTCTGCTTCGGCTCGGATTTCCCGGTTGAGTCGTACGACGTGCGCTATGGGTTGATGGCGGCGTGCAGCCGCAGGCCACCGGGTTTCGACTCGGGCGTCGCGGCGTGGAACCCATCCGAGCAGGTTTCGGCTGCCGTCGCGATCGCCGCCTACACCTCGGGCCCGGCCTACGCCTCGTTTGGCGAAAACGAACGCGGGCGGATCGCCGAGGGCTACCTGGCGGATCTGACCGTCTGGGACAGAGACCTGAGCGAAGGCGCTGAAACTCTGTTCACGGCCAAGGTGGTCGCCACGATCGTGGGCGGGAAGGTCGAACATTCGGGGCTCGGGGGCCGATACCCCTTGCGCGGGTAGGTCACTTCGCGGTCCAATTAAAAGCCACTCGGCGGCTCGCTCTCACCGCCGCGACCGCGATCGGATCCCCTCCGTCGCGCCCAGGAGGTCGTCATGCGCGCGTTCCGATTCCTTCCCGTTTTGCTTCTCTTGGCTGGTTGCGGTCATGACTCCGCGCCGACTGCGCCAGCCGCCACGTCGAGCGCCTCGCTCCAGGCCGACCGGGCGGTCTCGCCGTTCGTGCAGAGCAAGCTCGACAATCTCTGGCCCAACGACGACGGACACTCGTGGAGCTTCTCGTATCGCTACGAGGAGGATCTCAACGCACCGATCACCCTTCATGACACGCCGGCGGAGGTTCCGGCGGCGCCCAGTCCCGAGGATGTTCTGCCCACGCTGCGCACCTCACTCGTGCTGGATAACGTGCAGCTGGGAGTCTACGGGCTGCGCTTCGACGGTCAGAAGACGACGCTCAGCGGGGCGACCGGACAGAACCTGGTCGAATCCCTGGTCGAGCCCGGAGCCCAGCTTGGCCTGGCCGCGACTCCGAGCATCGAGCAGCGGCTCATGAATCGCGTGGGCTATGCGCGTCCCGATCTTCGCGGTCGCATCGCCGCCCTTGGGGTCTCGTCTCGCCGGCTCGACACGTTTCCCGTCCTTCTGCACGGCGGCGCGTGGGAGAAGACGCTCGATCACATCGGCGTCTACGGCGACCTGGATCGCTCGCTGGCCTGGAAGTTCCTGGGCGCCGATACGAAGCAAGGCGCCACCTTTCACTTCCAGCTCCTGCCTTCGATCGCCACCGACGTCTTCCTGGACGCGTGGGTCGTGCCGAATCGCCTGGACACTTCGGGCAACAAGGGCAAGACGGTCGAAGTCGTCTACGTCATCGACTACGGCCCGACAGCGGTCACAGACCAAACCGGGGCGACCCTCGGTTACGCGCGGCTCATCGGATATGGCTCGGTGACCTATGTGCCGGGAGTGGGACCGGTCTCCATGATCGAGCGCGAGATCGCCTCCGCGGATCATCCTGAGCTGCCGGTGGCCCAGATCACGCTCACGCAGGGCGGTGGACCGACCGCGATCGCAATCCGGTGAGAGAGCTGGCGCCCGGGGCCACTTTGGGAATGGTTTCACAAACGTGTCTTGAAACACGTTGAGGGTCTTTAGAGGTCAGTCAGCCGGCAAAAAAAGAGGGCGCCCCTGAACCAGGCGCCCTCTTTTCCTTGTGACTACTTCCGCTTGGGCTGCGCGATCATGATGCTCCGGCCCTCGGGGTCGCGCGTGATGAGCACGCGATGGCCCCAGGGCTTGTCCTCGGGCGGACCCTCGAACGACACGCCACGCGTCTGCAGCTTGCGGTAGGCCTCGTCCACGTCGGCCACCAAGAAGTACAGGTTGGGCTCGCGCGGCATCATGGGCGGCTGGCCGGGCATGGGCGGCATGAAGCCCAAGCTCGACCCATTGGAGGTCTGGACCCACAGATAGTTCCACTGTGGATCCCAAGTGAACTTGGTGAAGCCGAGCTGCTGGGTGTAGAAGCGCCGGACTTCCTCGAGGTTGAGCGAGTTGTAATCGACGTGGAGGCTCTCCAGCCCCATGGCGTTGGGCACGGGCGGAGGACCGGCGGGACGCTCCCCGGCGGACGGCTTGGGAGCGGGCTTCTTGGGAGCTGACTTGGTCTGGGGAGACGGGCGGACGGCCTTCATGGCCTTGGCGTGAGCTCGGCCCGCAGGCTTCGGCGCCTGCTTCTTCGGCCGGGGCCGCGCGTTCGTGCGCGACGTCTTCTTGATGGCCACAGCTCTCCTCCCTGGATCGAGTACGACCCGGAACGGGCTCGCCGCAGTTTAGCCCAACGCCGTTTGGGCGCAACGCATTTTGTGGCATACGTCTTGCGAGCCGCGGGGGCGGCCATTCCTTGACACTTCGGGGCCTGGCGCCCGAAGATGAGTCGTCCGCACCCGCCGTCATTGCCTTCATTCCCGAGCCCCAACCAGAGCTTCGGAGGCCCCGTGGCGTTCCCGGCCGAACCCTTTCGCATCAAGGTGGTGGAGCCCTTGAAGCGCGTCACCCCGGCCGAGCGAGTCCGCCTCCTGAACGAAGCCGGATACAACGTCTTCAAGCTGCCGTCGGAGTCGATCTACATCGATCTCCTGACCGATAGCGGAACCTCGGCCATGAGCGACCGGCAGTGGGCCGCCCTCATGGTGGGCGACGAGGCCTACGCCGGGTCGCGCAATTTCTTCCGCTTCCAGAGCACGGTGCGCTCCCTCTTCGGCTACGAGCACGTGATCCCGACGCACCAGGGCCGCATGGCCGAGAACCTTCTCTTCGGCGCGGTCGTGAAAGAGGGCGATCTCGTTCCCAACAACATCCACTTCGACACCACGCGGGCCAACGTCGAGCACCAGAAGGCGGAGGCCGTGGACCTGGTGGTGAAGGAAGGGCTCGAGCCGTCCCATCCCGGACCCTTCAAGGGCAACATGGACGTCGAGCGCTTGGACCAGACGCTGACGCGCCACCAGGGTCGCGTGCCCCTGGTGCTGCTCACCATCACCAACAACTCGGGGGGCGGGCAGCCGGTCTCCATGGCCAACGCACGCGCCACCTCGGAGGTGTGCCGCCGCCACGGCGTGCCGCTCTTCTTCGATGCCTGCCGCTTTGCCGAGAACGCGTACTTCGTGCAGCAGCGCGAGCCCGCCTACGCCAACCGGAGCGTGGCCGAGATCGCGCGCGAGATGTTCTCGCACGGTCAGGGCTGTACCATGAGCGCCAAGAAGGACGGGCTCGTGAACATCGGCGGCTTTTTGGCCATGAACGACGGCGCGTGGGCCGAGAAGGTCACGCAGATGCTGATCCTGGTCGAGGGCTTCCCCACCTACGGCGGGCTGGCGAGCCGCGATCTCGAAGCCATGGCGCAGGGCCTGGAGGAAGTGCTCGACGAGGATTACCTGAGCTTCCGCATCGGTCAGGTGCGCGATCTGGCCGAGACGCTGCACGCGGCCGGCGTGCCCACGGTGCGGCCGCCGGGCGGCCACGCCGTCTATCTCGACGCCCGCGCCTTCGCGCCCCACGTTCCGCCTTCCGAGTTTCCCGGGCAGGCGATCGTGGTCGCGCTCTACCGCGA
>DATFWU010000089.1:0-16097 GCA_035259005.1 Candidatus Eiseniibacteriota bacterium
GCGCGCGGCGCGCTCGGCCGGAGAGTGGCCGTGAGCACCAAGTCCACCGAGCGCCCCACCGCCACGCAGCCGTTCTCGGTCATCGGCAAGCGCAACCGCAAGGTCGAGGGCCGGCGCAAGGTCACGGGTCAGCTTCTCTACACCGACGACATCGTTCTGCCGCGCATGCTACACGCCAAGATCCTGCGCTCGCCGCATCCGCACGCGCGCATCCGCGGCATCGACGCGTCGCGAGCCCTGGCGTTGCCCGGCGTGCACGCCGTGGTCACGGGGCGCGACTTCCCGGTGCCCTACGGCATCATTCCCTGGACGCGCGACGAGTATCCGCTGGCTCTCGACAAGGCGTTGTACGTGGGTGACGGGGTGGCGGCGGTGGCGGCCGACGACGAGCGCACGGCGGCCGACGCCCTGCGCTTGATCGAAGTCGAGTACGAAATCCTGCCCCCGGTGCTCACGGTCGAGGACGCGCTCGCTCATCCCGAGAACCAGGTCAATCCGTTCGCCAAGGTCGGCAACGTGTCGAAGCACGTCCATCTCTCGTTTGGCGACGTCGAGGGCGGGCTTGGCGGCGCGGACGTGACGGTGAAGGATACGTGGTTCTATGCGGGCTCGACGCACGCGCCCATCGAGCCGCACTGCGCCATCGGCGACTTCGGCCCCGAAGGGCTGCTCACGCTCTATTCGAGCACTCAGGTGCCGCATTACCTGCACCGCGAGCTGGCGCGCGTGCTCGAGATCCCGATGGATCGCATCCGTGTCATCCAGCCGGGCGTGGGCGGCGCCTTCGGCGGCAAGAGCGAGCCCTTCGATCTCGAGTTCGCGGTGGCGCGCTTGTCGCAGAAGACGGGCCGCCCGGTGAAGATCCTCTACACGCGCGAGGAGGTCTTCTATTCGCACCGCGGCCGCCATCCCATGCGCCTGGCCTACGAGATAGGGGCGACGCGCGAGGGTAAGCTCCGCGCCGTGCGTGCCAAGATCCACATCGACGGCGGCGCCTACTCGTCGTTCGGCCTGGTGACCACGTACTACTCGGGTCAGCTCCTGTGCGCGCCTTATCGCATGCCGGCCTACGAGTTCGACTCGACGCGCGTGTTCACCAACAAGCCGGCGTGCGGACCCAAGCGCGGCCACGGCTCGGTGCAGCCGCGCTTCGCTTTCGAGTGCGCGCTCGACGTGCTGGCCGAGAAGCTCGAGCTCGATCCGATCGAGCTCCGGCGGCGCAATCTGCTGGGCGAGGACACACGCACGGTGAACGAGATGCGCGTGACCTCCAACGGCTTCCCGCAATGTCTCGACGCGGTCGAGCGCGCCAGCGAGTGGAAGAAGAAGTTTCGCCGCTTGCCCTATGGGCACGGTGTGGGCGTGGCCGGCTCTACGTACATCTCGGGAACGAACTATCCCATCTATCCCAACGACATGCCGCAATCGGGCTGCCAGATCAAGGTCGACCGCTCGGGACGCGTCACCGTGTTCAGCGGCGTGAGCGACATCGGCCAGGGTTGCGACTCGACGCTTGCCTACATCGTGGCCGAGGAGCTGGGCGTGGAGCTGGAAGCGATCCGCGTGGTGGCCGGCGACACCGATCTGGCGCCAGTCGATCTGGGCGCCTACTCGAGCCGCATCACCTTCATGGCCGGAAACGCGGCCCTGGAGGCGGCGCGCAAGCTCAAGCGCCAGGTGCGCGAGGCGCAGGCGGCGGTGTGGGACGTGGCACCGGATCGCATCGAGCTGGCCGGAGGCTTCGCGCTCGTGCCCGGCGATCCCGAGCGCGTGGTGCCGGTGGCCAAGGCGTTCCAGGCCGCCGAAGCGCGCTTCGGCACGCTGGGCTCTACCGGCTCCTACAACACGCCGGGCCAGGCGGTGCACGGCGAGTACCGCGGCGGCACCATCGGCGCTTCGCCCGCCTACTCGTTCACCGCGCACGTGGCCGAGGTCGAGGTCGACGAGGAGACCGGCCTCGTCACGGTGAAGAGGATCTGGGTGGCGCATGACTGCGGACGTGCCTTGAATCCCACGCTCGTCGAGGGGCAGATGGAGGGGAGCGCCTACATGGGCTACGCCGAAGCGCTCTTCGAGGAGCAGGATTTCCAGCTCAATGGGCTGCACCGCGGGCCGTCGCTCCTCGACTACCGTCTGCCCACCTCGCTCGACATGCCCGACATGGACTCGCTGATCATCGAGAGCGTGGATCGCGAGGGGCCGTACGGCGCCAAGGAGGCGGGCGAGGGGCCGTTGCATCCCAGCGTGCCGGCCATCGCCAACGCGATCCATGACGCGGTGGGTGCCCGTGTCACCGACTTGCCGTTCTATCCGGGGCGCGTGCGCGCGGCGATCGCGGCCCGGCGAGCGTCCGGTCGCGCGTGGAAGGGGCGCTCCTAGCATGCTGCCCCTCCCGCGCTTCCGCTTCGAGACGCCGCGTCACTTGAGCGACGCGCTCGCGACCCTGGCGTCGGGCAATCGTGGCACGGCCGCTGACCATGGCGACGTGGCCGCGCGGCGCGGACCCGTGCTCCCCATGGCCGGCGGCACCGATCTCTTGCCCAATCTCAAGCACGACCTGTTCGCGCCCGAAGCGATCGTCGATCTGACACGCCTCGGGGAAGCGCGGCTTCGCGGCGTGCGCGACGAGAAGGATGGGCTGCACCTCGGCGCTTTGACGCCTTTGTCCGAGGCGGCCGGCGACGCGCTGCTCGGCGCCTATTATCCGGCCCTCGCCCGTGGCTACTCGCTCGTGGCTTCGCCGCAGATCCGCAACATGGGCACGGTGGGCGGCAATCTCTGCCTCGACACTCGCTGCACCTACTACAACCAGACGGCATTCTGGCGCGAGTCGCTCGGTTATTGCCTAAAGCGGGAAGGAACGCGCTGCCACGTCGTTCCCGGCGGCACTCGCTGCGTGGCGGCCAGCTCGTCCGACGGCGCCACCTTGTTGACTGCGCTGGGCGCGGAAGCGCACATCGAGAGCGCGGACGGCGACCGCTGGGTGGCGGTCGAGAAATTCTTCGTGGGTGAGGGCCGGCGCAACCTGCATCTCGAGGCGCACGAGCTGGTCACCGAGGTCCGGTTGCCTCGGCCGGCGGCGGGGCTCACCATGGGCTATGAGAAGCTCCGGCCCCGCAACGCGATCGACTTCCCGATCCTGTCGGTGGCCGTGGCGCTCGAGCGCGATCCGTCGGGCGCGTGCAAGAGCTTGCGGTTGGTCGTCGCGGCGCTGGGCTCCAAGCCGCGCCTGGTCGCGGGCCTCGATGGCGTGATCGGAAAGCCGCTCGACGAGGAGGCGATGAAGCGGATCGGTGAGGCGGCGTACAAGCAGTGTCATCCGCTCACCAACATCACGGTCGATCCGGACTGGCGCCACGAGATGGTCCCCGTGTACGTTCGACGGGCTCTGCGAGCGGCGACGAGCTCCCACGGCAAGGAGACGCGATGAGCCACGACCACTTCACCAACCCCGACGCCTCAGCCGACGTGCACGAGTGGCTGGTGCGCGCGCGGCGCGAGCGTGTGGCGGCCGTGCTCGCGACCGTGGTCGAGGTGACGGGCTCGGCGCCGCAGGTGGCGGGGGCCAAGCTCCTCGTCCTGGCCGACAGGCGTGCGGTGGGAACGGTGGGCGGCGGGGCGATCGAGCGGCGCGTGCTCGAGGAGGCGCGGGCCAGCTTGGATTCCGGGGCCGAGGCGACGCGGCTGATCACGCTCAACCTCACGCGCGACCTCGCCATGTGCTGCGGCGGCGAGATGAAGATCTTCTTCGAGCGCGTGCGTGGGGCCGAGCGTCTGATCATCTTCGGCGGCGGCCACATCGGGCGCGCTTTGGTCGAGGCGGCCTCGCGCGTCGGCTTCGAGGTGACGGTCGTGGACCAGCGCGAGGAGTGGTCGCGCGCCGGACGCTTTCCGTCCGCCCGCCAGGTGGTGAACGAAGAGCCCGAGGTGGTTCTCCCCGAGCTCTTGATCGACGAATCGACGTACTGCGTCGTGGTGACGCACGACCATCCGCTCGATCAGGCACTCGTGAAAGCTCTGCTTGGCTTGCGCGCCGGCTTCGTGGGTCTGGTCGCCAGCCGCACCAAGCGCAACAAGTTCGTCATGCGGTTGCGCGCCCAAGGCATGAGCGAGGATCGCCTGGCGCGGCTGCGCTCGCCCTTGGGAATCGATCTGGGAGCGGTGACGCCGGAGGAGATCGCGCTCTCGATCGCGGCCGAGCTGGTCGCGGTGCGCCGCGGCGTGTTGCCCGGCGACGCCAGGCTGGCCCCGGGCGTTCTCGTGGCGCCCAAGCGCCGGGAGGAGAAGTCGTGAGCTTGTGCGCGCTGGTGCTGGCGGCGGGCGAATCGGCCCGCATGGGGAAGCCCAAGCCGTTGCTCGAGGTCGAGGGCGAGACCTTCCTCGAGCGCATCCTGCGCACGCTCGATCAGCTGGAAGGGCTCGACTTGCGGGTCGCCGTGCTGGGCCACCAGGCGACCCAGGTGCGGCGCGCGGTCGAGTTCCACGGGGCGCAGGTGATCACCTTTCGCGGCTATCGGCAGGGCATGCTGGCCTCGATCAAAGCGGGAGCCCGTGCCGCGCTCAAGTTCAGCCCCGATCTCGAGGCGGTGATTCTTTGCCTGGTGGACCAGCCGCTCATTCAGGCCGAGACCTACGCCGCTTTGTTGAACGCATTCCAACCCGAGAAGGACGATGTCGTGATCGCGAGCTACGGTGGCGAGCACGGCCATCCCATCGTTCTGGCGCGGGCGTTCCTCGACCGCTTGCTCGAGGACACGACGGCCGAGAAGCTCGCCGACTTCATCGAGAGCCAGCAGGCGCGCCGCCGCTACATCGATTGCGACGATCCCGCCGTGGTCCAGAACGTGAACACGCCCGAAGCGTACGAGTCGCTGCAGCAGCCGGAAGAAAGCTCGTGACCCCGCCTACGGATCGCCTACTCGCCTGGCGCGAGCAGTTTCCGATTACTTCGAAGACGACCTATCTCGTAAGCCATTCGCTTGGCGCCATGCCGCGCACCACGCGCCAGCAGCTCGCGGAGTACGCCGAGGCGTGGGACACGCGCGGCGTGCGAGCGTGGGGCGACTGGTGGGAGATGCCGATCACGGTCGGCCATCTCTTGGCACGGCTCCTGGGCGCGCCCGAAGGCTCGGTGAGCATGCACCAGAACGTGACCCTCGCCGAGTCGATCGTGCTCTCGTCGTTCGACTGGAAGGCGCCGCGGAACCGGCTGGTCTGTAGCGCCCTGGATTTCCCCTCGCTGTTGTATTTGTACGAGGGCTATCGCGCCTACGGCGCCGAGATCGTGCGGGTGCCTTCGGATGACGGGATCAGCGTCGATCCCCAGCGCCTGGCCGACGCGGTCGACGAGCGCACGGCGGCCGTGTGCTTCTCGCACGTCGTGTACCGAAGCGGCGCCATCGTGGACGCACGCGTGGTGGCGGACAAAGCGCGGCGGGTAGGCGCCATTTCGATCCTCGACGCCTATCAAGCGGTGGGCGCCGTCCCGGTGGACGTGAGCGCGCTCGGCGTGGATGTCCTCACCGGCGGCTCGGTGAAGTGGCTCTGTGGTGGACCGGGCGCCGGGTACCTGTACGTGCGACCCGAGTCGCGCGCGGCCTTGCAGCCCCGGCTCACGGGTTGGATGGCGCATCCCGAGCCCTTCGCCTTCGATCCTGGTCCCATGAAGCCGGTCGACGGACCGTTCCGCTATCTGAACGGCACGCCGGCGATCCCCGCCATGTACGCGGCGCGCGCGGGCTACGAGATCCTGAACGAGATCGGCGTGGCGGCCATTCGCGAGAAGTCGCTGCGCTTGACCGAGCGCATTCTCGCAGGGGCTTCGGCACGCGGCTGGAAGATCT
Source organism: Candidatus Eiseniibacteriota bacterium (assembly GCA_035259005.1). Taxonomy (GTDB): domain Bacteria; phylum Eisenbacteria; class RBG-16-71-46; order RBG-16-71-46; family DASYSL01; genus DASYSL01. Next base: position 5,844 of record DATFWU010000089.1, read on the forward strand.
GGACGCCGCGTGAGGCGACCAAGCGCGGCGGCACGGTGAGTCTCGGCGTGCCCGACGCCGAGCGCGCGTGCGAAGAGCTGGCGCGCCGCGGTGTCATCGTCGACTGGCGGCCCCAGGTCGGACTGCGCGTCGGCCCGCACTTCTACAACAGCGAGGATGACGTGGACCGCGCTCTCGCCGAGATCGAAGACGTGGTGGCGGCAAGGCGCTGAGCCCTCCCTTGTCGCGGATCTTCGACATCTCGCCACGCTTGCGCCCCGGCCGACCTGCCTGGCCGGGCGATGCGCCCACGACTTTGCACTGGACGAATCGAATCGCCGACGGCGATCGCGCCAACGTCGGCGCTCTTTCGTGCTCGACGCATGCCGGGGCGCACGTCGACGCGCCTCTGCATGTCGTCGCCGAGGCGGGGGACGTGAACTCGCTCCCGCTGGACGCTTTCTGGGGCCCGGCGCGTGTGTTCGAGACCGGCGCGGGTGCCGTCGGAGCCACGGCCCTCTCCGCGCTGGATTGGCAAGGCGTGGAGCGCGCCTTGTTCCGCACCGGCGGGGAGGGCTATCTCACGGAAGAGGCTGCGGCCTTCCTGATCGAGCGGCGGGTCAAGCTCGTGGGGATCGACACTCTTTCTGTCGATCCCGAAGGCCATCCAGACATGCCCGTGCATCGCGCCTTTGCGCGCGCGGGCATCGCGATCCTCGAGTGCTTGCGCTTGGATCATGCGGCGGCGGGGGATTACGAGCTGGTCGCTTTGCCGCTGGCCATCGAAGGAGCGGATGCGTCGCCCGTGCGGGCTGCGCTGCGCTCGTTCTAGCAAGAAACGGGGGGCCGTCCCGGGCCCCCCGCGCAACGCGGTCCACTCCACCCTGAATGAACAGAGCGAAGCTTTCCGCGCGCCTCGCTTCGGCGGGATGGATCGAATCCAAAGAATCTGTCTCTAGGGCTCCCGGAAGGAATGGCTCGACGCTCACTGGGGGATGATCGAGCCACGAGAGTATAAGGGCGGCCCGACGCTCGCGGCCATTGATTTCGCAAGAGATTGATCGCTCGCGTTTGTTCTCAGTCAACCCACGCGCTTGCGGTTCTGTCGTCCTCTACCCAGCGATGGGCCAAGCGCTTCGTCGAGCGCCGATTCGATGCGCTCGAGCCCGTCGGCCAGCTCGCCTGTGGATAACGTGAGCGGAGGACTCAAAGTGACCACGTTGCCTCTGACACCGCCCATAAGGAGAATGAGCGAGCGGTCGAGCGCGGCTTCGACAATCCGCCTGGCATCTGGCGCGCCCGCAAGCTCGATCCCGATCAAGAGCCCTCGTCCGCGCACGTTTACGATTTTGTGGTGCCGGCGGGCCATGGCGCGAAGACGGCGCAGAGCGAGTGCGCCGAGACGCGCGGAGCGTGCGACGAGACGCTTGCTCTCGATCTCGTCGAGTGCCGCTTCCGCCGCCGCGCAGGCGACCGGATGCGCCATGAAGGTGGAGGCGACGGGCGCTTCGCTGCCCGTGTCTACTTTCTTCCACGCAGCGAGAATCTTCCTGGGCGCGAGCACGGCCGCCAGTGGCATGCCGCCAGCCAAAGTCTTGCCGACACAAACGAGATCAGGCGTGACCCGCTCGTGCTCGAAGGCGAAGCGGCGGCCGGTGCGGCCGAGGCCGGTGAAGATCTCGTCGGCGACGAGGAGCCAGCCGCGCTGGCGGGCGCCGCGGGCGAGCGCGGCGAGGAAGCCGGGCGGCGCAATCACATGCCCGCCGCGCCCCTGGATGGGCTCGACCAGGATGGCGCCGATTTCCTGGCCGCGACGATCGGCGAGCGCGAGGGCCGTCTCCGCATCCCCGTAAGGTGCCCAGACGGTATGGCGAGGCAGAAGCGAGGCGAAAGGCTTCCGAAGCGCGGGCCAGCCGCTGAGCGAGAGGGCCAAGCCCGAGTCGCCGTGATATCCGCCTTCGAAAGCCAGCACCCCGGGCTTGCCGGTGGCGAGCGCGGCCGTCTTCCACGCCAGCTCGACCGCCTCGCTGCCGCTCTGCGCCCACAGGACGCGCGCGTCGCGCCAAGGGGCGAGGCGGGCGAGGCGTTCCGCGAGCCGGGCGCGACCTTCGTGCGGGTGCACGTCGCCGAAGCCGTGCAGGAGGCGCCCCGCTTGGCGGCGCACGGCGCGCACGACGCGCGGATTCGCGTGGCCCACGGAGGCCACGCCGAAGCCGGCGACGAAATCGAGGTAGCGCCGGCCTTTCGTGTCCCAGACCCAGGCGCCGCGAGCCCGTGCCCACATGGGAGTTTGCTGGCGCCGCGCGCGATCGGTGAACAAAGCAGGGGAGAGAGCGGCGGGCGCTTCGGCGTGAATCAGGCGCTCCCACAGGTCGCGGTGCCTCACGAAAGCTCCTCGTCCGGGCCAACTTGGCCGCTCCGAGGGCGCGTGGTAAAATCCGCCTCAATCGACGAAGGGCGCGTGCGCGCCGCCGCATTCCTCACGTTTCGGAGGCTCCGGATGGCACGAGCCACCTCCACGAAGGCATTGCCACTCACCGAATCGGGTCTCGACAAGGAGACGCTCCTTCGCGTCTACCGCCTCATGTATCTCTCGCGGCGGCTGGACGATTTCGAGATCAAGATCAAGAAGCAGAACCTCATCTACTTCCAGATCTCGGGCGCCGGCCACGAGGCGGTGCTGGTGGCGGCCGGACTCAATCTGCGAGCCGGCTACGACTACTTCTATCCTTACTACCGCGATCGCGCCCTGTGCCTGACCCTCGGCATGACGCCGACCGAGATGCTCTACGAGTCGGTCGGCGCGGCCGATGATCCGGCGAGCGGCGGACGCCAGATGCCCTCGCACTGGGGTCACAAGAAGCTCCACATCGTGTCGCAGTCGAGCCCCACCGGCACGCAGCTCCTGCAGGCGGTCGGATGCGCCGACGCCGGAGTGTACTACGGCGAGGAGCCCTCGCTGCGCGCCGAGAACGGCGCCGCGCACGACGACGAGGTGACCTACGTCTCGCTGGGCGACGGCACCACCTCGCAGGGCGAATTCTGGGAAGCCTTGACCACGGCGTGCGTGCGCAAGCTTCCGGTGGTGTTCCTCGTCGAGGACAACGGCTACGCCATCTCGGTACCGGTAGAGGTGCAGACGCCGGGTGGAAACATCTACGACGTGGTGAAGAATTTCCCCGGCCTGCGCGCGTGGACCGTCGATGGCTGCGATCCCGTGGCCTCGTATTGGACCATGCACGAGGCGGTGGAGCACTGCCGCCAGCGCAAGGGACCGGCGCTCGTGCACGCGACCGTCATCCGTCCCTACGCGCACTCCATGTCGGACGACGAGAAGCTCTATCGGCCTTCCTCCGAGCGCGAGGCCGATTCGACGCGCGATCCCCTGACCACCTTCCCGGCGCGGCTGGTGGAGAGCGGCGTGGCGAGCGAAGCCGAGGTCGCGCGCGTGCGCGAGCAGGTCGACGCCGAGATCGAGACCGCGGGCGAGGCGGCGTTGGCGGCCCCCAAGGCCGATCCGGCCCACGCTCTCGACTTCGTCTATTCGCCCGACATCGATCCGACGTCCGACGAGTTCGCCTCGGAGTCGAGGGCCGAGGGCGAGCCGCAGACCATGGCGACTTTGATCAACTGGTGTTTACGCGACGAGATGAAGCGCGACCACCGGATCGTCGTCTTCGGCGAGGACGTGGCCGATTGCACCCGCGAGCAGTACATCGACGAGGTGCCCGGCAAGGGCGGCGTGTTCAAGCTCACGTATGGCCTGCAGAAGGCCTACGGCGGCCGGCGCGTATTCAACTCGCCGCTCGCCGAGGCCAACATCGTGGGGCGCGCGATCGGCATGGCCACGCGGGGCCTGAAGCCTGTGGTCGAGATCCAATTCTTCGATTACATCTGGCCGGCCATGATGCAGTTGCGCAACGAGCTGGCCATGATGCGCTGGCGCTCGAACAACCATTGGGCGTCTCCGGTGGTGATCCGCGCGGCCTACGGCGGCTACCTGCAGGGTGGCGCGCCGTATCACTCCCAGTGTGGCGAGTCGATCTTCACGCATTGCCCGGGGATTCGGGTCGTGATTCCTTCGAATGCGGCGGATGCCAACGGTTTGTTGCGCACGGCCATCCGCTCCGAAGATCCGGTGCTGTTCCTGGAGCACAAGCATCTGTACCGGCAGCCTTATGCCAAGTCGCCGTATCCCGGCGACGACTTCTGCGTGCCCTTCGGTCGCGCGCGCGTGGTGCGCGAAGGCTCGCGTCTCACGGTGGTCACGTGGGGCGCCCTGGTGCAGCGCGCGGTCTACGCCGCGATCGAGGCGGCCGAGGAGGGGATCGATGCCGAGATCCTCGATTTGCGCACGGTCGCGCCCGTCGACTGGGACGCGATCTTCGAGAGCGTGGCCAAGACCGGCCGCGTGATCGTGGCGCACGAGGACACGCTGACGTCCGGTTTCGGCGCCGAGATCGCCGCACGCATTGCTTCCGAAGCATTCGAGAGTCTGGACGCGCCCGTGGCCCGCGTGGCCGCTCTGGACTGCCCCGTCGCCTATTGCCCGCCGGTCGAGGACGCCATCCTGCCGCAGAAGGAGACCATCCTCGCCGCCATGCGGGAGATGCACGCGTACTGATTCCGGGGTGGCAGCGCCCCTTCACCCACCGGGAAAGAGGCCGAGATGATCGAGCGCAAGCAGGAGGGACCCGCGCGCCCCGGCGATGTCGCCGAGCTGTTCGCCGAGCGCCGCCGCACGATTCTGGAGCGCTTGCCTGGAGCCGCACTTGTGCTCACGAGCGCGCCGGAGCAGGTGCGGTCGAACGACACGCATTTCCGCTACCGCCAGGACAACGACTTCTATTATCTGACGGGCTTTCCCGAGCCGCGCTCGGTCGCCGTGCTGACGCCCGAGCGAACCGAGGCGCCGTATCACCTGTTCGTGCGGCCGCGCGATCCCGAGCGTGAGACCTGGGACGGTAGGCGGGCCGGGGTCGAGGGCGCGGCGCGTGACTATCGCGCCGGGGCCACGTACGCCATCGACGAATGGGCGGCCAAGCTGCCGGCTTTGTTGGAGACGGTCGATGTTCTGTATTTCAATCTCGGCCGGAATCCGGAGACGGATCGGCTGGTGCTCGACATGGTGGCGCGCTTGAAGGCATCGCGCGCGCGCCGCGGCACCGGGCCAGTCGAGATCCGCGACGCGAACGCGTTCCTGGCCGACTTCCGCTTGCGCAAGTCGGCGGCCGAGATCGACCGGCTGCGCCGCGCCTGCCTGATCACCGGCGAGGGCCACGAAGCCGCGATGCGCGGCACCCGCGCCGGAATGTTCGAGTACGAGATCGAGGCCGTGCTCGACTACCACTTCCGCACCCACGGGGCCATGGGCCCGGGCTACGACCACATCGTGGCGGGCGGTCGTAACGCGACCATCTTGCACTACACCGAAAACCGCGACCGCTTGGCCGAGGGCGATCTTCTCCTGATCGACGCCGGGTGCGAGTACGACTACTACTGCGCCGACGTGACGCGTACCTTCCCGGTGGGCGCGGCGTTCACCAAGGAGCAGCGCGCCATCTACGACATCGTGCTCGCCGCGCAGAAGGCGGCCATCGCCGAGGTCAAGCCGGGCCGGCCGTTCGAGGCCGCGCACGAGGCTTCTTTGAAGACACTGGTCGAGGGGTTGATCCGGATCGGCGTGTTGAGCGGGTCGGTCGAGGAGCGCGTCGCCGACAACGCCTACAAGCCCTTCTTCATGCACCGCACCGGGCACTGGCTCGGCATGGACGTGCACGACGTCGGGTTGTACGTCGAGGATGGCCGCTCGCGCCGCCTCGAGCCCGGCATGGTGCTGACCGTGGAGCCGGGTCTCTACTTCGGGGAGTGGTGCGGGCCGGTGGACGAGCGTTGGAAGGGGATCGGCGTCCGCATCGAGGACGACGTCGCCGTCACCGAGACAGGGTGTGAAGTCCTGAGTGGCAACTGCGTCAAGGAGCCGGACGAAATCGAAGCGCTGCGCGCGCAAGCGCTCGGCAAGGCCACGGTCGCGGCTGCCCGCTAGCGCTCGCCTCCTTGCGGTGACCATCTGGAAAGTCGAGCGATTCGCGAATAGGGCGCGTGGTCGCGTCGCCGGGGTGCGCGGCGCGATCACGGTGCCCACCAATCGCGCTCCCGCCATCCGGCGCGCCACGGCGCGCCTCCTCCGCGAGCTCATGGTGCGCAATCGCCTCGAGCCTTCGCGCATCGTGTGCGCGCTGTTCACCTCCACACCGGATCTCGACGCCGACTTTCCTGCCCACGCCGCTCGCCGCATGGGATGGAAGAACGTGCCCATGCTGGGCGCCCTCGAGGTCGGGGTGCGTGGCGCGATTCCCCGCGTGATTCGTGTGCTGCTGCTCGTGGAGGGGGTGCGGCCGGGGACGCGGCTCGTGCCCGCTTACTTGGAGGGTGCCGCGCGGCTGCGGCCCGATTGGGCGAAGCGGCCCAAGGCGGCGCGGCAGCGCCCGGTGCGCACCATCGCGATCGTTGGATTGGGGCAGATCGGCGGCTCGATCGGTCTGGCTTTGGACGGACATCCGGCCTGGCGCCGCGTGGGCTTCGATGTGAATCGGCGCGCCGCTCTGGCGGCGAAGAGGGCGGACGCCATCGACGAGGCGGCGCCGACGCTTCGTGCTTGTCTACGTGGCGCCGATCTGGCGGTGCTCGCGGTGCCCGTGGATCGCTTGCCGCGCTTGATCACCCGCGCGGCAGCGCTCCTGCCCGAGGGTGCATCGCTTCTCGACACCGGGAGTGCTCGTGCCGTGCTGACCCCGACGCTCCGCCGTGCGCGCCGAGTCCATGCGGTCGGCGGTCATCCGATCGCCGGCAACGAAGGTCGTGGCTTCGCCTCCGCCCGTCCCGATCTGTTTCGTGGAGCGCCCTTCGTGCTCTGGCCCGCCAGGGGCCGAGTGTCCGCGATCGTCAGCGATCTGGTGGGCGACCTGGGCGCGTGCCCGCTCCTCGTGACCCCGGAGCGTCATGACCGTGCGCTGGCGCGCACCAGCCACTTGCCTTATCTGATCGCGCGCTCCTTGGCCAAGGCTGGCGCACGCCACGCCGCCGACGGCCTCTCCGGCCCCAGCTTTCGTGACATCACGCGCGTGGCGGCCAGCGATCCCCAGATGGCGATGGCTTATGTGCGGGCGAACAAGAAGGAGGTCGCGCGCGCCTGGAAGGAAGTGCGCCGCGAAATCGATCGCCTGGTGCGGCAGCGCCGGATCGGAAGCTGAACCAGGGGTACTTTACGATTCGATTCACAAACGCGCCGTGCGGCGCGTCGAGGGTCTGCGAGGAGCTTAGAGCATTGCTGCCTTCTTGATGGCCGGAGTCCTGAGCCGTTGACCCGCTCGCGATGGGGCCCAATACTGCGCCGGCAGGCCGCTGGAGAAGGCTTCGTCGTCTCTCGGACGGTCGCGGCCTCAAGTCTGGGGATTCCGCAAGTGGTCGGCAACTTTCTGAGCTGAAAATGCAGCGGGCCCTTTGGCGCGCGCTCCTCCCCGCCTGTGCTTTGCTTATTCCCAGGCCTGCACCCGCAGTGCCGCGACCTCCGCGTGACGACCTCGTGCACGCCGTCGATTCATTGGCTCAGGCATCATTGCGAGACGGGCCGGTAGCCGGGATGTCGATCGCCCTCGTTCGGGGCTCCGACGTGATCCTCGCGAAAGGCTACGGCTACGCCGACCTCGAAAACGAAGTGCCGGCGACGCAGCACACGGTCTATCGGATCGGATCGATCACGAAACAGTTCACGGCGGGTGCCATCTTGCAGCTCGCCGAACAAGGCCAGCTCCGTCTCGACGATGAAATCACACGCTACTTGCCCGGATACGATACTCATGGCTATCGCATCACCATCCGGCAGCTCCTCAACCACACCTCGGGCATCCGGGGCTTTACCGAGGTATCGGCCTTTCAGGGTCGCGACCGGCTGGATCTCTCGCCAGATTCGATGCTCGCTCTCTTCCAGCACGAACCGCTCGACTTCGTGCCGGGGACTGGCTACGTCTACAGCAACTCTGCCTACTACCTACTCGCGCGCATCATTCAACGGGTCTCGGGTCAGAGCTACGGCAACTATTTGCGAGAGCATGTATTCATGCCTCTCGGCTTGAACGAGACCTACTCTTGCGACGACGCTCCCATCATTTCCCACCGCGCTCGTGGCTACACGTTCGGCGAAGGGGAGCTCCAGAATGCCCCTTACCTGAGCATGCTGCCTCCCACAGGCGGCGGAAGCATCTGCTCGACCGTCCTGGATCTCGTGACCTGGACGCGCGCCCTCGCCGAAGGGCGATTCATCAGCCACGCGTCGTATGCCCAGATGACGACACCCTTGAGCCTTCCCGACGGCAGAATTCTCGGATACGGGTACGGCCTTGCCATATCCACTCTCGCCGGACATCTCGAGATCGCCCATGCGGGCACCATCAGCGGGTTTTCCGGCTATAGCGCGTTCTATCCGCGCGACTCAATCACCGTCGTCGTCCTCTGCAATACGCTCGGGCCGGTCTTTCCGGGGCTGCTCGCCCGCGCCATCGCCCGTCGGGCACTTTCCGTGCCGGTGGAGAGCCCAAAGAGGATCCCGCTGAGTCCAGACGAGCGTGCCCGAGTCGTGGGCACCTACGGGGCCGGCAGACTCCAAATCGCCGTCAGCGACGTAAGGGACACTCTCAAGGTCAACGATCTGTTCTTTGACGAGGTGTATCTGTACCAAGGACACGATGTATTCGCATCCGCACGAAACCCCGAGATCCGCGCGGTATTCTCCGGTCGCGGTCGACATGCCGATCGGCTCGTCCTCGACATGGCTGGTCTGCGTGTGTACGACGTCGTTCGCGCACCTTAGTCCTGCAGGTTTGACGGGCGCATGTGGAGGGTGTTCAACGGCGAAGGGAGGGTCTTAGGCCGAGCGTCCTTGCTTGGCCACCGCGTCGTACGGGCCGGCGAGCACGCGCGTGATACGCCGTGCGCGCGTCTCGAGCACAACCAGTCCGATGTTGTCGCCCACGCGCACGAGATCGCCGGTGCGCGCCACGCGGCCCAGGGTCTCCTGGATGAGACCCGCCACGGTGACCGATTCCTCCGTATCCAAGTCGACATCCAGGCGGCGGGCGAGGTCGGCCACCGGATAGCTTCCGGCCACGCGAATGACGCCGGGACCGGCCTCCTCCACCGCCGGGGTCTCGACGTCGAACTCGTCCATGATCTCGCCGGCCAGCTCCTCGATGACATCTTCCAGAGTCGCGAGCCCGGACGTGCCGCCGTACTCGTCGACCACGATCGCCATGTGCAAGCGGCGCGTCTGGAACTGGCGGAGCAAGCGATCGGCGGTGGCGCTCTCGGGCACGTACAGGGGCTCGCGCGCCACGCGTAACAGGTCATCGGACGAACGTAGGTTCTCGGCGCCGGCAAAGAGATCGCGCACGTGCACGATGCCGAGCACCTCGTCGAGGTGGTCGCGGCACAAGGGATAGCGCGTGTAGCCCTCGCGGCGCGCGGTCTCGAGGATCTCGGAGATGGGGGACAGGATGTCGAGGTAGGCGATGTCGGCCCGCGGCACCATGAGCTGGCGCACGCGGCGCGACGGAAAGTCGAGTGCTTGCTCGAGCAGCGCGCGGCGGCGGTCGCCCTGGCTGCCCGTGCCCGCGCTTTCGGCAAGCAGGATGCGAAGCTCTTCCTGACTGTGGCCCGACTCGTCGCGCTCGTCGGGCGAGATCCCGAACAGCTTGAGCGTGCCGTTGGCCATGGCGTTGAGCGCCCAGATCGCCGGGTAGAAGAGCCGGAAGAACCAGTCGAGCGGGCGCGCCACTACGAGTGCGGTGGCCTCCGGATAGCGGATCGACAACGCCTTCGGTGCCTGCTCGCCGAGCACGATATGGAGCACGGTGATGAGGGTGAAGGCGAGCGTCAGGGCCACGGCGTGGGCGGCGGCAGCAGCGTTCGGTCCCAGCGCCCGGAACAAGGGCTCGAAGATGCGAGCGAAAGCCCCCTCACCCACCCAGCCCAGTCCGAGCGACGCCCCGGTGATGCCGAGCTGACAGGCGGAGAGGTACGCGGTGAGCTGCGAGACCACCTTCTCGGCCGTGCGCGCGGCCGAGCTTCCGCCCTCCGCCAGCTCGCGCAGCCGCGTGGCGCGCACCTTGACGATCGCGAACTCGGTGGCGACGAAGAAGCCGTTGAGGAAGACGAGGAAGAGAGCGAGAAGGAGCATGGCCGCGTGCCTGCTCTAGGGTATCCGGAAGTCGCGCCCCC
>DATFWU010000090.1:0-16544 GCA_035259005.1 Candidatus Eiseniibacteriota bacterium
CGACGAGGGCCACGGCTTCGCCAAGAAGGCGAACCAGATCAAGGGCTACGGCGCCATGCTCGCCTTCCTCGACAAGTACGTGAAGGGCGAGGGCGCCACGCCGACGGCCGCCGGCACGACGACGAGCGCAAGCCAGGCGCCGCAGCCGCACTAGGCCTACGAGCCAAGACGATCCCTTCGATCTCGCGCGCTTCGTGCGCGCGCAGACGGGGAGCTACGAGCGCGCTTTGGCGGAGATCCGCGCCGGGCGCAAACTCTCGCACTGGATGTGGTTCGTCTTCCCGCAGATCGAAGGGCTGGGCGCGAGCTCGATGAGTCGCACCTATTCCATCAAGAGCCTGGACGAGGCCCGAGCCTACTTGAAGCATCCGACGCTCGGGCCTCGCTTGCAGGAGTGCTTCGAGGCGACGCTGGCTCTGACCGGGCTCTCCGCCCACGAGATCTTCGGATCGCCCGACGACTGGAAGCTGCGCTCGTGCGCGACTTTGTTTGCCGCCGTAACTCCCGCCGGCTCGGTGTTCGAGCAGGTGCTCGAAAGTATTTCGCCGCCGAGCGCGACGAAAGGACGCTGCGACTCCTCCCCTTGTGACCTCAGCGAATCACGGCCAGCCGGGCTCTGAGATCCTGGTTCATGGCGCGCAGGCGGACGAAATAGACGCCGCCGCGTAGCTCTCTTCCACCGTCGTCGCGCAGATCCCAGCCGCGCTCATAGTTGCCGGCGGGCAGGTCCGACGCCACGATCGTGCGCACGCGCCGCCCTTCCACGTCGAAGGCTTCGAGCCGCACCGGCCCCGGCGCCGGCAAGCTGAAGGCGAGCGTCGTCACGCGCTCCGCAGGGTCCGGTCGCGGCCGTGCGAGGGCCAACACTTTGGGCACGCGCGGATCATCGACCGCTACCGTGCCGGCCGGCAACAAAGTCGCCGCCGGTCCTTCGTTGCCGTGGATGTCGATACCCGTGAGCTTGTAATAGAACGGCGCGCCCGGGCTGTCCGTATAATGCGTGGTTCCCGGCGAGGCGACGAGATTCCCCGGCCCCGGCACGAATCCCGCCGTGTTGCCGCGATACAGCTTGTAGCTCGCCAGGTCGGGTGCGGTCCTCGGGTCCCAAAGCAAATTCACGACCCCGGCGCTGTAATCGCCCGAGAAGTTCGCCGGCGCCGGCGGCGCGAGATTGTCGATCGAATATCCGCTGTCGGGATCGGACGCCACGATGTAGTTGAGATCGGTGACGTGCGCATCCACCTCGTAGGTCTCGCGCGCCTCACCCAAAGCGGTCGAATCCCCGCGGGTCGCGATGGTGAGCGCGTAGGCGGACACGCCGCGCGAGGGCGCGCTGGCCAGGAACTCCCAGTAGGTCGGCCCCCCGCTGTCGGTGCGTAGCTGAATGTCGCCGGGCTGCCAGCCGCCTGAGCTTTCTTCGGACCGCGCCCGCGCCACCATCGAGGGCGCCATGGCGGCCGTGTCGAGCTCACGCCACAACGCATATTGCGTCACCGGATCCGCCGGCAGCGTGTCGTAGGCGGTCGCGTACCAGAGCACGGTCGCGTGCCCACCTTGATCGTTGGGCACGTCGCGCACGCTCGTGATGGAAGGCTGCGCGAGCCCCAAGTGGCCGTCCTCGGTCACGCGCTCGGCGTAGACATCCAAGTAGGTCGCGGCCGAATCGCGCAGATCGTCCCAGGCGTAGATCGTGGTCCCGTTCTCCCCCGAAACCAGGACCTGATCCTGTGGCCTCGCTGGCGAGGCCGTGACCGCCCGGCCGTTCGGCGGCCAGCTCGAAGAAATCGTGCCGTCGGCCTCCACGTGCTGCTCGACCAGATCGTTCGGCGTGGTCTGATCGCTGAGCATGGGAACCAGGGCCCCGCCTTGACCGTCGGGAAGCGGCGTCGTGCCGAACCCGATGCCCAAGTCGTACGTCGGCGCGCCCAGCGCGACGGGCGACCCGGGCCACACGGGGTCGAAGCTTCCGTTGGTAAGGAGATGCCTCGCGTAGGCGCCGTTTAGGGTGCCGCCCGAGTGCTGCCAGATGGCGATGACTCCGCCCTTGCCATCGGGAACGAGGCAGATCGCGCTGAGGAAGGCCAGGCCCGGATCGTTCGGGTCGAGCCCCGGCCCACCCACCGGCCACGCCCCGTCGAGCGTTCCCCCGAACAAGACGTGGGTGACGTGGACCTCGCCCGTACTCTGCTTCTCCCAGGCGACGTAGGCGCCTCTGGCCCCGTCGGTGACGGCGCGAGCGGGAGTTTCGGCGCCATTTGTGGCCGAGACGACGAGCCCCGAAGCGGGGAAGCTCGCGTCCATGACCCCGCTCGCCTTCAAGTGCGCGGCGTAGACGTCCTGGCTGAGCGTGGCGCCGTTGCGCGAGTCGGTCCACACGATGATGGCGCCGCTCTGACCGTCGGCAATGACTTCCTGCAGCAGCTGGCTCGCCGGCCCCGCGTACACGGCGCGCCCGTTCGCCGGCCACGACAGATCGACGCTGCCGCTCGACAGCACGCGCTGGGCGTAGAGGTCGGTCGAGTTGGTCAGCGAGTCGCGCCGATCGGCCCACACCGCGAGCACGCCGCCGCCGGGCTCGGAGAGAAGCCGCGGCGTTCCCTGGGTGCCGGTGGCGGTGCAGATGGGAAGCCCGCCGACCGGCCAGCCGGGTGAGATCGCCCCGGCAGCGGTGATGCGCTGCACGTACACGTCCTTGCCGCCTCCGGGCAGGCCGCGCAAGTCACTCCAGCCGAGATAGAAGCCGCCGGCGCTATCGGAAACGGCGGCCGGTCCGGTATCGGTCGTGGCCAGGATCGTGACTCCGTCCGCGGGCCACGACGGATCGAAATCACCACTCTTGATCAAATGCTTGGCGTGGATCGTGATCCAGGGAAAGAAGGACGGAATCGAGGTGTACGAGCTACACGGATCGACGTACACCACGAACGCGCCTTCGTGCCCGTCCGGGCACATGGTCGACACGCATTGTCCGCGCGCCCCCGAGGCGATCAGCGTGTTCTCTCTCGGATCGTGCGACCAAGGATCGGCGGAAGCGGAGGAATTCCAAAGCAGGCAAAGCAGGCTCAAGGCAGCGTAGCCGATGAACTGGCCGGGGTTCCGAGACATGCGTCCTCCCTCACCAGGGAAGCGGGGGCACGTCGGAAGCCCGAGTGATACAGGAGCCCGGCCGGCGGGGCAACTCGGCCTTTTGCCGAGGTCCTCTAGGGGTCGAAGAATTTTCTGTCCCAGCCCTCTTCTATACATGAGCCATGGATCCGGTCGCCCCCGGAGGAGGTTCCATGGCCGTTACGAGCCTGTCGAAGTCGCGTTTTCTCGCGGGTCTGCAGTGCCACCGCCAGCTTTGGTGGAAGGTGCACGAGCCCAACGCCCCCGAATTGGTGGTCGACGTCAAGCAACAGCACGTCTTCGACCAGGGCCACGAGGTCGGAGAGAAGGCGCGCACCTTCGTCCCTGGCGGCACGCTGATCGACCTTCCGTTCGATCGCAAGCGCGACCGCCTCGAGGCCACCGAACGCGCGCTCCTTGGCGGGGCGCCCGTGGTTTACGAGGGATCGTTCCAGGGCGGCGGTGTGTACGGCGCGGTCGACATCCTCGAACGCAAGGGAAAGCGCTTCGATCTCATCGAGGTGAAGTCGTCGACCAAGGTCAAGGAGGAGCACATCCCCGACGCCGCGGTGCAGGTCTATGCCGCGCGCCAGGCGGGCTTGGACGTCGAGCGAGTCGAGATCATGCACTTGAATCGCGACTGCGTGTATCCCGATCTCGGCAACCTATTCACGCGCGAGGACGTGACCCGCACGGTCGAAGCCCATATCCCGCGGCTCCCCGGGGAGATCTCCGCCCAGCTCGCGATGCTCGAGGGGCCTCTGCCCGAGGTCACGCCGGGGGAGCAGTGCTCCAAGCCGCATCCTTGCCCGTTCTGGAATCGCTGCTGGACCGAGAAGCCCGAATTCCACATCAGCACGCTCTACTATGGGACGTGGAAGGCCAAGCAGCTCGAGGCGCAAGGCGTGACGTCGCTCCTCGATATGCCGGCCGACGCTTCGCTCACGCCGGTGCAAGCGCGTCAGATTCGCTCGGTGCGGAGCGGACGTCCCATCGTCGAGCCGAGCTTGCGCGGCGCCCTCGAGCGCATCGAGTCGCCCACCGCGTTTCTCGACTTCGAGACCATCTCGCCGGCCATTCCGGTGTGGCGTGGTTGCCGCCCGTGGGATCGCATTCCGGTCCAGTTCAGCTGCGACATGGTGCACGACAACGGGGCGAGCGAGCACTACGAGTGGATCGCCGAGGGCGCGGAAGATCCGCGCCCCGAGATGGCGCGCCGGGTTCTGGAAGCCTGCGCCAAGGCGCGCACCGTGATCGCCTACAACTCGCCCTTCGAGCGCGATTGCCTGCGCATGCTCGCGATCGGCGCTCCCGATCTCAAGGACGAGCTGAGCGCGCTCGAGACCAAGCTCTTCGACGCGCTGCCTCTGGTGCGCGAGCACGTGTATCACCCGCGATTCGCCGGCAGCTTCGGCCTGAAATCGGTCTATCCCGCACTCATGGAGAAGAACGAGTACGAATCGCTGGCCATCGCCGACGGCGAGCTGGCCAGCGTTCGCCTCTCGACCCTTCTCTTCGCCCCCGAGACCATCCCCCCGGAGGAGCGCGCCGCGCTGCGTGAAGATCTGCGCCGCTACTGCGCGCTCGACACGCACGGGCTGGCCGAGATGATCGATCGCCTGCGCGAAATGGCCGGCATCGGCATCCACTACGGCCAGCTCGAGCTGTGGTCTGGCCCGCTCGGTCAGGCCGCCGTCTTCATCTCGCCGCGCGGACCCTCGATGCGGAACCAGTCCACGCGTCGTGTCACGAACATGACGGCCGCGAGCAGAACGAAGAGACCGATCGAACCCACGAGCAGCGCGTCGTCCTCGTTGGTGAGCACGACGTAGAGATAACCGTAGAGCGCGGCCACGCCGGTCGCGAGCAGGATGGCGCGTCTCGCCCCCCGGAGAACCACCCCCGCGTAGCAGCCGATCATGCCCACAATGGCCGCCGTGGCGACGACATAGGCGGCGGTGAAGCCCATGTGCTCGGAGAGCGCGAGCTCGAGGAGGTAGAAGAGACACAACGCCGCCCCCAGGAGGCAGTACTGGATGGGATGGACGAGCAGCCGCGCCATGATCTCGGCCAGCCACACGCTCCCGAGCGTGAGCAGGAGGAAGAGGATCGCGTACTTCACGCTACGCTCCGCCATGCGATAGGAGTCCACGCTCTGCATGAGATCGAGCCCGAAGCGCGACGTATCGGCTTGATGGCCGTAGGCATCGGGCTCCGACCACTCCTGCGGGAAGTCGCGCCCGAGATCGGGGATCGACCACTCGGCGACAAAGCCGTGGTCGGTGACGGTGCGCTTGGCCGGGATCCAGTTGCCCTGGAAGCTCGGCGTGCGCCAGGGCGACTCGAGCCGCACTTCCGTCTGTTTGCCGAAGGGCGTGAAGTAGAGGCCCTGGGTGCCGTTGAGCGTGGCCGTGAAGGCGAAGGTTCCCTCAGCGCCCGGCGCCGTGGGAACGGGCGCATGCACGCCGGGCTGGCCGCCGTGGAACGTCCCCGCCCCCGGCAAGAACGAGCTGTGCTCGCTCCCCCACGAGAGCTCGCTCATCTGCTGGATAGCGCGCGTGTCGGAGATCGCGAGCGCGAGATAAGCGTCTTTCCACTGGGCCTCGGCGGGATCGATGCCCAAGGCGTCCCAGTTGGGCGGAGCGAAGCGTCCGCGCGCCTCGAGCGACAGGGTGTAGACCGGGATCGAGAAGATGCCGCGCTTACGGATCTCGGGCGTCATCTTGCCGCGCATTTCGAGCCGTTCGGGAAGGAACACGGCCGCGCCCTTGCCTTCGCGCGTCACCGCGCGCCCGTCGGGCAGGGTCTCGCTCCAGTGCTTGCGATAGGGCACGACGAGCGCCGGACCGGTCAGCGATTGCGTGCGGCCCCATTTGGACGAGACCTCCTGGACCGCGTCGGTGCGGCGCTGCTGGCGCTCGCCGATGAGCCCGGAGATGAGGAACACCGGGATCTGGAGCAAGAGGGCGAGGAATCCCACGGTGAAGAGACGGATCAGGGGCGAGCGGCGCGCGGCCGCAGCCACTTCATTCCACATGTTTGCCTCCTCCCTGGAAGGGCACTCGCATGAGCATAGTACTTTGCCGTACAAAGTAGCAAGCTCACTGTGGACGAGGCGGCGAAGGCGCTGCTAGCTTCGGAGGCCATGGCCGCCATCCGACGGTGGTGCCTTCTCGCGCCACCTCTCGCCCTTCTCCTCTTCTCCGGGTGCTCGAGCCTCGCCCGCGTCCCCTTTCCTTCCTTTCCGCCGCAGCAGACAAGACAGCTCGAAGGCTCCCATGGGGTCGAGATCGTCGCCTATTCTACCCCCGACGGCGTATTCCACGGCTTCCATGGCCGGGTGCGCTGGTCGAGCGGGACTCGGGATTCGGTCGAGCTCGAGGGCTGGCGCACTTCCTCGGTGCCGGGAGCGGAGCCTTCGGGGGATCTGGACGAAAAGGAACCAGTAAAGATCCGACTCTCCCGCGACGAGGTCGCGAGCATCGTGTATCGGGCGCCGGATGGAAGCAAGACAGGCGTTTTGGGCTTGGGCATCGTCTCCACGGTCCTCATCGCTGGCACCGCACTCTTCATCATCCTCTTCGCCATTGCCTACGAGGACTGACATGCGCCGAATGGCGACAACGATCGGGCTCGGGATGCTGCTTCTCTTTGCGCCAGTCGCGTGCCGAGCGGCGCCGGCCGATCCTCGCGCCGACGCCATCGAGAGAGTTCTTCCGGGTCAGCCGATTCGATTGCAGACGACGGACAGCACTCTGGAAGGCCGATTCGTCACCAATCGATCGGACTCGCTTCTCCTCGCGCGTGCGGCCGAGCGAGTCGTCTTGCCCTACTCCGACATTCAGCGCATCGAAGTGCGGACATCGGCGCGATCGCGAGGCATGGTGGTTGGAATGATCCTGGGCGGGCTCGGGCTCGGCGCTGTCGCCGCCGCGCAGGGAACGACGCCGTTCCTGGCCGCTGCGAGCGGCGTCTTCTTCGGCGGCTTCCTCGGCGGGCTGCTCGCCGGCGGCAGCACGCGATGGACCCGCGTTTTTGACGTTCATGCGCCGGCTCACGAAGCCTCCGCCGACACCACCACGAAGCGCCACTGACCGACCGCCGCTCGCCACTCGCCGACACCCCGGCCCTCCCCGCCGAAAGCCTCGCGATCTTCCGCAACTTCTCGCCGATTCTTCTCGTCGAAGTCGGGCGCGGGCCCGGCCGCGGGAGGCAGAAGGATGGAATCGCGAGTGCGAGTGCGGACAGGGCGGATTCTCCTGATCACGGTCGGACTGGTCCTTCTCTTGAACGCGTTTCACGTGATCGAGCTGCCCTGGGCCTTTCTCTGGCCCCTCGGCCTTCTGCTGGGCGGAGTGGCCATGATCCGCTGGGTGACGAAGCCGACGCTGGAAGCTCCAGCTGGTTCGCCCCCTTCACGGCCCGGAGAGCCCGGCCCAGGGGGCGGAGGACTCGCCCTCCGGGTGGCGCGCATGCTGATCGGCATCTTCGTCCGGTCTTGAGCTTCGCCGTTCGCCGACGGATCCGGGGCGTTCACCGACACCCGGCGTCCAGCGGCCGAACGGAGGCGGTGCGGCGGGCTCCCCTCGCCGATCTTGGTTCCTGAATCCGGGTCAGGCCCGGGCTGCAAAGGAGGAATGGATGGCATCGGAAAGCAGGGTCCACGTGGGCCGCATCATCTTCGGCCTGTTCTTCGCCTGGCTGGGGATCCTTTTCTTCCTCGACCAGGCGGGCTGGATCAACCTCGGGGACTGGTGGCGCTTCTGGCCGGTCTTCTTGATCTTGATCGGCGTGGTCAAGCTGCTGACGCCCCCGCACCGCAGCTGGTTCGGCTCCGTTTTCCTCATGGCGCTCGGCGGCCTCTTCCTGATCAACGAGTTCCATATCTTTCACCTCGAATGGCGCTACCTCTGGCCCGGGTTCGTGGTGCTCGGAGGCCTCGCCATGGTGGTTCGGGGCCTTCGCTGGACGGGAACGGAGTGCGGAGGAGAGAGGGTGACGACTGCCGATACGCTGACCGGGTTCGCCATTCTGGGCGGCGTGGAGAGAAAGGTCACCTCGCAGGACTTCCGCGGCGGTGACGCGACCGCCATCCTGGGTGGCTGTGACCTCGACCTGCGCGGCGCATCGATCAAGCCTGGAACGGTGGCGGTTCTCGACTGCTTCGCGTTCTGGGGCGGCGTCGAGATCAAGGTGCCGCCGGACTGGACGGTCGAGATGACAGGCGTGCCGCTCCTCGGTGGATTCGCGGACACGCGCCGGGACACGCCCAACATCGTCGCGGGAATCGGCAACTTCGGGGGCCAGTCGGCGCCCGCGGCACCGGGCGAGAAGCGCCTCAAGGTGAAGGGCTTGGCCGTGATGGGTGGCGTCGAGGTCAAGAACTGAGATGCACCCGATTCTCTCGCGGCCATCGTGGCTCGCGCTCTATCTCGCGTCGTGGATTCCCGTGGCGGCGCTCTTCGGGATCGCCCTTCACGTGCTGGCACAAGTTCCGCTGGCTGAGGCCTTCGCCGATGCGGCGGGCCTCACCGCGGTCCTGGCCTTCGTCTGCCTCTCGGCCTGGTACCCCTCGCGCGCCCAACCCATCGCGGGTGCCGGCACGATGGGCTTCCTGCTCACCCACGCGGTGGCCGCGGTCATTTCGAGCGGCGTCTGGCTCGCCCTTGGCCGCGCCTGGGTGGCCCTGCTCGAGCGTGACCCCGGCTGGCAGGGCGCGGGCGCCCGCTACAACAGCCTCCTTCCCGGGCTCTTTCTCGTCGGCATGCTGTTCTACTTGCTGGCGGCGGCGCTCCATTATCTGGCGCTCGTCGCGGCCAAATCGCGCCAGGCCGAGCAGAAGGCGCTCGAGCTGCTGGTGCAGGCGCGCGAGGCCGAGCTCAAAGCGCTGCGCGCTCAGATCGACCCACACTTTCTCTTCAACAGCTTGAACTCGATCAGCGCGCTCACCTCGTCCGATCCCGCGAGCGCCCGCCGCATGTGCATCGAGCTGGCCGAGTTTCTGCGTCGCACCCTGGTGCTGGGGCAGCGCGAGCGGATTCCCCTGGCGGAAGAGCTGGATCTGGCGGAAGGCTATCTGCGCGTGGAGCAGGTGCGCTTCGGGTCGCGCCTGCGCGTGGAGCGCGAGGTCGACGAGCCGGCGCTCGCCTCGCCGGTGCCGCCTCTCCTGTTGCAGCCCTTGGTCGAAAACGCCGTGCGCCACGGTATCGCGCAGACGCTCGAGGGCGGGACCATCAAGATCGCGGCCAAGCGCGACGGCTCGCGCCTGCACGTCTCGGTCTCCAATCCGCGCGATCCCGACGGGCGCGCACGGCCGGGAGCGGGCGTGGGGCTTCGCAACGTGGCCGGCCGGCTCGCCACCCTGTTCGGCACCGAGGCGCGGCTCGACGCCATCGCGGGAGGCGACTCCTATTTGGTCGAGCTGGACTTGCCGGCGGGAGAAGTGTCGTGAGCGCCCCCACGCCGCTTCGCGTGTTGCTCGTGGACGATGAGGAGCTGGCGCGGCGCGTGCTGCGCGAGTACTTGTCGCGCGATCCCGGCGTCGAGATCGTGGGCGAGTGCGCGAACGGCTTCGAGGCCGTCCGCGCCGTGAGCGAGACCAAGCCCGATCTTCTCTTCCTCGACATCCAGATGCCCAAGCTCGACGGCTTCGAGGTCCTGGAGCTGCTCGACCGCGAGGTGGCGGTGGTCTTCGTGACCGCCTTCGACGAGCACGCGATCCGCGCCTTCGAGGTGCACGCCGTCGATTATCTGCTGAAGCCGGTGAGCGAGGAGAAGATCGGCCGCGCGTTGGCTCGCGTGAGAGAGCGCGGCGTCGCCGGCCCGCCGGTATCGCGGCTGGTGGCCGACGCCAAGCCCGACCAGCCCCGGCCGATCGACCGACTCCTGGTGCGCGACGGAACCCGCGTGCACGTGATCCAGGCCTCCGAGCTCGATTACGCCGTGGCGCGCGACGACTACGTGGAATTGCACTCGGGCGGCAAGGACTTCCTCAAGCACCAGACGCTGAACGATCTCGAGGCCCAGCTCGATCCAGAGCGCTTCGTGCGCACGCACCGTTCCTACCTCGTGAACGTCGAGCGGATCGCCAAGATCGAGCCCTACGCCAAGGACAGCCGGATCGCCGTGCTCCACGACGGCACGCAGATCCCCCTGAGCCGCTCCGGCTACGCTCGCATCCGCGAGCACTCCTAGAGCGGCTTTCGCGCCGTGATCGTGGCCGAATAGACGCTCGGCTTGGTTTCGCAGCAGCCGGTGTCTGCGCTGCAGCACGGCTCTTCGCCCGACGCGGCCGGCACTGCGATCTCGCCGAAGCCCGCCTGGTGCAGTCCCGCGACGTAGTCTTCGCGCGGGATGGCGCCCGCGATGCACTCGCCCCACGCCTTGGGATCGCCGACCAATGCCTCCGGCAAGCGCTCGGTCGCCAGCATGTCGGCGACCACGAAGCGCCCTCCCGGAGCCAGCACACGCGCGGCCTCGGCGAACACGCGCGCCTTGTCGGGCGCGAGATTGATCACGCAGTTGCTGATGACGACGTCGACCGAGGCGTCGGGCAAGGGCACCGATTCGATGTCACCCTCGAGGAACGTCACGTTGTCGAGGCCTTGCTGGGCCGCGCTCGAGCGCGCGCGCGTCAGCATCTCGGGAGTGAAATCGAGGCCGAAGACCCGGCCCTGGGACCCCACGGCCCGCGAGGCGAGAAAGACGTCGAAGCCCGCCCCGCTCCCCAGATCGAGCACCCGCTCGCCGGCTCGCAGATGGGCCGCCTCCACCGGACTCCCACAGCCGAGCGAGACCCCTTCTCCCGCCTTGCGCGCGTAGCGCTCCCGCACTTCCGTCTTTACTTCGCTCATCCCTACCTCCTGGTATCGACATGTGTCGATACGTTGGAGCAAAATGAAATCACCCCAGCTCTTTCAAGCTCTGCGCGATGGCCTTCACCGCATCGCGCTTGAGAAAGTAGTAGGCCCAGATGCCGCGACGCTCGCAGCCGACGAGGCCGGCGCGGCGCAAGACGCGCAGATGGTGCGAAATGGTCGGCTGCCCGAGATCGAACGCCTGTTCGATCTCGCAGGCGCACAGGGCCGAAGAGCGCGCCAGCAGGCGCACGATGCGAAGCCGGATCTCGTCCGCCAAAGCCGCCAGAACCGGCACGTCCTTGGCGGCGCGCGTCCGATCCTCCGCCTTGACGGGCGGGGCGCAGCAGCCGGCAGGCTCCTTGCGAAGCTCGAGTGCGGTGGACAAGCGTTCCTCCTCTGCGATTCAGTCCAACATAGATATCGATGATCGTCAATATGTTTCGCTTCTTGCCACTCGCCGCGGCTCTGCCCTACAATCCCGCGTCCGTGGGAATCCGCAGGATCGCAATCCCCGGTATTCCAACCGCTTCCAACCCGAGACAGGGAGTCCGAAATCATGAAACTTCATGCGACGTTTTCCGCGCTCGTGCTGGCCGGCCTGTGCGCCGCTGGCGCGGGCTACGCCGCTGATGCCAAGGCCCCGGCCAGCGCCGCCAAGGCGCCCGAGCCTTCGGCGCAGGAGAAGGCCTGGGCCGAGTGGATGCAGAAGAACGTTCCCGGCGATCCGCACAAGCTCCTGGCGCAGAACGCCGGCGAGTGGACCATCTCGGTGAAGACCTGGATGACGCCCGACGCACAGCCCACCACGTCGGCCGGCACCTCGTCGACCAAGATGATCCTCGATGGTCGCTATCTGCAGGAGACCTCGAGCGGTGACATGGGCGGGTTCCCGTTCAGTGGCCAGGGACTCACGGCCTACGACAACGCGTCCAAGAAGTACGAGGCGACGTGGGTCGACAACATGTCGACCGCGATCTTCCACTGCGACGGCACCTACGACGCCGGCTCGAAGTCGCTCACCATGAACGGCATGACCTACGATCCCGCGGCCGGCAAGGACGTGGCGGTGAAGACCGTGACGCGCTTCGTCGACGACAAGAGCCATGTCTTCGAGTGGTGGGGCCCGGATCCGTCGGGCAAGATGTTCAAGTCGATGGAGATCACCTATACTCGGAAGTGATTCCGCCTTCGTGTGACGAGGGGCGTCCGCGAGGGCGCCCCTCTTTTCATTGGAGCCATCGATGATCCTTCAGCAGTACTACTTGGGCTGCCTGGCGCATGCTTCCTACTTGATCGGCGACGAGAACACCGGCACCGCCGTGGTCGTCGATCCGCAGCGCGATGTGGACCAGTACCTGGAGGACGCGAAGGCTAAGGGGCTCGTCATCCGCCACGTCTTTCTCACGCACTTCCATGCGGACTTTCTGGCCGGGCATCTCGAGCTGCGCGATCGCGCCGGGGCCAAGATCCACTTGGGCCCCCAGGCGACGGCGGAGTTCGCCTTCAATCCCTTCGGCGAGAAGAGCCAGCTCGAGTTCGGGTGCGTGCGCCTGGAGGCCCTCGAGACGCCGGGCCACACGCCCGAGGCGATCTCGATCCTGGTCTACGATCTGAAGAAGAGCGGCGACCATCCGCAGGCAGTGCTCACCGGCGACACGCTGTTCATCGGCGATGTCGGCCGTCCCGATCTCTTGGCCTCGGTCGGCGTCACTGCCGAACAGCTCGCCGGCATGCTCTACGACTCCCTGCACAAGAAGCTGCTCCGGCTCCCCGATGAGACGCTCGTCTATCCCGCGCACGGCGCAGGCTCCCTGTGTGGCAAGAACATGAGCAAAGAGACGGTGTCGACGCTGGGCACGCAGCGCCGCTACAACTACGCGCTCCAGCCCATGAGCAAGGAGGAGTTCGTCCGTCTGGTCACCACCGATCTCCCCGACAGCCCGCAGTACTTCGCCTACGACGCGGCCCTGAACCGCAAGGAGCGCGCAAGCCTCGAGGAAGCCTTGTCGAAGAGCCTGCGCGGGCTTTCGCTCGACGAATTCCTGGCCAAGCGCGCCGAGGGCGCGCAGGTCGTGGACACGCGCGAGGCGACTGAATTCGCGATGGCCTATCTGCCGGGGAGCCTCAACATCGGGCTCAGCGGCCAGTACGCCACGTGGGCGGGCACGCTGCTCGACATGACGCGCCCCATCCTCGTGATCGCCGAGCCGGGAAGAGAAGAGGAATCGGAGGTACGTCTGGGGCGCATCGGCTTCGACCGCGTCGAGGGCTACCTCGAAGGCGGCATCGAGGCCGCCGAGTCACGCCCCGGCCTGCTCGAGCACGCCGATCGCATCACGGCGGTCACCGTGGCCGAGGAGCTGGCTTCGTCCTCCCCGCCCCTCGTGCTCGACGTGCGCGCGCCCGGCGAGCGCGCCGAGAAGCGCATCGAGGGAAGCCTGCACATTCCGCTTTCCCATCTGCGCAAACGCTTGGACGAGATCCCGCGTGACCGCCCGATCGTCGTCCAGTGCGCAGGCGGCTACCGCTCGGCGATCGCCGCGAGCCTTCTGCGTCAAAACGGCTTCCACCATGTGACCGACCTCGTGGGCGGGATCGCGGCCTGGGAAGCGTCGCGCCTCGCCGTGGTCAGCTGACCGCCGCCTTCTCCGCCGCCCTCCTGAGCAGGCCCACCTGTCCCAGGTGATAGAGATCGTGCTGCAGCATGCCGCACGCGAGGTGATACCACGTGCCGGCGTTGTTTCCCCTCTCCTCGTCGAGACGCGAATCGGGAAACGCGGCGATCGTCTCGGCGAGCGCATTGCCGGTCGCGAAGAGCTTGTCGGTCGCGGCTTTCCATTCACCCTCGTTGGCGAAGGCGGCCGTGGGAAAGTCTTGCTCGGGGGTCGGCTGGGGTGGCGTATCCCCTCCCAGACGTCTCTTGGCCACTTCGTGCCAGGTGATCACGTGCAAGACGATCTCGCCGATCGTGTGGCCTTGCGCCACCGGGCGGCGGACGGCGTCCGCCGCTCCGATCCCCTCCAGTGACTCGCGCCAGGACGGCCCGTACCAGGCCACGCCATGCAGAGACTTGCGCAGCTGATCCGCCAAACGTCCGCTCTCACTCATGACTCGCCTCCCAGGGGTGATCGATAACCTGTGTGGTACGATGTAAAGGTTAGAATAGCTCGGTTCTCTAACTTGTCAACCAAAGAATACAGGTTACAATGTCGCTACCCCCACCCGCCCGGAGGCACCGCGATCGACGCCACCTTCGATAAGCCTTGGCCCCAGCCCTTCGCGGGCGGAGCCTTGTGCCTCGACTTCGTGAACTCGCTGGATTGGCGGGGCCGCGAGCAGCCGGTGGAGACCCTGCACCAGTATGCCGACCTGCTTCGCTTCTCATTGGCGGCTGGGGCGATCGACCTCCGCGAGGCGCAAGCGCTTCTGGCCTGGGCCTTTCGCCATCCCAAGCGCTCGGCGCGGGCCCTCGAGCGCGCCAAGGTCACGCGCGAGAACATCGCCGTGCTGGTGAACGCGGCTGCCGCCGGGTCTCCCCTTCCCCGCGCCGCACTTCGCCGCCTCGAAGACGACGCGCGTGATGCGTGGAAAGCGCGGGCTCTCGTGCCCGCGCCCGCCGGGGCGAGGTGGCAATGGGCGGAAGGCAATCCCGATCCCGATTTGCCGCGCTGGGCGGCGGCTCTCGACGCCGCGCGCCTCCTCACCCTCGAGGAGCGCGCCCCCATCCGGGTGTGCGAGGGAGCGCAGTGCGGCTGGTTCTTCCTCGACGAATCGCGCAACCGCCGGCGCCGCTGGTGCAGCATGCAGGCCTGCGGCAATCGCGCCAAGGCGCAGCGCTTCTATCGCAGGAAGCGCGCCAAGGTCTAGCTACGAGCGCTTCACCCCGCGCAGGAACTTCGTGAGCGGTGGCAAGAGGTGGGGGTGCAGCATGATCGTCGAGTCCGAGTACGAGCTCATCTGCGCCATGGGGTCTTCGAGCGTCGGCTTGAGCACGTGATTCATGTTGGTGACCAGGAGCTTGTCGATGCCGCCGCGCGCCGCTGCCAGACGATCGAAGTCGTCGCGGCTGATCTGAATGTCCGAGGTCCCCCAGATGACCATCGTCGGCACCTTGATCGATTTCAGCTCCGCGGCCGGATCGACGGCGAGCCAGCTTCGCATGTAGGGCTGGATCGACGGCCGATACAGCGACATGAGAATGGGCGGGATGTCGAACGCCTCCTTCCCCGCAACCAGCGTGTCCGTGATGGCGTCCGACTTCCTCACGATCTCCGCCGACACGGAGCGCCGGAGCTGCTCGTGGATCACGTCCTTCGCCGGCCGCCCGGCGCCCGCCACCAGGACGAGCGCGTCGGGCGTCTGTTCCTTGGCCGCGAGCGTGGCGATGAGAGCGCCCTCGCTATGACCTAGATAGATGAGCGTCTTGAAACGTGGATCGTGCCGGTAGGTGCGCGCCCACACCATGGCGTCGTCGACGTACGTCCCGAGCTTGAGCTCCGACTCCGACTTCGACGCCCGCCAGCTCTGGCCCACGCCGCGCTTGTCGTAGCGCAAGGTGGCGATGCCCCGCTCGCGCAGACTGTCGGCGAGCATGCGGTAGCAATCGTTCTTGCCCTTGAGGAGAGTGGTGTTGCCGTCTCGGTCCGTGGGCCCCGAGCCCGCGAAGACGAGAACCAAGGGCACGGGCTTCGTCGATCCGGGAACCACGAGCGTGCCGAAGAGAGTGTCGACACCCACCACCACCTGCACGTCCTGCACCAGGTCTTCGGCGACCGGAGCGGGCGCTTTCTCCGCGCCCGCCAGGGCCGTGGTTCCGATCGCGGTCACCATGGCCACCCACACTCCGACGCGCATCCCTGGCTTCATGTCGTCCCTTCCGGGCCCCGGCCCCGTTCTCCCGCTTCGCGCGTGCCCACCAGACGCCGCTCGCGCTCGAGCGCGCGGCGGAGCAGGAATTCGATCTGTCCGTTCAAGCTTCTGAGATCGTCGGCGGCCCAGACCTGGAGAGCCTCCAGGACTTTGGGATCGATGCGCAAGAGAAAGGATTTGCGCTCCGCCACGTCGCCCGCCCGCCCTCTAGTGGTAGAGCGTCCCGGTGTTGAGCACCGGCTGGACGCCCGCCCGGTCACCGCACAGAACGACGAGCAGGTTGCTCACCATGGCGGCCTTGCGCTCCTGGTCCAGCTCGATCACGCCCTTCTTGGAAAGCTCGTCGAGCGCCATCTCGACCATGCCCACCGCGCCGTCCACGATGCGCCGGCGTGCGGCGATGATGGCCGTCGCCTGCTGACGCTGCAGCATGGCGCCCGCGATCTCGGGCGCGTAAGCCAGATGGCTGATGCGCGCCTCGATCACCTCGACGCCTGCCTTCTCGAGACGCTCCTGCACCTCGGTCTTGAGCTGGCCGTTGGTCTCCGTGGGATGGCTGCGCAACGACTCCGAGCCCTCCTCGAAGGTGTCGTAGGCGTAGGCGCTGGCCAGGCTCCGGAGCGCCGCCTCGGTTTGCATCTTCACGAACTGCTGGTAGTCATCGACCTGGAAGATGGCCTCGGCCGTGTCGACCACGCGCCACACGACGAT
>DATFWU010000091.1:0-12958 GCA_035259005.1 Candidatus Eiseniibacteriota bacterium
TCGACGAGCGTGTGGGGCTCGAAGCGCTGGGCCAGGAAGCGCAGCTCGGCCGGAGTGCTGGCGCGCAGGCCGTCGATCCCTACCGGATAGGCGAGCTCCGGGAGACTCGACGGCAGCTCGCTCACCCGCCGCTGGCCGAAGGCGGCCCACAGGTAGACGACCAGGGCGAGGAGTGCCACGCCCAGATGAAACGCACGACCCATGGCCAGCGAGCATACTCCCCGGGCCCGCCTCGTCGGAAGCCGCGCGGGTTCAAGCGCTCCGTCTTCGCTTGGGCAAGGCGCCGAATCGTCTCTCGCGCCGGCGAAACGCGACGCAGGCGCGCGCCAGGGCGCGGGCGTCGAAGTCGGGCCAGGCGCGCTTGGTGAAGAGAAGCTCGGCGTAAGCGCACTCCCAGAGCAGGAAGTCGCTGAGCCGCTTCTCGCCGCCCGTGCGAATCAGGAGATCGACGTCGGGCGCGGCCGCGTTCGGTTGCTCCACGAGCAGGCGCGCGAAGCGCTCGCGCTCGCTCTCGCCGTCTTGCGCGGGCGCGGCGGAGAGGCGCGTGGCCGCGCCCAGGATGGCGTCGCGCGCCGAGTAATCGATGGCGAGGCGGAGATGGAGCGAGCGGCCCTGGGCGGTGGCGCGCTCGGCGTCGCCGAGCAGGTCGGCGAGCCCGCCGGGCAGGCGGTCGCGGCGGCCGAGGAACGAGAGCTTCACGCCGCGCTCGGCGGCCGTCAGCACCTCGCGGCGCAAGAAGCCGCGGAGAATACGAAAGAGGGCGGCCACCTCGGCGGGCGGGCGGCGCCAGTTGTCGGTGGAGAAAACGTACAGCGTGAGCGTGCCGATGCCGAGCGAGGGAGCCGCCTCGGCGATCTCACGCACGCGCTGGGCGCCCCTTTCATGACCTGCGCTTCGCCCCTGGCCGCGGGCGAGCGCCCAGCGGCCGTTGCCATCGAGGACGATGGCCACGTGCGATGGACCGGATACGGACAGAGTACTCTTCATTGCAAAGTATCGAGCCGCGCGGAGGGGCTCAGCCGAGACGCCTGCGCGTCTCAGCGGGAGCGTGCCGCCCGGATCAAGGCCTCCATGTGGTCGAGATAGTGCTCGAGCGCACGCCGGCCTGTAGCGCTCAAGCGATAATCGGTGCGGGGCGTGCGGCCGTCGAACGACTTCTTGCACACGACGTAGCCTGCCTCCTCGAGCTTGCGCGCGTGCAGGCTCAGGTTGCCGTCGGTGGTGCGCAGGAGATCCTTGAGCTCGCGGAACGAGAGCGACTCGCTGGCGGCAAGCGCGCTCACGATGCCGAGGCGCACGCGCTCGTGGATGAGGCGATCGAGCTCCGAGGCCGGCTCGGCGCCGCCGCGCACCGCTTGCAGCTCGCGCCGCGGACGCGGGGCGCGGCTGGGTTTGAGCTTGCGCGCTTCGGCCCTAGCCACCGTGCCTCCGCGCGATGATCCAGCCGAAGACGAGATGGAGACCGCCGAAGCCAAAGGCGAGCAGCGCGTTGCCCCAGACCGGCGGCGCGAAGAGCGCGAGCGCCCCGAGGGCCATGAAGCAGGCGCCCATCAGAGGCACGACACGCACCGAGAAGGCTCCCCCCGCGATCATGGCGGCGCCGTAGAGCAGAAGCCACATGCCCGGCATCCATTCGACGGAGCCGGCGCGCAGGAAAGCGAGAGTCAGCGCCACACCGGCGAGCAGCGGCACCGAGAAGCTCACGGTGAAGCGGCGAGCCGGACCGTTCCACGCCGGGCCGCCCGCCTTGGTGGCCTTGGCGA
Organism: Candidatus Eiseniibacteriota bacterium; assembly: GCA_035259005.1. Classification (GTDB taxonomy): domain Bacteria; phylum Eisenbacteria; class RBG-16-71-46; order RBG-16-71-46; family DASYSL01; genus DASYSL01. The sequence continues at coordinate 1,764 of DATFWU010000091.1, forward strand.
CCATGAACGCCGACGCGATCCCGATGGCGAGCGCGGCCTCGAGGAACCAGACCGCGCACCAGGCCCCGAACGTCGCCTGCCGAGACGCCCCCCAGGCGGCACCGAGGGCGGTGGCGCCGACGACGACCGTCCCCCACCCCGGAACGGCGGTGAAGGCGGCGGAGCGCTCCATCGTCTCGCGGATATAACGCAGATCCTCGATGGCGACGGCGCGCAAGCCGGGAATCTCGGGACGAGGCTCGGGTTTCGAGGGGAGAGCCATGGATGGAGCCTAGCCCATGCGGCGGCTCGCGACAAGTACTTTGTCCGGCAGAGCTTGAGGCGCCTCGGTCGCGCCGCGAGTGGCTTCGCCGCGTTCCGGGTAGCTTCTGCCGCGCCTCGGGCTTAGCGGTAAGTGGCCTTCAGGGCGCCCCAAGTGGAGGTCTGAGCCGGCACGGGCGAATCGGTGAGACGCACGACGCCGTCGACGTCGAGCGATCCCTTTTGCGGCGGGTTGTGGCCGCTCGCGTCCACCACGTACACGCGGTCGACATAGCCGCCGAACCCGGTCAGACCGGAAAGATCGAGCAGAACGACATTGATGTAGTCACTGCCCGAGTTGGTGATCTGCCCGACCTGCACCGGACCACCGCCCGCGCTCGATTCGACGCGGAACGTCGTACGTTCCGAGTTGCGTGACCCACTCCCCGGCGCCAGGTTCTCGCCGAGATCGACGATCGCGATCTCGTAACCGAGGAAAGTGGCTCCCGCCAGGTTCACCGGCGGGATGTCCAGCTCGAGCGTGGGATTGGCTCCTCCGCTCGTCTCGTTGCCCACCGAAACGTACTGCTTGGCGTACAGGGCCGTGTCGGTGGCGCCGGAGAACACGGTGGGAACACCGGCCGCCGCGCTCACGATCTCGGGCGTCACCAAGGCGTTGAGCGGGCCGCCCGCCGAGCCCGAGGGCACCGCCGCGTCCCCCTGAGCCACCTGCTCGACGCCGGTCGCGCAGTTCCCCGACGGCCCGCCGGCGAGAAGGTTGGTGACGTAGACGTAGAAAGGACTCGCCTGGAAGCTCGCCATGTCGGCAAACGATTGAACCGTCACCCCGGCCGCGTGTGCGGGACCGGCGGCGAGGGACGAGGCGAGAGCGAGTGGCCAGAGAGGGCGAGAGCGGCTCATGGCACGAAAGCGGGTCATGCCGATCCTCCGATGAGGCCGCGATGGGCCACACCTCCGTATCGGCACCTAGGTATTTCTACTTAGTTGCTGCTCTACCAGTTGCTACTAGCTAGGTCACCAACATGCCGTGCAGCATGTGTTGGGTCGATAAAGGCCACTCCACAGGGGCCTTGACCCTCTAGAAATAGGGGTCAACCCATCGTGAGACGGGCGCTCCTACGAAGTGAGTGGCAATGATGATCCGCCCCCGCGTCGGATAGCACAGGGTGGATGAATCAGCCGACGAACGTGAGGTCGGGTATCTGGGGAATCAGCCCCCGCTCCGCGCCCCGGGTGTAGAGGGTGCGCAGGGCGCGCTCGCCGTCGGGGCCAAGGTCGCGGGTGTCGTCGTTGACGTACATGCGGACGAAGCGGCGGCAGCGCTCGCGATCGAGCCCGCGTCCGAACTTCATGGCGTAGGCCACGGCGTCATCCTCGTGCGCGCACGCGTACTCGATGCTGGCGCGAAGCGCGCGGCTCGCCTCGTCGGCGAGGTCGCGGCCAAGATCGGCACGCACCACGTCGAGGCCCAAAGGTAACGGAAGCGCCGTCTCCGCCTGCCAGAGCTGGCCGAGATCGGCCACGCGCCTGACCCCGTGCTCGGCGAACGTCAGCTGGCCCTCGTGGATGATCACGCCGGCGTCGGCACGCCCTTGGGCCACGTCCTCGAGGATGCTGTCGAAGGGCCGCTGCACGGTCTCGCAAGCGGGCGCGAGCAAGCCAAAAACCAGCGCCGCCGTGGTCCACGCGCCGGGCAGCGCCACCTTCTTCCCGGCCAACGCCTCGAGCGGCATGTCCTCGCGCGCCACGACCAGGGGCCCGTAGCCGCGCCCCACGCTCGCTCCCGTGCGCATGACCCAGTAGCGATCCGCGAGGTGCGCGTAGGCGTGGGCCGACACCGCGGTCATCTCCAGCTCGGCGGTGAGCGCCCGCCGGTTCAAGGACTCGATGTCCTCGAGCACGTGCTCGACCCGGTAGTCGCGCACCTGCACGGCTCCGGTGGCGAAGCCGTAGAACATGAACGCGTCGTCGGGATCGGGACTGTGGCCGAAGCGAAGCACCTGGGTGGCGAGCACGAAGCCTCCAAATGGAAGGGAAGGAGACAAGAAACTATCCGGATCCGCGCTCGCCCCGCAAGCGGGCGAGGACGTGCGGATGCGGCCCGCGCGCGAATGGGCGCGGTGGCTCGCCGAGAGGGAAAAAGCCGGCGTCGGTGGCGTCGTCCCCCGCCACGAGGCGCCCGCCCTCGACCACCGCTCGATAACACAAGAAGAGCACGCCGCCGCGCGATCCGCCGCCGTGAAAGCCACCGAGCAATCCGGCGAGCTTGACCACCAGCCCCGTCTCCTCACGCGCTTCGCGCACCGCCGCTTGGTCCGGCGTTTCGCCGATCTCGAGGAAGCCGCCGGGCAGCGCCCAGGTGCCTTGCATGGGCGCGTAGCGCCGTCGCACCAGGAGGATGCGACCCGATTCGAGCACCGCCACGCCCACGGCCGGCACGGGCCCGACGGGCAAGAACTCGCCGCAGCGGCGGCAGCGCGGCGGCTCGAGTCGCGACGCGCCGGCCGCACCGCTCCCGATCTCGGCTCCGCATCGCTGACAGTACGCGCCGGGGCGCATGCCCTCCTCCTCCCTGCCCTCACTCTAGGCTCCGGGCCAGTGGTAGCGTAGGCCCTCGTGACGACCTTCGCCCCGGAAAGCGCGGCCGCTCTAGCCCGGCCGCGCCTCGAAGATCGCTTGAAGAGCAGGGCCCGCGCCTTGGGCGCGGGCGCGGTCGGCATCGCCCGCGTGGACGAGGAAAGCCCGGCCCTGGACGCGCACCGCCTGCGCCGCTGGCTGGCTTCCGGATTCGCCGCCGATCTCGCCTACATGACGCGCGGCGTGGAGCGCCGCTCCGATCCGCGCCTCTCGCTTCCCGGCGCCCGCTCGGTGATCGTCCTCGCCTTCGATTACGCCTTTCCCTCGCGCGACGCCGAGGACGAGTCGACCCGCCGCGCCCACGGCGCCGCCCGGATCGCCCGCTACGCCCGCGGCCGCGACTATCATCGCGTGGTGCCCAAGCGCCTGTGGGCCCTGGCCGAGTGGCTACGCGAAGAGCGCCCCGGGACGAACGCCCGCGCCTACGTCGACACCGGCCCCGTGCTCGAGCGCGCCTGGGCCGCGCGCGCCGGCGTGGGCTGGACCGGCAAGCACACGCTCATGCTCGCGGCCGACCAGGGGTCATGGTTCGTGCTCGGCGTCCTTCTCACCGATTGTCCGCTCGCGCCGGACCGGCCCCTCGAGGATCGCTGCGGCCGCTGCACTCGATGCCTCGACGCCTGCCCCACCGGCGCCATCGTCGCCCCCTACCAGGTGGACGCGCGCCGCTGCATCTCCTATCTCACGATCGAGCGCCGGGGCGCGATCCCGCTCGAGCTTCGACCCCTGATCGGCGAGCGCGTCTTCGGCTGTGACGACTGCCAGGACGCTTGTCCTTGGAACAGGCTCGCGGCCGAGTCGCCCATCGCCGACTTCCGCCCGCGTGGCGATCTGCTCGAGCGCCCGCTCGTGTCGTGGCTCGATCTCGACGAGGCGGCGTTCCAGGCGCGCTTCCGCGGCACCGCGCTGGCCCGCGCGCGCCGCGACGGGTTCTTGCGCAACGTGTGCGTGGCCCTCGGCAATCGCGGCGACGCGAGTGCGGCGCCCCGGCTCGCGCGCGCCCTGGCCGAGGATCCGAGCCCGCTCGTGCGCGCGCACGCGGCGTGGGCGCTGGGACGCCTGGGCGGCGAGCAGCCGGCCCTACAAGCCGCGCTCGCGGACCCAGATCCGGCGGTGCGTGCCGAGGCCGAGCGGGCGCTCCAGGAGCCGGCATGAAGCCCGAGGTCGAGGGCCTTCGGCTGCCCGAGTTCCCGGCGCTCGAGTGGCTGCACTCGCCCGCGCTTCGGGCGGCGCAGCTCAAGGGGCGGGCTGTGCTCGTCACCTTCTGGGATTACGCGTCGGTGCATTGCCTGCGCGTTCTTCCCTATCTGCGCGCCTGGAACGAGCGCTACGCCGATCTCGGCCTCACCGTGATCGCCGTGCACTCGCCCGAGTTTCCCTTCGCCCGCGATCGTGAGCGCGTGATCCGGGCCACCTCCGAGCTCGACATTCCCTACGCCGTGGCGCTCGATCCCGACTTCCTCGCCTGGCAGGCGTTCCACAATCAGTTCTGGCCGTCGACGTACTTGTTCGACGCGACCGGCGCCCTGCGCTACTACCACTTCGGCGAGGGCGATTACGAAGCCTGCGAGCGCGCCATCCAGGAGTGCCTGGGGGAGATTCACGCCCATCACGACTGGCCGGAGATCCTGCTTCCCTTCCGCCCGGAAGATCGCCCGGGGTCGGATCTCCTGCGGGCCACGCCGCAAATCAACCTGGGCATCGAGCGCGGGCGCATCGCCAACGCCAGCGGAGCGCGCGTCGGCGAGAGCGGACGCTTGGCGCTTCCGGGACGTCGCGAGCCCGACGCCGTCTACGCCGAGGGCGCGTGGCGGCACGAGCTCAGCTATCTCGAATCGGCGGAGGCTTCGCCCGCCTCGCTGCATGTGCGCTACACGGCAGTCGAGGTGAGCCTGGTGGCGCAAGCCCCGGAAGGGAAAACGATCGAGGTCGAGATCGGCCAGGACGGCGCGGTCTTGGACGTCATGGACCGGGGCGAGGACGCGATCGCCGCCGAGTCGGGCGCCACGTACGTTTCGGTCTCCGGCCCGCGGCTCTACCGGCTGGTGCGAAACCACGTCTACGCGACGCGCGACCTCAGGCTCTCGCTCGATCGTGCGGGGCTTCGCGTCTTCGCCCTCACCTTCGTTTCGGGAGCGCCGCCCAGCGCCGCGGCCGACATTCGGAAGTCCATGTCTTGAGGCGCGCACGCCGGCTGTGGATCGCGGGTGGCGGCTGTTACGGGCGCCACTATGCGCGCCAGCTCGGCCCGGCGCTCTCGAGCCCGCGCGGGCCTTGGGCGGGCGCCGAGCTGCGGGTGATCGATCGCGATGCCAGCTGCGCCGCCACCTCGCAAGCGGTGGCGCTCGAAGTCGGCGACTGGGACGAGATCCTGGCCCAGCGCCTTGCCGCCACGGAGGCGACGGGCGAGTGGCTCATCCCCGCCCCCTTCACCCCGCATCTCTTCGCCCGCTGGCTGGCGCGCGCGCTTGCAGCAACGCGGATCGACGTGCGTACGGTCGATCCGCCGCTCCTTCCCGAAACGCCGTTCGCGCGCCTCACCGCGGGCCGCCTCGTGTTCTCGTTCGCCGAGTGGCGCTGTCCGACGCACTGCATCGAGCCCGCGATCTGCCCCGCCACCCGCCAGCCCAAGAGCTGGGATCTCGGGCGCGAGCTCGCGGCCTACGTCATGCGCCTGCGCGAAGGCGGCATCACACCGCTCGCGGGACCTTTCGTGGCGCGCCTCGCCCCGGTGGCGCGCGGCGTCTCCGGATTCCCGCTTTCCGATTGGGCGCGCGCGGCGCGCCAGGTGCGCGCCCTCCTCGAGGGTGCGCACGCGCGCACTCACGCCTACGCGCTCGTGGCCACCGCCTCGAGCTGCCACGGCGCGGCCTCACTCATGCGCTTCGACAAGAAAAAGGCGCCGGTCGTAGCCGGCGCCCGCCCAAGCGTCCCTTCGGCTCCCTAAAACTCGATCGTGACCCGCGCCATCCACAAAGAGGGCCCCGGAACCACCTCGAGGCCGGTGTAGGCGGCGGCCTTCACCTCGCGGCTCGGCACGTCGGGCCGGTCGGGCCAGGCGCGGCCCTTGACCGAAGCACGCAAGCTCGTCTCCTCGAGGCGAGGGAAGTCGACGTCGATCCAGCTCGCCCGGTGCTTCTCGGACAGGGCGAGGAGCTGGTTCAGCCAGTTGACCACGAGATCGTCCCAGCCATCGGACTCGAGCTCCACCTGCTCGTCGATCGAGTTTGTGTCCACCCACTCCGATACCTGCACACGGGCCAGCGCCCAGGCCGCCAGGCGGAACAAGTCCCTGGCCGAATGGCCGCGCAGCTCCACGAGGATGTGGTCCGGGTGCCTGCGATATTCGATCTGACCGAAGGGGGTGCGCTCGCGCTCCGTGGTGACGGAGTCGCGGGACACGGTGGGCTGGGAAGAGGGGTTCTTGTCGGCCATCGTCGTGAGAGGGCGTGAAGCGGGACCTCCCGTCCCGCGATTACCAGAGCCGGACGGCGACGAGCTGGCCGAAACGGCTCTCGAGTACATTGGTACGGCGACAAGCCGGGCAGGGCACGACAGTCGAGCCGTCCGGCATGCGCCGCGAGTCCGAGAACATCAGGTTCGCCGCCCCGGCCGCCACGGTGGACAGGTTGCCAAGCTGCGATCCGCAGCCCAGACAAACCAGGCTCACCAGGGTGTCCTGGAACGGATCCAGTTCCTCGCGCGCGCCCAAACCATATAACCACTGCTGCAGCAGCAGTTCCACCGGGAGCTGTCCGGCTTGGCGCAGCTCCTGGCAGGCACGGCAGAGCGGCAGAGAAATGTCGTCCGTCGCGGTGTGGAAGGAAACCTCAAACCGGCTTCCCTCCAGCTTCCGCTGGCAATGAAAGCAGACCGCAGCGTCGATCAGGGACATGCCTCCGGGTGAGAATGGCAATGGAACCCTCTCGAGCTTTCGGCGTCGGGATTCTGCGAAACCCCGCTCGCGGATGTCAAGTTAGAGCGCTCCCCGTTCGCGGAAGCTGACGAACCCGCCACGCGCCACCACCACGTGGTCGAGGAGATCGACCCCGAGGAGCTTGGCCCCCTCCCTGAGACGCTCGGTCAGGGCGCAGTCCTCCGGGCTGGGTTCCGGGTCGCCCGAGGGATGATTGTGCACGACAACGAGCGCCGCTGCACGCGCTCGTATCGCCGGAGCGAAGACTTCCCTCGGGTGCACCAGGCTCGCGGTCAGGGTTCCTACGGAGACGGTATGGCGCCGCATGACGCGATGCCGGGCGTCCAAATAGAGGCCGACGAAGCGCTCGCGGTCGGCGCAGCGCATGTCGGCGCACCACTCGTAGACGTCCTCGGGACGCGTGAGGACAGGCGCTCCGGGGCCCAAGGCGCGGCGGCCGATCTCGACCGCGGCGGCGAGCCGGGAGCGGACCCGCCCGTCGGGCACGATGGCCTGGGGCCATGTAGTGGCTGGGCGGCGCAGCAGGGCAGCCAGGCCCTCCCTGCGCAAGGCGGCGCGCAGGCCGGGCAGCCTGGCGGCACGCTCCTCGGGCGAGTCGAAGAGCAGGACCGCCAGCACGGAAGCGTCGCTAAGGGCTCGGCGGGCTCGCCTCTCGCGACGAGGGCCGCCGGGGGGCGAGGGCACGGCATTCGACAGGGACCCGGACACGAAAGCTCCTGCGGCGGGGGCGTTTGACAGGTCTCGACGAGCCCCGCTATCGTCAAAGCGGTTCGCCCGCCGTTTTCACCCTTCTCGAGGATCCTGAATGCTGTCCCGTCGGCTGCTCGCGGTCGTCCTTGCTCTCGCCCTTTCGCTCCCCCTCGCGCTCACCCTCGCCTTCGGCCAGTCGAGCCCCACGGGTGTACCCAGCTCGATCGGGCTCATCTATGTGCAGAAGAAGAACTACAAGGTCGGCGACTGGGTGCTCTACAAGATCACGGGGATGAGCCAGGAGGGGCAGACCTCGACCGACTACCAGAAGGTCCAGATCGCGCTCGAGACCCAGTACATGGGCGAGCCCTGCGTGTGGATCGAGACCGGCTACGGACACTCGCCCGACAGCCTCATCTGGTCGGCGGCACTCATGAGCGAGAACGCCTTCAACGACACCATCGCCTACTTGCGGCCGAACTACTACCTGCGCCGGCTCCACACCTCGACCGACCCCGACGGGACTCCGCGCGCGGTCGAGGTGCGCACGTTCAATCCCCGGATTCCCGTCAAGGACGCCGACTTCGATTCCCGCCGCCCGGAGCTCAAGGACAGCCATCCCGACACGCTCGAGATCGGCAAGAAGGGCCGGATTCCCTGCGAGTTCCTGCTCCTGGTGCGCACGCACACCACGATCAAGAACAGCCCCGACGTGAACTACGAGCGCGGCGTCGAATCCACGGTGAAGCGCTGGATCAATCCCGACGTCGTGCCCATCACCGCGATCCTGCGCGAGGAAGAGCACAAGATCTACAAGGAGCACGGCTGGCCGGTGGGCAAGGTGAGCACCGACTATCCGGTCAAGGTCATTGGCTTCGACGATCTCAAGACCGAGCTGATCGACTTCGGGAGCGGCGCCAAGCCACACCTCGCCGACCGCATCAAGGATTCGCGCGACGTGAACCCGCAGGAAGTCACGCCCTGAGCGCGGACCCGCCTCGAAGCTAGCCTCGCACGAGTGCCTCGGCGAAAGCCTGGGGCTCGAAGTCGTCGACGTCCTCCAGGCTCTCCCCCACGCCGATCAGACGGATCGGAAGCCCGAGCTCCTTCTTCACCGCGAGCACCACGCCGCCGCGCGCCGTGCCGTCGAGCTTGGTGAGCGCGACTCCGGTCACCCCGAGCGCGTCGTGGAACTGACGTGCCTGGGCGACGCCGTTCTGCCCCAGCGTCGCGTCGAGCACGAGCAGGGTCTCGTGCGGGGCTCCGGGAACGAGCCGGGCGATCACGCGGCGCACCTTGGCCAGCTCTTCCATGAGATTGGTGCGCGTGTGCAGGCGCCCCGCCGTGTCGATGATCACGACGTCGATGCTGCGCGCACGCGCCGCCTCCAAGCCATCGTGGGCCACGGCCGCGGGGTCGGCACCCGCCTTCTGGCGCAGGAGCTCGGCGCCCGCGCGCTCGGCCCAGATCTCGAGCTGCTCGCCCGCCGCCGCGCGGAAGGTGTCGGCCGCCACCAGCAGCACGCTCTTGCCGCGCGCCGCCTCGCGGGCCGCGAGCTTCCCGGCCAAGGTCGTCTTGCCGGCGCCGTTCACGCCCACCAGGAGCACGACCCAGGGCTTCACGCCGTCGGGAGACTGAAAGCGAGTCGGCGCTCCCCCACCCGTCTCCTTGGCGACGGCGTCCACGAGCATGGTCTCGAGCTCGGCGCGGTCGCGGGGGCGCGCGCGCCGCACGCCCTCGAGCAGCTCGTCCACCGACTCGACACCGACGTCGGCCGAGAGCAGCGCCTCCTCGAGCGGCTCGAGCGAAGCCTGATCCCAATCGGGGCGCGTGGGATCGAGTTGCACGAGCACCGGATCGATGCCCTGCTTGATGGCGTCGCGCGTCTTGGTGAGCCCGCTCTTCAGCCGGTCCCAGAAAGCCATGACGGGGGATCTCCCAGGAAAGCAAAAGCCGCCTCCGCACGTGGGCGCGGAGGCGGCGCCGGTTGAAACGCTAAGGGCAGAGAGCCCGAGGCGTCAAGCCGCGTTCTCTGAGAGCCTAGGAGCGGTCCCCCTCGCTGCCCACGCCGGCCAGGCTGGGCTCCGGAGTCTCGAGCGGAGGAGCCGGCTTTTCCGCCGCGGCGGCCGCCGGCATCTCCGCCGGCTTCTCCGCCGGCTTGCCGTTTCCGTTGTTGCCGTTGCTCTCGACCGGCGTCTGGAAGCGCACCGACACGAGCTTGGACACGCCCGGCTCTTGCATGGTCACGCCGTAGAGGCTCTCGGCGATCTCCATCGTCTTCTTGTTGTGCGTCACCACGATGAACTGCGTGCGGTCGCTGAAGCGCCGCAGCATGTTCACGAAGCGGTCCACGTTGGCGTCGTCGAGGGGGGCATCGACCTCGTCGAGGATGCAGAACGGCGACGGCTTCACGAGATAGATGGCGAAGAGCAGCGCGATCGCCGTCAGCGCGCGCTCGCCGCCCGAGAGCAGCGAGATGCTCTGGAGGTTCTTGCCGCGCGGCCGGGCCGCGATCTCGATCTCGCACTCCAGCGGATCCTCGCCCACCATGCGCAGCGCGCACTCGCCGCCCTGGAAGAGCGTGCTGAAGGTCTCGCGGAAGTTCTTCTCCACGTCGGCGAAGGTGTCGACGAAGAGCTGCGACGCCGTGGTGTTGATCTTCTCCACGGCCTCGAGCAGCTGAGCCTTGGCTTGCAGCAAGTCGTCGCGCTGCGTGGTCAGGAACGTGTGGCGCTCCTTCTTCTTGGTGAACTCCTCGAGCGCCAGCAGGTTGACCGGGCCCAGCGAGCGATAGCGCTCGCGCCGGTCCTCGAGCAGCCGCTCGGCCGCTTCGGGATGCCACGTCTCGCCCTCGGGCAGAGGCTCGGGCGTGAAGCGCTCCAGATCGACGTCGTACTCGACGCGCAAGCGCTCCAGCGTGCGCTCGAGCTCGCCGCGCATCGTGAGCTGCTGTACTTCGAGATTGTGCACGAGCTCGGAGAGCGCCAGCTGATCGTGGCGCAGCTCGCCGATGGCCGTTTCCTCGACCTCGAGGTGCTCGCGCGAGGCGCGCGCCCGCTCGAGCGCCTTTTCGGCGGCGGCGCGCCGCTCGGCCTCGGCGCCGCGTCGTGACTCGAGCATGGCCAGAATCTCTTGGCGCCCGGCGCCGGCTTCGGCGCGGCGCTCCTCGGCTTGCTCGCGCTCTCGGGCCCGCAGCTCGCCCGCCTGTTCGATCTCGGTCCGCTCGGCTTCGGCGCGCGCCATGTCGGCGATGGCGGCCGAGTGGCGCGCCGTCGTCTCGATCCAGGCCTGGCGTCCCGCGGTGAGGCGTGCGATCTCGCCGTCGCGCTCGCGCTGCAAGCGCGCGAGATCGGCCTCCAGGGCCGACACCCGCTCGCCCGCCTGAGCCGAGCGCTCACTGTGCTGCGTCAAAGCGTCTTCGAGAGCCTTGGCCTGGGTCTCGGCCGCGGTGGCGAGCGCGGTGAATTCCGCTGCCTCGCCCTCGCGCGTGCGCTTCTCCTCGTAGAGCGCGGTCATCTCGCGCTCGAGCCCCTCGCGGCGCGTCTCGAGCTCCAATCGCTCGTGCTGCAACGCCGCCGCGCGGCTCTCGGCCTCGCTCAGGCGGCGCGCCGCGTCGTCGCGGGCGCGCAGCATGCGCAGCTTCTCTTCGCCCTTGGCGGCGAACACGGCC
>DATFWU010000092.1:0-5206 GCA_035259005.1 Candidatus Eiseniibacteriota bacterium
GATGCGGTCGGCGTCGAGCACGGTCGAGAGCCGGTGGGCGATGAGCACCACGGTGCGGTCCTTCATCAGACGCACCATGGCCTCCTGCACCGCGCGCTCGCTCTCCGAGTCCAGGTGGGACGTGGCCTCGTCGAGGATCAAGACGGGCGGATCTTTGTACACGGCGCGGGCGAGCGACAAGCGCTGCCGCTCGCCGCCCGAAAGCGTCAAGCCGCGCTCGCCGATCACCGTATCGTAGCCGTGCTCGAGGCGCTCGACGAAGCCGCTGGCGTTGGCCGCGCGCGCGGCCGCCTCGACGCGATGGGGATCGGGATCGTCGCGACCGTAGGCGATGTTGGCCGCCACCGTGTCGCGAAACAGAATCGACTCCTGGGGCACGATGCCGAACAGCGAGCGCAGGCTCGCGAGCTCGAACTCGCGCACGTCGACGCCGTCGAGGGTGATCCGTCCCGCGGTCGGATCGTAGAAGCGCGGCAGGAGATCGACCAGGGTCGACTTGCCGGCGCCCGAGAGACCGACCAGCGCCACGCGCTCGCCGCGGCGGATGGTGAGATCGACGCCCGAGAGGGCGGAAGGTCCGTCGCCATAGCGGAAGCTCACGTTCTCGAAGCGGATGGTCTCGCGGAAGCCAGTGGTCTGGCGCGCGCCGGGCCGGGAGCGCACCTCGGGCACCTGGTCGAGGAAGCGGAAGATGCGGTCGGCCGCGGCGAGCCCTTCCTGCAGCGTGGCGTTGATGCCCGAGAGGCTTCGCACCGGCGAGACGATCGAGAGCAGCGCCACCAGGAAGGTGAAGAAGTCCTGCGCCCGAAGCGTTCCCGACTCGTAGATGAGATAGCCGCCGTAACCCAGCACGCCGGCCGCGAGCAGGACGAGCGCCAGCTCGGCCATGGGACCGGCGAGCGCGGCCAAGCGGCGCACGCGCACGAAGGCCCGGAAGTATCCGCGGTTCTCGACGCCGAAGCGCCGCTCCTCGAATGCCTCGGCGCCGAATGCCTTCACGACACGCACGTTGCCGAGGGTCTCGGAGAGCACCCCGGTCAGGGTGGCCAGCTGCTCCTGCATGATCTCGGAGTTCTTGCGCGCGCGCTTACCGAGCACAACGACGAGGGCGGCCACCGGCGGCACGAGCACCAGGCTCACGAGCGCCAGCTGCCACGAGGCCCAGAAGATCCAGAACAGGCAGACCACGAGGAAGAGCGAGTCACGGATGAGCGAGGCCAGCCCGGAGGCGATGGCGCCCCGGATGAACTGCACGTCGCCCACCACGCGCGAGGTCAGCTCGCCCATGCGCTCGCCGTGGAAGAAGCGCAGCGACAGGCGCTGCAGGTGGGCGTAGAGATCGCGACGGAGATCGCGCACCACCGCCTGCTCGACCCACACCATGAGGTACTGCTGCAAGTAGTCGAAGATGTTCTTGAGGAGGAAGGTGGCCACGAGCGCGATCGTGATGCGGGTGAGGCTCTCGTGCGCGCTGCCGCCGGTGATCCAGGGCAAGAGCCCGCTCAGGAACGAGGGCCAGCGCGGCAGCTGGGCGCCTCCCGGCAGGGTTTGGGCCGCGCGGCCGAAGAGCACCTGCATGAACGGGGAGATGAGGCCCAGCGAGAGGCCGCTGGCCGCGGCGTAGCCCAGCATGCAGGCCACCGCGAGAGCCACGCGCCGCGTGTAGGGGCGCAGGTATCCGGCGAGCCGGATCCAGGTCTTCACGATCGGTGTTTGGGCTCGAGCTCGTGGCGGATGTCGATCCCGCCCTGGAAGTCCTCGAGTCGGTCGGTGGGCTCGCGACCTAGAACACCGGCCTCGACGAGATGGAAGACCACGTTGCCCACGTCGAGACTCGTGTCGAGCCCCCACTCGTCGAGCACGGTGTGCGCGAGGGGGCCGAACTGATCCTTGGCGAGCGCCACGACGCCGGCCAGGAGCTCCTGGCCGCTCACGTGGCGCGGACGGCTCAAGCGACGCACGACGTGATCGAGCGCCGCCATGACGAAGAGATAGCTCTCGCGTCGATAGCGGGGATCGCGTTCCCGGATCGTGTCGACGACGTCGATGAGATCGCGCTCCACCATCATGCGGGAATCATAGTGCCGGCCGACCTCGGGGGCCAGAGCCGGATCCGCGGCTTCCCGCGCGCCGAACCACAACCGTGTCGCGCCGGAAGCGCGCGCTCTTGCGCGGATGATCCAGGTTGCAATGGAGCCCGCGGCTCTCCTTGCGCCAGCGCGCCGAGCGCACGATGAGCTGGGCGACGAGCGTCAGGTTGCGCAGCTCGACCAGGTCGGCGGTCAGCCGGTAGACGCGGAACTCGCGCTCGATCTCCTCGGCCAGGGCGGCGAGCCGCTCCTCCGCCGTGGCCAGGCGGTCGTCGGTACGCACGATGCCCACCAGGTCCCACATGAGGCGCCGCACCGCCTCCCAGTTGTGGGCGAGTCGCGCCGCCTCGCGCAGCGGCTTGTGTCCGTGCGCCACGGGGGTCCGACGCCGCGGCGCCGCTGTGCCGTCGGCGAGCAGGGTGGCGATGGCGCCCGCGGCGTGGTGGGCCATGACCACGGCCTCGAGGAGCGAGTTCGAGGCCAGGCGGTTGGCGCCGTGAAGGCCGGTCATCGCCACCTCGCCGATGGCGAAAAGGCGCGGCAGGCTGGTGCGGCCGTCGAGCCCGGTGCGCACGCCACCGCACTGGTAGTGGGCCGCGGGCACGACCGGAATCGGCTCGCGCAGGGGGTCCATGCCCAGCTCGCGGCAGCGGCGCAGGATGTTGGGAAAGTGGCGGCGAAGCTTGGCCGCGCCGATCGGCCGCAGGTCGAGCAACACGTACTTGTCGCCGCGCCGCTTCATCTCGTGGTCGATGGCCCGTGCCACCACGTCGCGCGGGGCAAGCTCGGCCATCGGGTGCACGTGCTTCATGAAGCGCCGGCCGTCGAGCGTGAGCAGCTTCGCCCCTTCCCCCCGCACCGCTTCCGTGATGAGGAAGCTCCGAGCCCGCGGGTGATAGAGACACGTGGGATGGAACTGCACGAACTCCAGATTGGAGACGACGGCCCCGGCACGGTAGGCCATGGCTACGCCGTCGCCGGTCGCGATGTCGGGATTGCTCGTATAGAGGTAGACCTTGCCCGAGCCGCCGGTGGCGAGCACGGTGGCGCGGGCCAGGAAGTCGCGCGTCGTTCCCTGGGCGCGGTCCAGGATCTCGGCCCCCCACACGCGGCCCCTGGCCCCGGGCTCGCGGATCAGGTCGACGGCCATGTGATTCTCGAGCAGGCGGATGTGCGGGTGGTCGAGCACGGCTCCCAGGAGGGCCTGCTCGATGGCCCGCCCGGTGAGATCGGCGGCGTGGGCGATGCGGCGGGCCGAGTGGCCGCCCTCGCGTCCCAAAGAGAGGCGGTGGCCGTGGCGCGAGAAGCGCACGCCCAGCTCCATGAGATCGCGCACGCGATCGGGTCCCTCGGCGACCACGGCGCGCACCACGTCGGGATGGCAGAGGCCGGCGCCAGCCGCCAGCGTGTCCTTCACGTGCAGCGCCAGGCGGTCGCCGGGGCCGAGCACGGCGGCGATGCCGCCCTGCGCGTAGTTCGTGTTCGACTCGAAGTCCTGCTTCTTGGTGGCCACCACGACGCGCGCGCGCTCGGCCAGCCGTAGGGCGAGAAAGAGTCCGGCGATCCCGCTTCCCAGGACCAGCACGTCGGTCCGCTGGGCGCCGCGTTCCTTTTTCACGATGCTTCCCGGGGGGCGAGGGCGCGGTCGACGAGCCGCTCGGGATCGAGGTCGCCTTCCATCCAGTCCCACGCGATCTCGAGGACGAGGACCTGGGCTCTGGCCTCCGCCGGCAGCCGCACCGCGTCCTTGGCGGTGACGAGGAGGCGCGCCCCGAGAGAGAGCGCCTGAGCCGCCACCTCTTTCCACTCGGCGCTGGTGAAGGCGTGATGGTCGGGGAACTCGCGCGCGCCGCGTACGCACAGGCCGGCGGCGCCGGCTGCTTGCGCTAGCTCGCCCGGGCGGCCGATGCCGCTCACGCAATAGACCGCGAGGCCGGAAGCGGGGCGCACCTCGCCCGCTTCGCGCACGCCGAGCACGCGATGGCGCGCCAGGAGCACCGGCCCTTCATAGCCCGCGGCGTGCAGCCACTCGCGCGTCTTGTGGCGCTCTTCCAGATCGGCGCGGTCGGCGCGCGTGAGCACGACGGCGTCGGCGCGCCGGCAGGCCTCGGGCGGCTCGCGCAAGGGCCCGGCGGGCAAGCAATGTCCGTTGCCGAAGGGATGGCGCGCGTCGAGCAGGAGAAGATCGAGATCCCGGGCGAGACGCCGATGCGAGAACCCGTCGTCGACGACCACGACCTGGGCGCCCGCGGCACTCGCGCGCCGGGCCGCCTCGCTCTTGTTGGGGCTCGTGTGCAGCGAGACCCCGTGCGGCAGACGCTCCTGGAGCAGGGCCACTTCGTCGGTCACGCCGCTCGGCGTCTTGGGGCCCCACGGGCGCGCGACCACCGCGCTTGCGACACCGCGGCGCGCCAGGGCGTCGGCCCACCACAGGACGCACGGCGTCTTTCCGCCGCCGCCCACTTCGAGATTGCCGACCGAGACGACGCGTGTGCCGCGGAGCACGACGGGCCGGTGACGGACCCGCTCGGCGAGCTTGGCCCCGGCGCGGTACAGCCACTCGCCGAAGCGCGCGCCGCTCGCTGGCGTGGCCTTCTTGGTCACGACCAGAATCCTCGCGATTCGAGGTGATCGAGCACGCGCCCGGCCGCCCCCACGAGCGTGGATGCCACTTGTCGGGCGCCGGCCGCCGCCAGGCTACGAGCCTTGGCGTCATGCCCCCACCGGAGGATGCCGTCTTGCAGGAAGGAGAGATTCTTGATGCGCGCAGCACCGCCTGCCTGCTCGAGGGCCCGCGCGACGTCGCCGAGATTCTGCGTCGAAGGACCGAGGAGAACGGGCAGGCCCAAAGCCGCGGGCTCGAGCGCGTTGTGGCCGCCGTAGGGCCCGAGCGTGCCGCCCATCACCGCCAGATCCCCGGCACGATAGGCGTCCAGAAGAACCCCGAGCTCGAGGAGCCAGATGGCCCGCCCGCTCTCTTGCCCCGGAAGCTCGCGCCCCCGCCACTGCTCGGGGTGCCGAGGCACGACCAGGTGACGGACGCTTTCTTCTCGGAGAGCCAACGCGAGCCACTTCTCCTCTCCCGGACGAAGGCTTCCCCAGACGCAAACCGTGTC
>DATFWU010000093.1:0-16026 GCA_035259005.1 Candidatus Eiseniibacteriota bacterium
CGCGCGTGCCGCCGCCCTCGATCGCCTTGGCGTCGACCGGCCACATGACGAGGAACGAGAGATCCTCGGCGAGCCCCCTGAGGTCCCACTCCTCGGAGTGCGTCCCCGGCGCGCCCAGGAACTTGTCGACGCGCGCGGCCACGCGCTCGGCGATCCATTCCTTGACCTCCTCGCGCACGTCGGCGTTCTCGAGCAGGCGGTTGCGCAGGTCGTAGACCACCGTGCGCTGCTTGTTCATGACGTCGTCGTACTCGAGCAGGTGTTTGCGGATGTCGAAGTTGTGCGCCTCGACGCGCCGCTGCGCGTTCTCGATGGAGCGCGTCACCATGCGGTGCTCGATGACCTCGCCTTCCTGCACGCCGAGCCGCGTCATCAGGGCGGCGATGCGCTCGCCGCCGAAGAGGCGCATGAGGTCGTCTTCGAGCGAGAGGAAGAAGCGCGACGAGCCGGGATCGCCTTGGCGCCCGGAGCGGCCGCGCAGCTGGCGGTCGATGCGCCGCGCCTCGTGGCGCTCGGTGCCCAGGATGTGGAGCCCGCCCAGGCCCGGCACGTCGGGGCCGAGCTTGATGTCGGTGCCGCGCCCGGCCATGTTGGTCGCGATCGTCACCACGCCGCGCTTGCCCGCCTCGGCCACGATCTCGGCTTCGCGCTGGTGATACTTGGCGTTGAGCACCGAGTGCTGGACGCCCTTGCGCTTGAGCATGTAGGAGAGCAGCTCGCTCACCTCGACGTTCACCGTGCCCACGAGCACGGGTTGGCCGCGCTCGTGGCACTCGACGATCTCGTCGATGATGGCGGCGTACTTCTCGCGCTTGGTGCGGAAGACGACGTCGTTCTGGTCCGTGCGCACGACGTCCTTGTTGGTCGGGATCACGGAGACGTCGAGCTTGTAGATCTCCCAGAACTCGCGCGCCTCGGTCTCGGCCGTGCCGGTCATGCCCGCCAGCTTGTCGTAGAGGCGGAAGAAGTTCTGCAGCGTGATCGTGGCCAGGGTCTGGGTCTCGCCCTCGACCTTCACGCCCTCCTTGGCCTCGATGGCCTGGTGCAAGCCGTCGGAGTAGCGCCGGCCCGGCATGAGGCGCCCCGTGAACTCGTCCACGATGAGCACCTTGCCGTCCTGCACCACGTACTCCACGTCCTTGTCGTAGAGCGCGTACGCCTTGAGGAGCTGGAGCACGTTGTGGATGCGCTCGTTGCGCTGCGCGTAGTCGGAGTACAGGCGCTCGCGCTCCTCCATGCGGCTCTCGGGCGTCGCCGCCTCGGTGCCTTCGAGCAGTGCCAGCTGCTCGGAGAGGTCGGGCAGCATGAACGCACCCGGGTCCTGGGGCGAGAGATGGTCGCGCCCCTTCTCGAGCAGGTCCACGTTGTGCTGCTTCTCCTCCACCGAGTAGTAGAGGTCCTCGTCCACCTCGTGCATGCGCTTGTCGCGGAGGAACTCGAGCTCGACTTTGGTGATGAGCTTGGCGAGCTCCGGCTTCTCCGAGAGCAGACGCATGAAGCGCTTGTGCTTGGGAGCGGCGCGCTTGACCTGGAGAAGGTGCACGCCCGCGTCCCACTCCTTTTCCTTGGCCTTTTCGGTGGCCGCGAGCTCTTCCTCGGCCTTGCGTAGGAAGTCGTTCACCAAACGGCCCTGGGCGGCGACCAGGCGCTCGACCGCGCCCTTGAGCGGGCCGTAGTCCTGGTTCGAGTGCTCGACCGGGCCCGAGATGATGAGCGGCGTGCGGGCCTCGTCGATCAGCACGGAGTCGACCTCGTCGACGATGGCGTAATAGAAGCCGCGCTGCACGCGCTGCTCGGGGCTCACCGCCATGTTGTCGCGCAGGTAGTCGAAGCCGAACTCGTTGTTGGTGCCGTAGGTGATGTCGCAGGCGTAGGCGGCGCGGCGCTGCCCGTAGTCCATCTGGTTCTGGATCACGCCCACCGTCACCCCGAGCGTCTTGTAGATCTCCCCCATCCACTGCGAGTCGCGAAGCGCCAGGTAGTCGTTGACGGTCACGAGGTGGACGCCGCGGCCGGTGAGCGCGTTCAGGTACATCGGCATCGTGGCCACCAGGGTCTTGCCCTCGCCGGTGGCCATCTCGGCGATGCGGCCCTGGTGCAGGACGACGCCGCCCAGGAGCTGCACGTCGTAGGGCACCATATCCCAGCGCACGTCGATGCCGACGACCGGCCAGCTCTTGCCCACGAGGCGGCGACACGCCTCTTTCACCGCGGCGAAGGCCTCGGGCAACAGATCGTCGAGCGTCTCGCCGTCGGCAAGGCGCTGCTTGAACTCGGGCGTCTTGGCGGCCAGCTCGGCGTCGGAGAGATCCCGGTACGACTCGAAATGCCGGTTGATCTCGTCCACGACCGGCCACAGCTTCTTGCGGTCGCGGTCGTGCTTGCTGCCGAAGATCTTGGCCAGAAGCGTGCTCACCATCGGCTCACCATCGTGTTCACCATCTTGTTCACCATCGTGGGGCTGTTCTTCCTTTCCCTCGCAGATCGACAGCCGTTTCGCCTATTACGATGCGACCCGACGATGTTCAATCCGTCGGGTCGGGTGGCGTCGTGCCCGTGACGATTACAGTTTGCTCACGTGCGTAGCTTCCGCACCGCGATCCCCCTTCTGTTCCTCGAATTCCACTCGTTCCCCGGGGTGGAGTGTGCGGTACCCCTCCCCGACGATCTGGCTGTGATGGACGAAAAACTCGTTACCGTCGTCCTCGCGGGTGATGAATCCGTAACCCTTTCCATCACTGAACCATTTGACCGTGCCCAGGGCCATGCGACTTTCCTCCTTACCTACTGGCCTCATGGTACGGGCACGACCCACCTGGGGGGAGCCTAGCCGCCACCCTCCCCCCGGTCAAGAACGGGCTCAACCGTATGCGATGACGTCGGTTACGGGATCGATTGTGGGATTCTTGTTATATATAGCGCAGGTGGAGTGCGGTTCAGGCAGCAGGCCGGACAGCGAGCTTTTGCTTCATCATGGCCGCCATTCCTCCCTTGCGGTCGGCCTGCAGACGGAGCGCCCACTCGTGTCCGGGAGAGGAACGGAGCACGCGGCTCAGCTCCTCTTCGGCGAGCCTCGCCTCGCGCGCTCCGAAGAGGGCGCACGCCAGATAGACGCGCGCCTCGTGATAGCCGGGATTTCGCTCCAGAGCGCGCAGAAGCGCCTCGGCGGCATCGTCCCACCACTCCAGAGCGAGCGAGCAAAGCCCCACGGCGAAGTGAGCGTCGGGAAAGTGCGGGAAGCGCTCGGCCAGCCGGCAGGCTTCGTCGAGGGCTTCGGGCGCGCGTCCTTCCTCGAGGCGAAGACCGACGCGCAGCGAGCCTTGTTTCCACGCCGATTGCGCTGCGTGATACGAGGCGCGCAGCCGGTCGGCCGCCGCCTCCCAGGCGCCCGCGCGCAAGCGGTCGAGGCCGTCGCGAAACAAGAGGTCCTCGGCCGGCGGCCGACGCTCGGCCATGCGACGCAGGGTGGTGACCGCCTCGCCGAGCTGTCCGCCACGCGCATCGAGAAGGGCCAGCTCGAGCTCTGCCGACACGAAGCTAGGCGCCAGATCGAGTGCTTTCTGAAACGACACGCGCGCGTGGTCGAGCTCGGCGCGATCGAGATGGAGAAGCCCGCGCTCGAGATGGAGATCGGGGTATTCCGGCGCTTCGTCGAGCGCGCGCCCGATCCAGTAGGCGGCCCTCCCTTCGTCCCCGCCGAGACGCGAGGCGATGCCGAGATCCCGCAGGACCGACGCCCGCATGCGCCGTGCCGCTGAGGTGAGCGGACCGGTCTCGCGGATGACGCGAGCGAGAGCCGTCAGACAATCCTCGAGACGTCCGGCGCGGCGTGCGCGCAGCGCTTCGTCCCAGGCGATCTGCTCGGGGCCGCTGGGCTCGGAAACGGCGTGAGAACCGCTGTGAGAACGGGGAACTCGGGTCACTCGACCGTTATCGGCGGCTTCGGTCGTGGAATCAACGAATCGAACGCCGTCGCCGGCACGCGAATTTTGTCTCGACGCTGTGACAAGCTAGAGGCGTCGCTTTCTTGCCCCTTCGGATGCGCCCCCGCGAAAGCCATCTCATGTTTGGCTACTCGGTGGATCACCTTGCGAACAAGGACGTTCTACGCAATCTAACCTTCGCCTGCTCGCGTGAACGGGGAGTCTCGGCGGAAGTCCTCGCCTACATCGCCGTCGTCGACCATCGCAAGCTGTACTTGGGGGAGGGATATCCCTCCTTGTTTGCCTATCTCGTCACCGTGCAACGCTACTCCGATGACGCGGCTCTCAAGCGCATTCAGGCGGCGCGGGCGGCACGCAAGTTCCCCCTTCTATTTCCCGCTCTGGCCGACGGGAGGCTCCATCTGACCGCGATTTGTCTGCTCGCCCCGCATCTGACGGTGGACAACGCGCACGAGCTGGTGGCGGCGGCCACGCATCAGCGGAGTGCAGCGATCGAGCGCATGCTGGCGCAGCGAGAGGTACGACTCGAAACCATGGGGGCCGCTCCTGCGAATGGTGAACACATAGGAGCGGGAGCGCTGGCCAAAGCGACCCTTATGGTCCCTCAACATGCTGCACGGCATGTTGCGCCGAGCCCGCCGCCGAGGACGGAATCTCACTTGGCGTCTGCACTTGGCCGTGCTTCGAGTTCATCCCATCCGGTCGCGCCCGCTCCCGAGCCCCGGGTCACGGTCGCGCTGGAAAAGAGAGTCCACGACAAGCTGCAGTACGCGCGCGCGCTGCTCAGCCATAGCTTCCCCAGTGAGTCTCAGGTCATCGAGCGCGCCCTAGACGATCTCATCGCCAAGGCCGAAAAGACCAAGTTCAGCGCCACCACCAGGCCGCTTGGTCCCCGCCGCGGAGCCTTCCGCCGCCGCCACATCCCCGCGCATGTACGCCGCGCCGTCTGGCAGCGCGATGGCGGTCAGTGCACCTTCGTCAGCGCCGACGGGCGGCGCTGCTCGGCGCGCGAGCTTCTCGAATTCGATCATGTCGAACCTGTGGCGCAAGGCGGGAAGTCGACGATCGAAGGCATTCGGCTGCGTTGCCGCGGTCACAATCAATACGAGGCGGAGCGGGCCTTTGGCGTGGGATTCATGCGCCAGAAACGAGAGGAAGCTCGCCAGGCGAGAGCGTCGAAGCCCGCGCCACCTCGGTCGAAGCCCGTGCCTCCCCCAGATCCCCCGCTTGCCGTCTCGGATGCCCGGGCGATCTACCGCAGCAACATCATCGCGAAGCCGGCGCTGAGTGGCACGGCGAAATTGTCATCGAGGGGCAACGGGAGAAGCTCGAAAAGTGTCGCGGCCGCCGCGCCGGCGAGCGCGACTTCCCACGGCAAGCGGGTCACGCCCCAGGCAAAAGCGAAAGAAACGACGAGACAGGCGATCGATCCCTCGAGCGTCTTCCTGGATCCGAAGATGTGCACGCGGCCCCAGGCCTTGCCGATGAGCGCCGCCGCCGTGTCGCCGAGGATGAGCGCGCCGAGGGCGGCCACGCAGATCTCGCGCGGAAAGATCATCACCGAGATGAGGGCCGCGATGAGCAAATAGGTGGAGCCGAGCAACGCGCGCTTTTCGTGGCGGCGGATCAGGTTGCCGAAAAACTGGCGAAAATAGGCCTTGAAGCGCGGCTCGTGCAGGCGCAGGAGCTCGACGCCGATGGCCACGACGGTGGCGGCCAGCAGAAGATCGCGCATGAACGTCTTGGGCAAGCCGTAGAGGTAGGCCAGCGGGACCGCGATCGAGCACAGGTGGATGGCTTTGCGGGTGAGCTCGGTGCCGAGGCCCACCCGTTCACTCCCACTCGATGGTCGCGGGAGGCTTGGTCGATACGTCGTAGACGACACGGTTTACTCCGGCCACTTCGTTGGCGATGCGGCTCGCCGCACGGGTGAGGAGCGAAGCCGGAAGCCGCGCCCAGTCGGCGGTCATGCCGTCCTCGCTGGTCACGGCACGCAGCGCGACGACGCGCTCGTAGGAGCGCTCGTCGCCTTTCACGCCCACCGTCTTCACCGGCAAGAGCACGGCGAACGCCTGCCACACGCGACCGTAGCGTTTGGCGCGCCGGAGCTCTTCGATGAAGATGGCGTCGGCATGGCGGAGGATCGCGAGATCTTCCTCGTTCACCGGACCCAGGATGCGCACGGCGAGTCCGGGCCCCGGGAACGGATGGCGGTCGACCACCATCGGGGGCAACCCGAGCTCGCGTCCCAGGGCGCGAACCTCGTCTTTGAACAGCTGGCGCAGCGGCTCGAGCAGCTGGAGCTTCATGCGCTCGGGCAAGCCACCCACGTTGTGATGCGTCTTGATCACTTTGGCGCCGTGCCCCGCCGAAGCGCTCTCGATCACGTCGGGATACAGCGTTCCTTGAGCCAGATAGTCCACGCGGCCGATCTTCTTCGCGGCCTGCTCGAACACCTGGATGAACTCGTGGCCGATGATCTTGCGCTTGCGCTCGGGATCCTCGACGCCGGCGAGCGCGGACAAGAAGCGCTGGCGCGCGTCGACGCGAATCACGGCGACGCCCAGCTTTCCGGCCAGCGAGTGCATCACTTCGTCGCTCTCGCCCTGGCGCAGGAGGCCATGATCCACGAAGACGCAAGTGAGCCGGTCGCCGATGGCGCGGTGGATGAGCGCCGCCACGACACTCGAATCGACGCCGCCCGAGAGCCCACACACGACCCGGCCGTTGCCGACCCGGCGGCGGATCTCCTCCACCTCGCGCGCCAGGAAGTCGCCCATCGACCAGTTCGGTGTCAGACGCGCTACGCGGAAAAGAAAGTTCTCGAGCAGCTTCTTCCCTTGGGTCGTGTGCACGACCTCGGGATGGAACTGGATGAAGTGCCAGGGCTCCCTTTCATGGCGGGCCCCGGCCAGCGCGCAGTTGGCGGTGCGCCCGGTGGCGACGAATCCCGGCGGCAGCGACTTCACCTCGTCGCTGTGGCTCATCCAGGCGCGGAACGAGCGCGGCAGTCCGCGGGTCAGCGCGTCGGTGCGCGCGATGCGATAGCGCACGGTTCCGAACTCGGGACGTTGCGCGCGGCCGAGCGTTCCCCCCAGCTCGCGCATCGTGAGCTGCATGCCGTAGCAGATGCCGAGGATGGGCACGCCGAGCTCGAACCAGCCCGGATCGACTCGGTAGGCGTCGGGCCGATAGGCGCTCGACGGGCTGCCGGAAAAGATCACCGCTTGGGGACCGAGCTTTCGCCCTTCCCGCGCCGTGAGGGTGGAGGGGCGAATCTCCGAGTAGATCCCAAACTCGCGCACGCGGCGGGCGATGAGCTGCGTGGTCTGCGAGCCAAAATCGAGGATGAGGACGCCGCCGCGGGCCGTCGTGACGCGGCCATTCGGGCTCGCCGTCGGGCTCGGGGTCGGGGTCGGGCCCGCTTCGGGGGCGCGCTTGGGGCGCGGGGCTCGGGGGCGGCCGATCGTGCGCGCGCTCAATGCCGGAACTGACGCCTGCCGGTGAACACCATGGCGATCCCCGCGTCGTCGCAGGCCGCGATCGATTCGGCGTCCCGCACCGATCCACCGGGCTGGATGCAAGCCGTGAGTCCGGCGCCGCGCGCCACCTCGACCCAGTCGGCGAAAGGAAAGAATCCGTCCGAGGCGAGCACGGCGCCGCGCACCTCGTGGCCGGCGCGCTGGGCCTTGAGGAGCGCTACGTGCAAGGCGTCGATCCGGCTCGTCTGGCCGCTGCCGACGCCCAGCGTGCCATCGGCGCGCGACACGACGACAGCGTTGGAGCGCGCCCGGCCGGCGACGATCCAGGCGAAGTGGAGCGCTTCCATCTCGTCGGGCGTGGGCGCGCGGCGTGTCTTCACTTCGAGCTGGATCTCGCCCGCGTCCAGGCGCACCCGCTGCACGAGCATGCCACGGGCGAGCGGACGCGCGTCCCAGGGACCCGCGGCGAGCGACTCGCGCTCGATGACGACAGCGCGCAGGTTCTTGCGCTTGGCGAAAGCCTCGCGGGCCGAAGCGGTAAAGGACGGAGCCGCCACGCACTCGAGGAAGAGCGGCGCCATGGCGGCCGCCGTCTCGCCATCGACTTCGATGTTGAAGGCCACCACGCCGCCGAAAGCCGAGAGCGGATCCCCGGCTGCGGCGCGCCGGTAGGCCGTGAGCGGCCCGTCGCCGAGACCGACGCCGGCCGGCTCGTTGTGCTTGATCACGGCGCAGGCCGGGCGCACGAACTCGTAGACCAGTCGCGCGCCAGCCTCGAGATCCACCAGGTTATTGAACGAAAGCTCCTTGCCTTCGAGCACCGCGCCCTCGGTCCACCAGGGCGCGCGACCGGTCTCGGCGTAGAGCGCGGCTTCCTGATGCGGGTTCTCGCCGTAGCGCAGACCGCGGGCTCGCCGGTAGCCGCGGACCCAGATGTCGGGCAAGCCGGATTCGCCCGAAGCGCCCCCGCTCGCGCGCTCCTCGAAGAACGAGGCGATGGTCGCGTCGTACTCGGCGGTGCGCTCGAAGGCGGCGCGAGCCAGCGCCCGGCGCGCTTCGAGGGTCGTCCCGCCCTGCGCCACCGCGCCGCGGACCGCCTCGTACTGCGTGGGCGAGCTGAGCACGGCCACCCGCGCGAAGTTCTTGGCCGCGGCACGCAGCAGAGCAACGCCGCCGACGTCGATCTTCTCCACCGCCTCCTCCCACGAGGCGTCGCGCGGCAAGGACTCGAAGGGATAAAGGGTGACGCACACGAGATCGATCGCGGGCAGATCGCGCGCCGCCAGGTCGCGCTCGTCGCCGGCATGGCCGGCGCGCGCCAAGATGGCACCGAAGAGATCCGAGGACAGGGTCTTCACGCGCCCGCCCAGGAACTCGGGCGAGCGGGTGAGCCGCTCGGCGGGCTCGGCGGCAAGACCGAGACCTTTCAGATAAGAGGCCGTACCCGTGGTGGCGTAAATCGTGGCCCCGCGCTCGAGCAAAGCGTGCGCGAGGGCCTCGGCGCCGGTGCGGTCGGACAAGGCGAAGAGCGCGCTGCGCACCGCGACCCGGGTGTCGCTGGTCGCGTGCACGTCCGGCTCGGCCACGCTTCCGCTCACGCCGTGACCCCGAGGGCCAGTCCCGCGCGGCGGGCTTCCGCTTCGCCCATGAGGCGCGCCGCAGCTTCGAGATAGCGCCGGCGCGTGGCCTGCACGATCTCGTCCGGGAGGGCCGGCGCCGGGGGCTCGTGATTCCACCCGGAGCGATCGAGGTGATCGCGCACGATCTGCTTGTCGAACGATTCGAGCCGTCCCTGCTCGTAGGCGGTCGCGTCCCAGAAGCGCGAAGCGTCGGGCGAGAGCACTTCGTCGATCAGGCACAGGCGGCCGTCGATCCACCCGAACTCGAACTTGGTGTCTGCGAGGATCAACGCCGCCTCGCGGGAGCGTGCCGCGGCTTCGATGTAGATCTCGAGGCTGCGCTGCTCGAGCTCCTCGGCGGTCTCGCGGCCCACCTCGGCCACGACTTCCTCGCGCGTCATCGGCAGATCGTGGCCCTGTTCGGCCTTGGTCGTGGGTGTGAAACGCGGTGGGTCCAGCCGGCTGCCGTCGCGCAAGCCCGCCGGCAAAGGCTCGCCGTTGAGCGTGCCGCTCTTCTTGTATTCCTTGTAACCGGACCCCGTGAGATAGCCGCGCACCACGCACTCGACGTCGACTCGCCGGGCGCGCCGGCACAGCATCGAGCGGCCGTCCAGCTCGGGGCGGTCGCGAAACGGGGCTGGGAAATCGGCGCGCTCGGCGCTCACCAGATGATGCGGCGAGGCCGCGTCCAGGGTCCGCAGCCAGAACACGGACAGCTGGGTGAGCACACGGCCCTTGTCGGGGATCGGTGTGGGCAGAATCGAGTCGTAGGCCGAGATCCGGTCCGTGGCGACGAGGAGCAAGAGATCGTCTCCCGCGTCGTAGACGGAACGCACCTTGCCTTCGTGTCGCGGGCGCACGCCCGGAATGACGATCGTATGGAGAGCCTCGCTCATCGGCTTCCCTCCCTCCCGTCAACGGGATCGATCTCGCCGCTCTGCTTGGAGGCGACGAGCAAACCGGCCACGATCTCGCTCGCTTCGACGACGCGCGGCACGCCGGCCGGCACCTCGCTCGCGCCGTAGGAAGCGTAGTGATCGACGAGGATGGGCCGGAGACCCGCGGCCGCCGAGCCCTCCACGTCGATGGACATCACGTCGCCCAGATAGGCGCAGCGCTCGGGTACGAGCCCGAAGCGCTCGCAAGCCACACGAAAGATGCGCGCGTCGGGCTTGTCGAAGCCGACCTCGGCCGAGTCCACCACGAACTCGAAGTCGCGCGCGAGTCCCACCGTGCCGAGGAGCCATTCGGCGCGTCCGTCGGAGTTGGAGACCACGGCCAGCCGATATCCGGAGTGGGCGAGCGCGGTGAGCGCTTCGCGAACCCCGGGCACCGGGCGGTTCCACAGGTGGTGTCGGCGGTGAAACTCGGACACGCGACGGAACAAGCTCTCGATGCGGTCGGGCGGCGCGCCGGCCGATTCGAGAAACGCCTCGAAGAACCCGCGCCACTGATCGGCACCGCTCGCGCCCGCGCGCACCAGGCGATCGAGGCGGACCCGTCCGGCGCGCTCGGCCAGCGGCGCCCAGCCCTCGGGCACGCTCACGCCTTCTTCCTGCAAGTAGCTTGCGATCCTCGGGTGGTCGATCGAGAGCACCGTGCCGCCGAGATCGAAGAGCAGCGCCCTCACGTCGCGCAGGCGGGACCAGCTCGCTCTCATCGCCGCGCCTCGGGAGAGTGGGCAGCCGGAGCCTTGCCCTCCCAAATCACCCGCCGGCCCTCGATTCGCGGCGGCGACTCGAGGAATCGGCGCACGGTCTCGGGATAGAGACGGTGCTCGGCCGCCTGAATGCGCTGGGTGAGCGCGGCCACGTCGTCTCCGGGCAAGACAGGAACCGCGGCTTGCGCGAGGATCGGACCTCCGTCGAGCGAAGAATCGACCAGGTGGACGGTCGTGCCCGTGATCGCCACGCCGTGCTCGAGCGCCTGCCGCGGGGCCTCGAGGCCCGGGAAGGCCGGCAAGAGCGACGGATGGATGTTCAAGACCGACATGGGAAAGGCATCCAGAAGATGTTCGTGAACCATGCGCAAGAATCCGGCGAGCAGGACGAGCGAGACGCCATGATCGCGAAGCACGCCGGCCAAGCGCTTCTCGGCTTCGGCGCTCAGGCGCGTGCGCTTCGGTCCCGGGTCGAGAAACTCGTCCGGGATGGAGCGCCGGCGCGCTTCTTGGCGCGCGAGCGCCTCCGCCCGATCGACGACGAGGACCGCGATGTCGCCGCCCAGACGGCCCGCGCGCGCGGCCTCGGCGAGCGCGGCGAAATTGGTGCCACGCCCGGACGCCAGCACGCCGAGTCGGACCGCTCCGGATCCCATGGATGAGCGCAAGCTATCACAGGTTGGCGCCGATCCGAACCAGGGAAGAGAGGGATTGCGGGCTTGGCAAGAGAGGGATCGCGGGCCACGGAAGAAAAGGTCCGCCAGTCCGCCGCGCAGAGGCTTCGCCTGCTCCAGAATTCAACCTCCTCGGCCGCCGAGAGCAGGGCCCCGTAGCGGCCGGGTTGGCTCACTCGCTGGGCGGCCTGGGGAGCAGGCGGACCGGCTCTGGCGCCGCTCCGCGAAGGCCCAGGTCGAGGGCCAGCGTCCCTTGCCGGTCGGTGCGCCAGGAAGGGATGTGGCGCTCCGCCAGTCGCTCCAGGACATCCGCGTGCGGATGCCCGAAGCGATTGTTGGCGCCACACGAAATGAGAACGAGCCGCGGCCGGAGAGCATCGAGCGTGGCTCCGGCGCTCGAAGTATGCGATCCGTGGTGCCCGAGCTTGAGCGCGGTGAGGGGCGCAGCCGCGCGCGAAGCCCACACGGCCTCCGAGGCGGTGTCGGCGTCTCCGGCGAGCACCAGGCGCTCGCCCGAGGTCTCGATCTCGAGCACCACCGAGCGTCCGTTGGGCTCGATGCCCGTGGTGCCGGCGGGCGGCCAGAGGACGCGGGCCGACAAAGGACCCGGCCGCGTCAGCAGCGTCTCTCCTGCGCAGACGGCGGCGGACAGAGGCAGGCGCACCCCGCGTCGACCCAACGCTTCGAGACACTCGCGCCCTGAGACCACGCGGCGGACCGCGATGTCGCGCTCGAGCCCTTCCAAGCCGCCGACGTGGTCGCGATCCTCGTGAGTGAGGAGGACGAGATCGAGCGCGCGCACGCCCCGCGCCCGCAGAAAGGGCGCGACGACGGAGCGGCCGGCATCGAAGCCTTCGCGCGCGTCGCCCACGTCCACCGCCCAGGTCGTGCCGTCGCGAAACTCGAGCACCTGGGCGTCGCCCTGACCCACGTCGAGGAGCCAATAGCGAAGATCGACGGCTCGCTTGGGCGCGAGCGGGAAGAACGCGCCGGCGCCGAGCCCGAGCCAGAGGCCGGCGCAGGCGACCGCAGCCCCCTGCGCCCCGGCTCGCGGCACGCGCCCGAGGATCCAGGGCAGAGTGGCTGCCGCGGTCATCACCACCGCCAGCCCGGGCGTCATGGCGCAGGGCAGCCAGGAGCCGGGCCATGATGCGAACCACTCGCCGGCGCGAAGCAGCGAGGCGGCGAGCACCGAAAGCACGCGCCACAGTGACCCCGGCGTAGGCGTCAACGCGTCGACCACGAGCAGCGGCAAGCCGAAGCCGAGCAGCGCGTCGCACGCCGGAACCAGCGCCAGGTTGCTGGCAAGGCCGACCACGCTCACGGCGCCGAAGCGCACGGCGAGAAGCGGAAGCACCGCCGCTTGGGCGAAGGCCGTGGCACTCACCGCGAAGCCCAAAGCCTCGAGCCGAGCCGGACCGCCGCGCGCTCCTGCTTCTTCGTCTCGTGTGCGCCACGCGCGGTGCGCGGCCGTGGCCCCCCACAGTCCCGCGCTCGCCAGACAAGAGAGCTGATACCCGACGTCGGCGGCCAAGGATGGCGCCACGAACAAGGGAAGCGCCGTGCCCCACGCGAGACCATCCGCTCCCGAGAGCCGCCGACCGAGGGCCCGGCCCCAGGCGCCCCACGTCACCGAGGCCGCCGCGCGAATCACAGAGGGCGAAGCGCCCGTGAGCAGGGAATAAATCCACACCCCCACGAGCGAGCACACCGCTCCGCCGCGGGTGCCCAGGCGAAAGAGGCCCGCGAGCCCCGAGAGCAGCGCGGCCACGAGCAGCACGTGCTGGCCCGAGAGCGCGAGCAGATGGAGTGCACCCGCGCGACGCAGCGCATCGACCGTCTCGGGCGTGACGCGCGAGCGCTCGCCGAGCAAGAGGCCGCGCAGGAATTCGCCCGCCTCGCCGGGGACGCGCGCAGCCAAGCGCTCCGACCAGGCGCGGCGCGCTTCCTCCAGATACACGGCGATCGAAGGCGGCGGACCTCGAATCTCGCTCCACGCGGCGCCTTCGACGCGCGCCGTGAGCGAAGCACGGTCGTGCGCGAGCCAGGCGGCCTCGTCGAAGCCGCCGGGCGTGGTGAGCGGTCGCGGAGCCCGTGCCTCGGCGCGCGCCTCAATCCAGGATCCTCGCCGCGGCACGCCACCGGCCGAATCGCACCACAACGACACCCGCAAGTCGCGCGGCAGCCGCGGATCGCTCGCCCCAACCCGCACCGTGACGCGCGTGCCCCGGAGCGTGGCGCGAGGCGAATCGATCACCTGGCCGCGCAGCCGCAGCAAGTGATCGTCGGCAAAGCCCGCGCCTGGATCCACAGGACGGCGGCGCCGAGCGTCGAGTCCGCCGCGCGCCACACCGAGCGCAAACAGCGCCAAAGCGCAGCAACCCGCACGGCCCCGCCGGGGCCCGGCGAGCGCCAGGGCGGCTGCGACCACGCCGACCCCGGCGCAGGCGGGCGCGAGCGGGACGAAGGAAAGCCCGCACGCGATGCCCAGCGAGCCCACGAGAACGAGGACCGAGAGAAAAGACACGCGCGCGGCTCAGGGCAAACCTCGTGCCGCGCGCGACCACGCCGTCGAGTCGGAAGTTACGAAGAACCACCGCGCCACGAGTGTCCGCGGCGCCGACAGCCAGTGACGCTCTAGGGGACGATCTTCACCGTGCGCATCTCGCTCACGAACTCCTCGCCGTCGACCGACTTGATGGTGACGAAGTAGTCGAGCGTCGAACCCGGCGGCATGCCGGCCAGCGGCAGCACGGCCTCGCCCACGGGACCGCCGGCGCCGTCGTGCAGATTCATGGAGACGCGCGAGAACTCCCGGCCCCAGCGGCGCACCGAGATCTTCATCTCGCCGACCTGGACGGGAAGCTGGCTCTGCAGCGTGGCACGCACGAGCGGCGGCTTGGCGAGCGAAGCCAGGCCCACGAGCTGGTCGCTCACGCCCGGCTCGGGGCTGCGACCGAACTCGGCCGTCGCGTACAGCTCGCCCCCGCCCTCGACGCGCAAGAGCTGGACCGGGCTCGACTCGTTGCCGCTCGTGAGCCGGGCCGTGTGCAGGCCGCGCGAGACCACGAGCTTGCCGGGCGTGACGCACGCCTTCTTGCCGTCGAGAAAGAGCACCGCGCCGGGCAGGTCCTTGAGGCCTTCCGGCCCCACGCGATAGGCGCGCGCGATCACCACGCCGTTGTCGGGCACGCGCTCGGGGCGCGCCAGGAACGAAGTCGTCTGACCGGCGATGACGCTCACCTCTTCCACCCAGGGCGTCACGTCGCGTCCCTGGAAGCTCACCTGGCGGCGTCCCGCCGGCACCGAGTCGAGCGTGGCCGGCAGCTGGCCGATGGCGCGCCCATCCATGCGCGCGCTGAGCGTGATCGTGGAATCGGCGCAGCCGAGCGCCAGACGTCCGAGGAGAGCAACACTCTTGGTGTCGCGTCCGCCGCGTCCGCCCTTTACCGAGAAGGACGTGGTGCCGTACTCGCCGAGCGAGGTCTCGACCCGGTGCTCGCCCGACGCCAAGACGATCCACGCCGGGGTGCGCTTGCCCGTGTCGCGTCCGTCAACCAGGACCTTGGTTCCCGGTGGCACGCTCGTCACCCAGACGCGATAGCGTCCCCAGACCACGTCGCCGATCCAAAGTCCGGCGCGCTGCATCGGGGCGCGAGGCACGCGCGACAAGGCGAAGGCGCCCAGCAACACGGCACACAAGGTGAGAACGCCGCGGCGTAGCCACGCGTCGCGGCGCCAGCGACGGCGCACGAGAGCGAGGGGGCGCACGTACCAGGCCCGCCGCGCCGGGGCGACCGGCACCTCATCGCTGACCGGAAAACTTTCGACGACCGTCTCGGCGACGGGCGCGCTCGCCACCGCTTCCACGCGTGGCGGGACCAGCGTCAGGGCCGGCCGCCAGCGCGCCGTCCAGATGGGCTCGTCGACCCCTTCGATCCGCGCTTCCACCGTCCAGCGTGCATACGGGTCGAGCTTCCAGAGCTTGCCGCGGCCTTCGGGTCGCGCCACCTCGCGCGCCTCGGCCGCCCGGTCGGCCGCGGTCATGGAGACGCGCTGCCCGCCGCGCGTGTAGACCCACAAGGCTTCCGGGGTCGTGAGCACCACCGTGGTGCCGACTCCAGCGGTCCCCTCCCAGAGCTCCCGGTGGGCATAGCGCACGACCTCGATCCAGCTCTCCAGCTCTTCCGGCAGGGAGGTCTGGGGATGCATGGCCCCCTCGGGGGTCGCCACGATCAGTTGGGAGGACTCGAAGAGGAGGGCTTCCGCCTCCTCGAGGCTCCAGGCCTCGGGAAGGCCGCTATGGACCAGATGGACGGTATCGAGCCGCAAGGCGCACACTTTCGCGCCGGACCCGGGGGCGCTGCGCCAGGTGCCCACATCCGGGGCCACATCACCCAGAGTGGGACGATCCTGAGCCTCGGTCAGCTTGCGTTCGGCACTCTGGCCCATCGGTGCAATTCCCCCATTCCCAAAGGCTTGACCCAAAACACGCGGCCTCGGTCCCCTGGCTTGTTCCTTGCTCTTGACATCTGCAGCCGTGACGGCGGGGCCGCCAAGTCACCCGGTGACAGCGAGCCCAGCGGCGATTTGGTTGCAAACCGCAAGCCGAACGGGTATGTTGGCGCGAACTGCCGTTCTTGGAAT
>DATFWU010000094.1:0-3279 GCA_035259005.1 Candidatus Eiseniibacteriota bacterium
CGAGCCGGTCGTGCCCGGCAAGGTCGGCATGTACGTGTGCGGCATGACCGTGCAGGACAAGCCGCACGTGGGCCACCTGCGCTCGGCGGTGGCCAACGATACGATCCGTCGCTACCTCACCCACCTCGGCTACCAGGTCACGTTCGTCTACAACTTCACCGACATCGACGACAAGATCATCGCGCGCGCCGCCGAAGAGGGCGTCGAATATCGCGTCGTGGCCGAGCGCAACATTCAAGCCTACCTGCGCTTCGCCCAGCAGCTCTTCGTCCAGCCGGCTTCGGTCTATCCCAAGGCGACCGAGCACATCGCGGAGATTCTCGCCTTGATCGGCACGCTCATCGAGCGCGGCTTCGCGTATGCGTCAGGCGGCGACGTGTACTTCGAGGTGCGCAAGGACAAGGAGTACGGCAAGCTCTCGGGCCGCGACGTCGACGAGCTGCGCTCGGGCGCGCGCATCGAGGTGGGCGAGGAGAAGCGCGATCCCTTGGATTTCACTTTATGGAAGGGTGCCAAGCCCGGCGAGCCGGCTTGGGACTCGCCGTGGGGGCCCGGCCGTCCCGGCTGGCACATCGAGTGCTCGGCCATGTCGATGAAGTATCTCGGCCAGACCTTCGATCTGCACGGCGGTGGCCAGGACCTGATCTTCCCGCACCACGAGAACGAGATCGCGCAATCCGAGTCGGCCACCGGCAAGCCGTTCGTCCACTTCTGGCTCCACAACGGGATGGTGACGTTGGGCGGCCAGAAGATGTCGAAGTCCGAGAAGCGGTTCTTCCTCATCGAAGACATCCTCGAGCAGTTCCGACCCGAGGAGATTCGCTTCTACCTGCTCTCCACGCACTACCGGAGCCCGATCGAGTTCAACGAGGAGCGTCTCTCCGAGGCGCGCGAGGCGTACGGGCGCCTGCGCCAGGCGGTGGAGCGCGGCGGGGGATTCGAGCCGGGAGCCGCGGCGTCTTCGGACGCGCTCGACGAAGCGGCACGCGCCTCGGTCGAGGGCTTCCACGAAGCCATGACGGACGACTTCAACACCGCCGGCGCGCTCGGCCATTTGTTCGACCTCGCGCGCACGGTGAACCGCCTCGCCGACGCCGCGGACGCGCCCGGAGCCCGCGCGGCGGCCCTCGAGCTCAAGCGCTGGGCGGGGCTGCTCGGGCTTCTGCTCGAGGGGCCGCGGCGCGAAGAAGCATGGCCGGCCGAGATCCTCCGCCTGGTGTCGGAGCGCGAAGAGGCCAGAAAAAAGCGGGACTGGGCTCGGGCCGACGCCCTGCGGGGCGAAATCCTAGGGCAGGGAGTCCTGGTCGAGGACGGGGCCGACGGTCCCAAGCTCAAGCGGAAGGACGGGTAAGTTAGAGGGTGCCATAGACTTGAAATCGATTAGTTATACTAAACTCACGAGCTATCAGACTGGCCTCTAACGACCCTCCCTGTGCCTCGAAACACGTGGTCCGACCGAAGCGGCCTCGCCCTTTGGATCCGGCGCCTCCCAGGCCGTCGCTCGGGGCAGCCGCGGGGCCTGGCCGCCTCCCCTTAGCTCCCACTCGTCCCATTTCCCACCCCCTCGCCTCGCACATGCGCTTTGCTATTGCTTGCGCCGGTGGAGGGGCTTAGCCTCTTTTTGGAGGCCACGGGACCCCCGCTAAACGGGGTGGCCGAACCGGCGGAGTGAGCCCAACGCGCGGGCGCATCGGGCTCCTCCTTCGTTTGTTATTTAGGCTACCGGGCGTTTCGGAAGAAGGTGGGTGGAATGAGCAACGCCATGCGCAAAGGATCTCTGCTCGTTGTCCTGGCGGCGATCTGCGCAGTGACACTCATGTGGTCCCCGGCTCGCACCCATGCCGACTCTGGGCCGAACAACGGACAGACGGCGTGGACCGATGATTCGCCGGGAGGCGGCAGTACCAACGGCGATCCCGACGTCCCGACACCGGGAAAGAGCGGCGCGTCGTTGGCCACGACACCGAGCCTGAGCACGGGGATGCGGGGATCCGTTTCCACGCGTTACTCGGTGAGCGCGTCGAGTGTTTCCCTGCGCGGTTGGCTGCAGCCGCTCCTCTGGGCGCTGCGCATCCGTCTGGGCCTGTACTAAAAACCGACTCTCTCGCCCAGGAAGCCCGTCCTGGGAGGAAGATGCGTCTTGGAACGTGAGCGAAAGCTGGGCTCGGACTCGGAGTCCATTTCCGCCGCGGGGCGCTTGGATCGCAGTGAAGATCTGAGCGCCCTGGCGGAGATGTATCTCCAGGCCGACTCCTACGGAACGGCGCTGGAAGCGCTCGATCGCGCGCTGGCGGAATCTCATTCCGCCGACGCCACCGACGATCCGCGCCGTGTGGCCCTCGAAGCGAAGGCCGTGCTGTGCCTGCGTCTGCAAGGACGCCAGGCCGATGCCGCTTCGCGTGGACTTTCCGTGCTCGCTTCGCTCTCCCCCTCGTTCCCCGTTTCCCAGCGCATCCAGCTGCAGCTCGAAGTCGTGGACGCGCTCACCACCCTGTCCCGCTACGATGAGGCCCGGGCGCACGCGCAGCAGGCGCTCGAGGCCGCGCGCCCGCTCGGCGACGTCCAGCTCACCGCCAGCACCCTGTCACGCATCGGCATCCTGTGGATGCGGCTCGGCGACTGGCTCCTGGCGCGCGAGCACCTGGAAGAAGCGCGCAGCTATTTCGTCCAGCTTGGCGACGAGGAGCGGATCGCCAACCTCCAAGGCACGCTGGGCATCCTGCACAAGAATCTCTGCGAGTGGGCGATCGCGATCCACCATCTGCGCGATGCGCTGGAACGCGATCGCCGGCTCGGCCGCTTCGCCATGGTGGCGAACCGGCTGCAAAACCTGGGTGTCGTCTACTTGAAGAGCGGCGAGTGGTCGAAAGCGCATGACGCTTTCGTCGAAGCTCGCCAGATCTATCGCCAGGTCGGCGATCAGGTCGGTCTCGCTGTCACCGCGCTCTCGCTCGGCACGCACGCGCGCCTCGTAGGTCGCTTCGACGATTCGGAGCGGTTGCTGTCCGAGGCCCTCGAGCGCGCTTTGGGCGGGGGATGGGTGCGCGAGGAGGCACTGGCGCGCGAATTCCTCGGGGATCTCGCCTTGGATCGCGGCGACCCACGCCGCGCCGTCGAGTCGTACCGTGGCGCCCTCGCCATCGCCGAGCGCATTGCGCCCACCGGCGACATCGTCACCGAGGTGCTGCGCCGTCTCGGCGAGGCGCAACTGACGCTGGGCGACGTGCCTGCGGCCCGGGAAGCGATCGAGCGCGGACGCAAGGTCTGCAGCCTCCTCGA
>DATFWU010000095.1:0-7186 GCA_035259005.1 Candidatus Eiseniibacteriota bacterium
ACGGCAGTCCCCGCTTTCTTCGGAGGAACCACTCGCCCGAGAGCAAGCAGACGCTCAATACATAGAAGAGCGGGCTCTCCCACAGGCGATGCTCGTGCATCTTGCCGGAGCTCGCGGCGCTCGAGGAGATCTTCCCCGCCATGTTGCCGAGCTTGTCCGGCGTGCCGGACACGCCGCCGCTTACCTGCGCCATGCGCTCGAGCGTGCGCGTGTCGGAATCGGAGGCGAGATATTCCGGACTCCAGTCGTCGACGACGAACTCGGAGGTGGCGTTGGCGCGCGCGCCGCCGGGGCCGGTGGACGTGGCGCGCAGTCGATAGCGGCCCGGGGGCAGCGATTCCCAGCGCCCGGCGTACGAGCCGGCGCCCTGGCCGCTCAGGCGGATGGGTCCGGGCAGCGCGGCGGTCGGGCTACCTGGCGTCGGCGCCGCACCCTTCGTTCCCGGCAAGTCCGACTCGCGCTCGAGCGTGGCCGTCACACTCGCGCCGTCCACCGGCTGAAAGCGCGAATCCTGCAAAGACGCGCTCACCTCGATCGGCTCTCCGCGCGACACCAGCGGACGGTCGGCCGCGATGCGCAGGGGCTCCGATTGCGTCGGCTCGGACAAGAGGCGCAACGCGTTTCCCCACATCCGCTCGAAGCGCGGGCGCGCCGACTCGTCGGCGGCCGAGAATCCCCAGCGCCACAGGCCGCTGCCGTTCACCACGAGCAGGCGGCCGCGGCCCACGCGTCGCAATACCAATAGAGGAATGCGCCCGTTGCCGGCGGTGAGGGCGACCTGGTCGCCGGGGCGCGGGCTCAAGGGCGACACGCCGGTGATCGGCGGCGCGCCGGCGAAGAAGCGCCGCACGAGATCGGCGTCCTCCTCGACGCGGATGAGGTCGTGCAGGCTTCCGGAAGGCGGATCGGCTGTGAAATCGCCCGCCGACGAGCCGAGATCGATCCCCACCTCGCGCGCCAGAGCGCTGCCGCGAAGCGCGGCCAAGGGCGCTCCGCCCGCGCCATCGCCGCCCCAAAGCACGAGCCCGCCCCCGTTGCGCACGTACTCGGCGAGCCGCGTGCCGAGGGCTCCGTTGGCCTCGGCCGCCGTGAGGCCTTGCGCCACCACCACGGCGTAGCGCGACAAGGACGCGCCGGCGGGAGGCACGTAGCGCGTGGGCAAAGCCGGGATGGGCGCCCAGCCGGCAGGCCGGATCTGCGCGTGCTCGGCGGCCCAGGAAGAATCGGAGTCGACCGCGCGCTTGAGCCACGTCCAATCCCAGTTGGGACCGGGCACGAGAACCAACACGTGCTGGCGATCCGGAATCACCGTCTGCACCGCGGCCCTGCGATTGTCGGCGTCCATGGTCTCGCCCGGCCCGGCGTCGAGAGCCACGCGATAGAACGCGAGCCCGGGACGCCGTGGCGTGACCGTCATCTCCTCCACCGTCTCTTCGCCGTTGGGCGGCAGGACGACCTCGCGCCGGGCGAGCACCTCGTCGCCTTCGCTCACCGTGACGTGCGCGCGGCGCGAGCCTGAGCCCTCGTTGCGCAGCCGCACGGCGAGCGGCGTGGGCTGGCCGGCGCGCGCCGTGGGATTGACCATCACTTCCTCGAGCGAGGCGTTCCAGCCGCGCGGACCCTCGACCGCCACCGTGGACACGGGCCGACCGAGCTCGCGCGCCGCTTGTACGGGATCGCGTCCGCGATTGGCGGCGCCGTCACTCACCACGACCACGCCGGCCAAGCCCTCGCGCCCCGAGAGCGAGGCGATGGCGTCGCCGAGCGCCGTCGAAGCGCGATCGAGCTTGCCGGCCGAATCGCTCTCGGCCGCGCGCGCCTCGGCGGCGAACACGTAGCGGCGCACCCGGTAGCGGCCGGCCAAGCGCCGCGCCACGTCGTCGGCGGCGCGGTGAGCGATCTCGGAGCGCGCGCGCTTGGGATCGGACGAGGGCAGATCCATGGAGAGCGAGCGGTCCTCGAGAACGACCACTTCGCGCCCTCCGCCCGCCTCGGGCGAGGAGAAGATGGGACGGGCGAGCAGGAGAACCAGCGCGGCGAGAGCCACGGCGCGCAGCCCGGTGAGAAGGTGGCGCGTGGCCGGCGCGAGCGGCGGCAAGACGAAGCGGTAGGCCCATAGAGCGAGCACGACCACCGCCACAAGGAGTGGCAGCGTCCAGGGAAGATCGCCGGGCGTGAGCGAGAATCGCACGATTCGAGCTCGATCTTGGGGGCGGGTCGTGTGCGGCGGGTCGTGAGCTACCGAAGAGAAGTCTAGGGGCGAGCGCCGACGGATTTCAAGTTTGCAGTGCCGGACGATTCCATGACAAGAAATCGATGGGCACGCGCGCCTGTCCGTCGAGCACGAGATCGGCGAGTGCCTCGCCGAGCACGCTCGTGAACTTGAAGCCATGTCCCGAGAGTCCGGCGCAGAAGGCGACGGTGGCGTGCTCGGGATGGAGCCCGATCAGGAAATGGTCGTCGGGGCTCATGGGATAGAAGCAGACCGCGTGTGCCAGCACGCGCGTGCCCGTGCCGGGGAGATAGGCCTTGGCGAAGCTCGCGACGCGCGCGCGCTCTTCGAGATCTTCGTGGCGGTCGTCACCGCGCGGATCCGGGACGGTTCGACCGCCCGAGTGTTCGGCCACCTTGATGCCAGAGCCGGCCAGCGCCGGCGTGCCGTAGAAGACGCCTTCGGGCAGCTCGTAGAGAAAGACCGGGCAGCCGTTCTCGGCCTGATGCTCGGGACGCGGGGCGTCGAGCCACCACATCGTCTTGCGCAGGGTGGTGAAGCGCACGCCGAGATCGGCGAGCAAGATATGCGCCCAGGCGCCCGGGGCGAGCACGAGCTGGGCGGCAGAGTACGAGCCGTGATCGGTGGTGACTTCGACGCCCGAGGCGCCCGCCTTCCACCCCGTCACTTCCTCGCCGGTGCGCAGGGTCGCGCCGGCCCGCTCGGCGCCCTCGGCGTGCGCGATCACGCAGTCCTCGACGTCGAGGAAGCCGCCGCTCGGCTCGTACACCACGTCGAGGCCTTCGGGCACGCGCAAGCCCGGGAAGCGGCGCATGGCGTCGAGCCCGGCGATCTGCTCGACCTCGAGCTTGTGGATGAATGAGCTGGCGAGCACGCCCGGGACGATCTCGCCGTCGGGCGCGCCGATCTCCACCAAGCCCGTCTGGTGGAAGAGGTTCTTCCCGCTCCGGCTCTCGAGCTCGTTCCATAGTTCGTAGGCGCGGCGGAGCAGCGGCACGTAGTCGGGATGCTCGAAGTACGCCATGCGGATGACACGCGTCTTACCGTGCGAGCTGCCGCGGTCGTGTCCGGGCGGAAAGCGATCGAGTCCGAGCACGCGCGCGCCGCGACGCGCGAGGTGATACAGGGCGGCGCTGCCGGCGCCGCCGCTCGCGCCGACGACGATGGCGTCGTAGTTGGCCATCTTCTCTTAGAGGATGGGAGTCGGGCCCGGGCCCGCGGCGCGTCCCATGAGCTCTTCGAGCCGCACGTCGGGGCGGACCAGCTCGGCGGGCTCCGCCATGAGCTCGGAGAGGCCCGAGCCCTCGCTCCAGAAGCTGAAGCGTCCCTGCTCCCATGCCAAAACCGGTACCGCGAGGCGCGCGATCGATTCCTCGAGCGCCCGCCGGAGGACGTCGGCCGACACCTGGCGCGTCTCGAGCAGGAGCTGGCCGAGGCGTTGCGGCACGCGACCGCTGCGCTTGGCCAAGCTCTGGCGCTTGAGCCCCTCGATCACGGCCTCGATCGACACGCCGAACTGCTTGACCAGGAGCTCCCCCAGGTAGGTGCGCGCGCCGCTGGTCTCGGCGCCGATGAGGCGGCCCTGGCGCACGCGCAGTTCCACGCGCTCCTCTTGCTGCGAATCGAGGGCGCGCACGAATTGGAGGCGGCCGGAAAGACCGAGGGTGCTCAACAACGTATAGACGTCGGCCGAGGGACAGGCGGTGAGATCGCCTTCCAGGGCGGGAAGCTCCGAGGCCGTCACGGCATGCGGAAAGGCCATGCGGAAAATCCTACACCCGATCGGGTTCGGCGCAATGAGGGAAAAGCCTGTACGCCCCTAGCGCGCCCCCCTCCTGCCGCCTCATGCACCCCCTCATGCGTCGCCCTAACCACCAAAGCGCACCCCTCGGATGACCTTCTCGTACGCGGCTTCGGCGTGCTTCCAGTTGTGCCAGCCGAGAACCGCGCCATGGAGGACGCCGGCCGCGAGCAGGACGACGACCGCGTCGCGGGCGAGCGGCGTGAGCACCGGGCCCAGCCGGCCCGCGCCGTAGGCGGGACCGAGGAGCAGGAAGCCCACGATCACGCCGAGCAGGAGCCCGCCGATCTTTCCGGGCAGCGTCGAGTTGATGCGCACCGGTCCGTGCGTCACGTAAAGAAAGGCGCCTCCGGCCAAGAAGCCGCCGTAGCGCAGGAGCGCAAGCAGCGCGGCCAGCTCGGACACGAGTCCGGCCGCGCGCATCGAGAGAAAGAGCGCGAGCCCGAACACGATGTCGGTGATGGGATCGAGCACGGTGCCGAGGCCGGTCTCCTGGCGCATGGCTCGGGCCGTGTAGCCGTCGAGCACGTCGCTCGCCATGGCGGCGATGAAGATCCAGAAAGCCGCCTGCGTGTGACCGTCGATGAGCGTGAGACAGAGCGCCGGCACCGAGGCGAGGCGGGTCACCGTGAGGGCCGTCGCCAGGTTGACGGCCGAGAGCGAATAGCCCTCCCGCGTGCGCAGGAGGCCGACGTGGAGCACGAGGCCGACGGTAAGCGGAACCAGCCAGAGTCCGGTCCACACGAGCACGTGGCGGGCCGTGCCCACGGCCGACATGCCGAGGATCACGCAGCCTGCGAAGGTCAGCGCGAAGAGGATGAGGCCGAGCACGAGAATCGAGCGCGCCGCGCCAGGATTGGCGGAGACGTCGCTTCGCCCCTTGAGCCAGGCGCGCGAGAGATAGCGGGCCCAGGCGGCCAGCGAGTACTTCTCGGCGCGCAGCTCCTGCAGGTAGGTCTCGATGAACACCCGGCGGCTCCTGGAGTTGGTTGGGGCGCTGAACAATCGTAGCACGAGAGCGAGAAATTCTGTCCCAAGCTGAGAGCAAACTCAAGGGGATCGAAAGCCCTCGAGCCGCCCCGAGCCACAAGGTGCGCCCCCGGGAAACGGCATTCGCGTGCACTCCTATGATCTGACTCATTTGACCGTGGACGCGGTCGACCACGGATTCAACGCTTCCGTCGACACGAATCGCTCCTCGACGGCAGACCTGCTTGCCTGGCTGGCCGAATTCGACGCACGAAAGCTCTATCTCCGGGCCGGCTATTCCAACATGCATGCCTATTGCACCCAGGTGAAGAATTTCTCCGACGACGAGGCCTTCAAGAGGATTCATGTCGCCCGGACGGCGCGCCGGTTCCCAGGGTTGTTCGTAGCGCTGGCCGACGGAAGACTTCACCTTTCCGCCGTGCGCCTCCTGGCCACTCACCTGACTCCGGAGAACGTGGCGCAATTGGTAGAGGCCGCATCTCATCGAAGCTGCGCAGAAATCCAGTTCATGGTGGACCAGCAGATCGTTCGACTGGAGGCTCTGAAGGCGAGCGACAGCAAGAGCCAGGTAGCGACGGCGTCCCCGACTCCGACCAAGGCGACCACCTCGACCCCGACCTCAGAGACCCGCTCACCGGCGAGCGATGATTCCAGGACACCCGACCTGGCCTTTATCGACCCTCCACAGGCCGCGCGGCCTGTGGATCGAGACCCGGGGCCGGATGCGCAAACGCCAGCGGCAAAGGAAGCTGCGCCACAACCATCCGTCTGGGTCGTGCTCGAGAAAAAGGCGCACGACAAGCTCGAGTACGCGCGGGCGCTGCTCAGCCATCGCATGCCGCTCGCCAGCGCTTCGCAGGTTCTCGAGCGGGCGCTCGACGATCTCATTGCCACAGAAGAGACGCGCAAGTTCGCCGCCACCACGCGGCCGAGGGCGGCCCGTCGGAAGAGCTCCCAGGCGCGGTTCATCCCGGCGCACGTGAAGCGCACCGTGTGGAAGCGCGACCAGGGCCGGTGCACGTTCGTCGGCACGAGCGGGCAGCGCTGCGCCTCTCGCATGTTCCTCGAATTCGACCACGTCGAGCCGGTGGCGCGGGGCGGCAAAGCCACCATCGAAGGCATGCGTCTGCGATGTCGCGCCCACAATCAATACGAGGCGGAACGCATGTTTGGCGCCGAATTCATGCGGCGCAAACGGGAAGCCAAGCGACAAGCCAGGGCCAAGCACAAAGCAGTAGAATCCCGTGCCGTACCCGATCAAGGAGGGAACGATGGCGGGATGGCCCTGGGCGTTGGGCGGATTCGTGACCGGAGCGTTGATGTTTGGCCTTGGCCGATGGCGGCGGATCGTGACCGGCCCGAACGGGACGGTCGACACCGGCCCGCTGGAAGCGAGGATCCGCGCTCTCACGCAGCGCCAGCGAACGGTTCTGGAGCGCCTGCTTCGCCATGACAAGGCGCTGCGCGATCCCAACGAATCGTTCGACGAGAAGCTGACGTTCGGGATGCGTCTCGCCGATCAGATCGCGGCCTGGGGCGGAAGCTGGACCTTCATCGGGCTCTTTGTCGGGTTCCTGCTCCTCTGGATCTATTTCAACGGGACGAACGCGGCGCGCTTCGATCCGTTCCCGTTCATTCTGCTCAATTTGATCCTGTCGTGCGTCGCTGCGCTGCAGGCGCCGGTGATCATGATGAGCCAGAACCGCCAGGCGGCGAAGGACCGCCACGACGCGCGCCTGGATTACGAGACCAACGTGCACGCCGAGCTGGAGATTCAGACGCTGCAGGGCAAGGTGGACCGGCTGCAGGAGCAGCAATGGGTCGATCTCGTGCGCATGCAGGAACGACAGATCGAGCTCTTGGAGATGATCGCGAAGGGCGGGAGCAGCGCGTGAAAGACGATCGCGTGCTGGCGCAGCTCGATGGCATGGCCTTCCAGTGCAGCAGCGGCCCACGCAGCAGCAGCCCACGCAGCAGCGGCCCACGGATCCGCCGCTTCCTCTAGCGGTTGTCGCTGCCCCTGCCCTTGCCGCGCACGACCGCCTGGGCCGCCGCGAGCCGCGCGATGGGCACGCGGAACGGAGACGCCGACACGTAGTCGAGGCCGGCCGCGTGGCAGAATTCCACGGAAGCCGGATCGCCGCCGTGCTCGCCGCAGATGC
>DATFWU010000096.1:0-8977 GCA_035259005.1 Candidatus Eiseniibacteriota bacterium
CGTGATCGCGTGGCGCCGCCGTGCGGTCATCCCCGGCGTCGTGACGGCTGCTCTGGT
The DNA here is from genome assembly GCA_035259005.1 of Candidatus Eiseniibacteriota bacterium. Lineage (GTDB taxonomy): Bacteria > Eisenbacteria > RBG-16-71-46 > RBG-16-71-46 > DASYSL01 > DASYSL01. The sequence goes on from DATFWU010000096.1 coordinate 58, forward strand.
GGCACTCGTCTGGTACGCGGGACACCTCGTCGCCCAATCGCACGGCGCCGGGTGGCTCGACCGCGGCGCGCCCGGCGGATCGGCGCCGCTCAGGTGGCTCGAGGCCACGTTCCGCGTCGTCATGAGCCAGCTCAACTTGGAGGAACTGGGCGGATCCCATGTCGTCATCGCCTTGGGCTACGCGGCGGTACTCTTCGTCGCTCTCGCGATCCTGGCTCGCGATCGGCCGCCCGGCGCCAAGACGGCGGCCACCGCGATCGCGGCCGGAGTCGCCTGGCTCGCGGTCGGTGCCCTGCCCCTCGCCTTCCTGGCCCAGTGGAACGCGTGGCGCAGCGCCTTCCCCGCGCTCTGGCTCGGTTTCCTCGTGATCGGTCTTCCCGGGATCGCGCGGCCTTGGCTCGCGTACGCCATGCTCGGGCTGCGCACGCTGGCGCTCGTGCTCGCGCCCACCGCCGCGGCCCTTGTCACCCTCGAGCCGCCGCCCTCCTTCTCCGGCATGTCGTTCGTGCGCGTGGCACGACTCCAGCGCACGGCCGAGCGCACGCGCGTCGCACTTCTGGCGCACGATCGCACGCTGCCCAAGGGGGCCACGATCTCCTACTGGTCCCGTCTTGCCGTGACCGAGATCGCGCTCGTGCCGCCCAAAGCACCGCGCGTCTGGTACGGCGACTCGACCATCACGTGGCAGTGGCTGTGGCGTCCGGGCGGGCTCGACCAGCGAAACGACGTCGTCCTGAGCTTCGATCCGGAAGTGCCCCGGCCCGCCGTCGTGATCGAGCCGGCAACCCTCGAGCGGGCGCGTGCCGCGATCGCCGCGACCGAGCGCGGCGAGGCCAGGGCGGCCGACTCGCTGCTCGTGGCCGCCCTAGAGGCGCAGTCGGCTCACCCGAGCGGCCAGCTCACGCTCTGGGTGGTGCGTAATCGGGCGCGCATCGCCTATCAGGCCGGCGCCTTCGATCAGGCGGAGCGCATGAATCAGGTCAGCTTCGAGATGGTCGGCCCGACGCCCGAGTACTTTGGCTTGGCGTCGCTGCTTGCGCTTCGCAAGGGCCAGTTCGCCGTCGCGCGCGAGCTGGCGCACAAGGCGCTCTTGCTCGAGGCCGGCAATCCCCTGGCCTTGCGTGCCCAGGCGGAGATCGGGGACTCGACGCGCTAGCCCGTCTGGACGCGAGCGGCGCAAATGTGGTTTCTTTGCTTCATCGTCGATCGCAAACGACGGCTCATCGACCCCCTCCGGCTCACTTTCCAGGAGAAGCGCTTGCAGGCCACCACCGCCCGTCCCCAGGACGGTACTGCCGTACGCGAGGACATTCGAAACATCGCCATCGTCGCTCACGTCGACCACGGCAAGACCACGCTCGTCGACGCCATGCTCTGGCAGAGCGGCGTCTTCCGCGAGAACCAGGAAGTCGCCGAGCGCATCATGGATTCGAACGACCTCGAGCGCGAGAAGGGCATCACCATCCTGGCCAAGAACACGGCCGTGCGCTACGGCGACCACAAGATCAACATCGTGGACACGCCCGGCCACGCCGATTTCGGCGGCGAGGTCGAGCGCACGCTCAAGATGGTGGACGGTGTGCTCCTGCTCGTGGACGCGAGCGAAGGTCCCCTGCCGCAGACGCGCTTCGTGCTGCGCAAGGCGCTCGAGCTCGGCCTCACGCCCATCGTCGTCATCAACAAGATCGACCGCAAGGACGCACGACCCGCCGAGGTGCTGGACGAGATCTACGATCTCTTCATCGATCTCGACGCGCACGAGAACCAGCTCGATTTCCCGGTCCTCTACACCATCGCGCGCGACGGCATCTGTCGCCTCACGCCGGACGGCGAGGACTACCGGCTGCAGCCTCTGTTCGAGGCCATCATCCGCCACATCCCGGCGCCGCGCTTCGACCCGGCCATGCCGCTTCAGATGCTGATCCTGAACCTCGACTACTCGGACTTCGTGGGCCGCTTGGCCATCGGCCGCATCGTGAGCGGCGCGGTGCGCGCCCGCCAGGAAGTGGCGCTGGTGGGGCAGGACGCCTCGATGCACACGGCGCGGGTCACCAAGCTCTACGTGTTCGAGAACCTCGAGCGCGCCGAGGTCGACGAGGCCTCGGCGGGCGAGATCGTGGCGCTGGCGGGCTTCGAGGAAGTGCACATCGGCGACACGGTGACCGACCCCGAGAATCCCGCTCCCCTGCCCCGTGTCGTGGTCGACGAGCCCACGGTGAGCATGGTGTTCTCGATCAACAACTCGCCGCTCGTCGGCCAAGAGGGCCAGTACGTCACCTCGCGCCACCTGCGCGATCGCCTGCAGCGCGAGCTCCTCACCAACGTCAGCATCAAGGTCGAGCCCACCGATTCGCCGGACGCGCACGTGGTCTCGGGGCGGGGCGAGCTGCAGATGGCGATCCTGATCGAGATGATGCGCCGCGAGGGCTACGAGCTCACGGTGAGCAAGCCCGAGGTCATCACCAAGAAGGCGAACGGCGTCGTGCAGGAACCCATGGAGCGGCTGGTGATCGATTGCCCGGAAGAGTTCGTGGGCGTGGTTTCCGAGAAGATCGGGCGCCGCAAGGGCCGCATGACCAACATGGTGAACCATGGCACGGGTCGCGTGCGGCTCGAGTTCCGCATCCCGTCGCGCGGACTGATCGGCTTCCGCAGCCAGTTCCTCACCGACACGCGCGGCACCGGTCTCTTGAACCACCTCTTCGACGGCTACGAGACCTGGCAGGGAGACATCCCCCACCGCACGACGGGCGCGCTCGTGGCCGATCGTCCGGGCCGCATCACCGCCTATGCCATCGAGCACGCGCAGGAGCGCGGCGAGATGTTCGTCGAGCCGGGCGATCGCTGCTACGAAGGCATGGTGGTGGGCGAGAACGCGCGTGAGCAGGACATCGACGTGAACATCGTGAAGGAGAAAAAGCTCACCAACATGCGCTCTTCGACCGCCGAGGAAGGTTTACATCTTCTCCCGGTCAAGCGCCTGTCCCTCGAGCAGTGCCTGGAGTGGATCCGGGACGACGAGTTCCTCGAGGTCACCCCGACCTCTCTCCGCCTCCGCAAACGCGTGCTGGCCGCCAATATGAGGCCGCGCTATTGGCAAAAGGCCGGAGCCCAGCCGGAAGACTGATTCGGGGCTCCTTCCCCTCTGTCCAGATTCCGTACACGACTTCCTTAAGTATTTTAGAGGACGGCCGATATCCCCAGGCGAATGCCGCTCGGGGCACGAGGCCGGTCGGTCGGTTCCCGATTGCAGAGCGCGCATGCCAAGGAGGGCAGGCCCACTGCCGCCTGAGGAGGAATCGATCATGGAAGGTCCGTCCGAGACCTCGACGGTTTCCGATTCGCCCACGATCTCGACGCCGTCGGAGCCCAGCTCCGCGCCTGCGGCGCGCTTCGATCCGCGCGATCTCATCCCCGAGCCGATCTTCTGTGTCAGCGGGGACGGTTGGGTCCTGTGGATGAACGCCGCGGCCGAGGAGCTGATCGGTCGCTCGGTGAAGGACATGGTCGGGCACTCCTTCGCCTCCATATTCGCCGAGACCGATCGCCGCCGCATGGTGCGGCCTTTCCTCCGCAACCGGCGCAAGAAGAACCGCGACTTCTACTGCGAGATCCCCATCCCCTCGGCGCGCGGCGGCAGCCGCTGGATCGGCATGCGCGTGCGCTTGGTCACGAACTCGCAGGGGCAGTCGGCGTACGTGTGCGCAGGCCACGATCTGCACGAGCTGCACAGCAAGCTCGAGGCCTCGCAGATCACGATCAAAGAGCTGTCGGCGCGACTCGACGGCGTCACTGCCTCGGCGCAGATGCGCGGCGACTACCTCACGAGCCTGAGCTACGAGCTCCGCAGCCCGATGAACGGTCTCGTCGGCATGAGCCGCCTCCTGCTCGACACCAAGCTCGACCCCGAGCAGAGCACGATCGCCGAGATCCTGCAGAACTCCTCGCAGTCGCTGCTCCAGCTCGTCGACGACATGCTGGACTTCGCCAAGATGGAGTCGGGTCAGCTCGAGGTCGAGCACCACGACTTCGATCTGCGCGTCGCCATGGACACCGTGGCAACCTTCCTGGCGCCGGCGTTCAACGAGGTGCAGCTCTCGTTCACGAGCCGCGTGCACCACCGGGTGCCGTCGCGCCTGAAGGGAGACGCGGGCCGTCTGCGCCAGGTCATCCGCTGCCTCGGCGTGGCGCTGCTCAAGCACACGGAAAAAGGTGAGATCCGGATGTCGGTCGATCTGGATCACGAGACCGCGCACCAGGCCGCGCTGCGCTTCCTGTTCTCGCGCGGCAACAACGGCGAGTGCGTTCCGATTCCCGAGACCTTCAAGGGCTTTGCCGATTCGCACGATTCGTTCCTGGTCGGCGACCAGGGCTCGAGCCTGGCGCTCGGCATGGCGCGCCGCCTCGTGCACCTGATGGGCGGCACCTGCGGCGTCGAAACCCAGGCCGGTCAGGATCTCGGCCTGTGGGTGGAGATTCCCTTCACCAAGCAGGAGGACCTGCCCGAGCCCGTGCAGGCTCCGGTTTCCGGCGCCACGCTCGAGGGCGTGCGCGTCCTGGTCGCCGATCCCACCCGTGCCGATCGCGAGACGACGGTCCGCGTCCTCACCGAGGCCGGCTGCGCGTGCGAGGAGTCGGAGAGCGGCCCCGACCTCGTGACCCGTATCGAGGGCGCGGCCACCGAGGGGAAGCCGTTCGTGTTGTGCTTCCTCGACCGTGACATGCCGGAGATGGACGCCGCAGCCGTCGCCGAGCACCTGAAAGAAAAGAAACTGCTCGGGCGCACGCTGCTCGTCATGACCACGAATCTCGGCCGCCGCGGCGACGCCGCAAGCGCCGAGAACGCGGGCTTCTCCGGCTACCTGGTGAAGCCGGTGCCCGACGAAGACTGGACGAGCGCCGCCCTCGAAGTGCTCCGCCGTCGCGAGGCAAGCGCGACCGAGGGCGGCGAGAGCCGCATCGTGACGCGCCACTCGGTGGCCGAGCAGCGCCGCCGCCAGACACGCATCCTGCTCGTCGAGGACAATCCGCTCGACCAGCTCGTGGTCAGCATGGTGCTCCAGCGGATCGGCTATCAGCCCGATGTGGCGACGGGATACGAGGCCGCGCTCGAGGTGTTGAGCGCCTCGCGCTACGATCTCGTTCTCATGGACGTCGTGCTACCCGATCACACCGGCTGGGAGATCACGACGCAGATCCGCCAGGGCGACGGCCCCAACAAGGCCACGCCGATCATCGCGGTCACGGGGCTCATCTCCGAGACCGATCGCAAGCGCTGCCTCGATATGGGCATGAACGACTTCCTGGCCAAGCCCATCGATCTCGAGACTTTGGCGCGCGCGGTCGAGCACTGGTGCCATCTCGACTCTTCGAGCGCCACGCCCGGCGACGAGTCGGCTGAAGCCGAGCCGGCGGCCCCGCCTGCCCCGGTGCCCATGGTGAAGCCCATGCCGGAAGCCTGGTGGGCACATCTCGAAGACCTGCCGGTGCTCGACGAGGAGCAGCTCGCCAACTCGTCCATGGGCAACGCCGAAGTGCGCCGCATGCTCGTCGACGCCTTCTTCCAGCGCTTCAGCGAGCCGGCGACCCGCCTGCGCACCGCCCTCCAGGACGGCAACACGACCAAGGCGCGCATCGAGAGCCATTCGATGAAGGGCATGTGCGCCTCGCTCGGCGCGCAGCGCTGCGCCGAGATCTACGCCGCCATCGAGGACTGCATCGAGACCGGGAAGACGGAAGGCCTGAGTTTCCTGGTCGATCGCGGCGACCGCGAGATGATGCTCGTCGAGCAGGCCCTGATTCCCAAGGATCGCGCCGCCTAGCACGGCCCGTTGCCAAGGAAACACGCCGAGGGCTAGCGTCGGTTTCATGAGCGTGCCCGCCTTCGGCGTTTTCTGCTTTCTCGGGTTCCTGGTCCCCGCGCTCGTCCTGGGCTGGCTCGACCGTCCGCGCCCCCCGAGGCCGAAGCCCTAGATGTACGCCGGCCACTTCGCCATGGGGCTCGCGATCAAGGCGAAGGAGCCGCGCGCCCCCACCACGGGCCTTCTGATCGGCACCGGCCTCCTCGACATTCTGTTCGGCCCCTTCGTCCTTCTCGGCATCGAGCGCGTCACCATGACGCCCGGGTCCTCGCCGGGCTTCTCGCTCGATTTCATCGATTGGTCGCACTCGCTCGTCATGTCCCTCGTGTGGTCGGCGGCGTACGCGCTCCTCTGGCTGCGCCGCGGGCGCGCGGTCGCGATCGCCATGGCGTTCGCCGTCTTTTCGCACTTCCTGCTCGACCTGCCCATGCACCCGCACGACATGGCGCTATGGCCGTATTCGTCGGTTCATCTCGGGTTTGGTCTCTGGAAAACCGGGTGGTGGTGGTGGGTCGAGCTGGCGTGCGTGCTCCTGGGCTCGGGCTTCTACGCCACGCGCGCGCGCCTCGACACGCGCTTCGGCCGCCACGCGAACTGGATCTTCGCCATGGTGCTGGCGCTGCACCTGATGAACTCCCCGTGGTTCTCCCCTTCGCGCTAGTCCTACGAAACTCCGTAGATCTACGTAGACAGGCGGCCTCTATCGACCCTGCGATCGGTTAGCAAGTCCAACGGCTCGCACCTGGGGACACGTATCCCAGAACGGCCTTCTCGTGAGCCCGCTCCAGCTCGAATTTCAGGCTGATGGCTCGTTGCTCGTCGCCAACTGGGACTGGAACACGACCGAGCTCTTGCGCATCGATCCGAGCACGGGAACCCAGTCCACGCTGGTCGCCGGACTCGACGAGATTTCCATCCCCGGCATCGCTCGCGATGCAAACGGGGGCGACTATCTCACCGCCGTGCCGTGGTTCGACGAGTACACGGCCACCACCGGCAAGCTGCTTCACTTCGACGGCGCGCACCTGACGACTTTGGCCGATTTCCCCTTCGGCGTGCACGGGCTCTACGTCTTCCCGGGAACCCCGCCCGTACCCACGAAGAGCAGCACGTGGGGCGGCATCAAAGGCAAGTACCGCTAGCCGGCTTGCAAACGGGCACGCCTTCGTGCCCATGATGGTTCGAGCCCCGACCCCACCCGCGTGGAGCCGGAATGTCTCGAACTTCCTCGCGCCTGGTCCTGTCGTGGCTCCTGCTACTCGGTCTCGCGGCCGGCGGCTGCGCGACCCTCTCCCAGGTCACCGCCCTGAGCAAGGTGCGCTTCGATCTCGATCGAGTAACCGGCAGCACGCTGGCCGGCGTTCGGCTCGAAGGCAAGGGTTCGTACCGCGATCTCGACGCAACGGATCTCTCGCGGCTGGCGTCGGCGGTCGCGTCCCGTCACGTCCCGCTCGAGATGACGGTTCACTTGAACGCCCAGAATCCGGCTTCCAACCCGGTCGCGGCCCGCCTCCTCCAGCTCGACTGGACGCTGCTCGTGAAGGACAAGGAGACCATCTCGGGCCGCCTGTCTCAGGAGTTCATCTTGCCCCCGGGCGAGCCGACGGACGTCCCGGTCGCCATGCAGCTCGATCTCTGGGAGTTCTTCGCCCGTGACGGCGCCGAGGATCTCTTCACCCTGGCGCAGAGCGTCGCCGGCGCCGGCGCGCCGACCAGCATCTCGCTACGCGCGACACCGACCATCCAGACTTCCGTGGGCCCCATCCGCTATCCAGGACCTATCACGATCGTGCACGAGCAAGTGGGAGCACGTTGAAAACGAAACGCCCCCCCGGCCGTTCGACGGGGAGGCGTCGTTTGTCTGGTCCATCGAGCTTCTACCGCGAGCTCACCTTGAACGTGCGCACCTGGCCCGTGGTATCCGGCGTCAGCCGCACCGTGTCCAGCTCCGTCGTGGTGCCAGCCGTCACCATGACGTTGGTAAGCGTCGTGTCGCGGAATCCCGAGGCGGGGTGGAACGCGACGGAATAACCGCCCGGCGGCAACACGCTGATCGTGAACTGGCCGTCCGCGCCCGCCGACCCGCTGGCGACCGTGTCCGGTGCCTGAATGGCGAAGATCCCGGTGGCCACGCCCGCCGGCTGCACGGTGCCGTGGATCGCGCCCGCTGCAGGAGGCGCCGAGATCGGGATGACCCGGATCACCGGCTTCAGCATCCACTTGCCGTTCCCGGTTTCATGGATCGAGCGCGAGGCATCGAAGTCGAGCCCGACGTCTGTGTTCCCTCCCGCGGGAACGACGAACGTGCCGTTGAGCTTGAGTCCGGACTGCATGCCGCTCGGAACCTTCAAGGGATACGTCGTTCCGTCGACCACGATGGTCGATCCGGCGCCGAGCTTGAGCCGGATCTGCGTGTAGGTTCCCGCGGGAAGCGTTCCCTCGCCGATGGTCGTGAAGACGCCGTTCTGCAAAGTCAGCAGATCGTACGTCTTGGTTGTCGTGCTGAGGACCTGCCAGCCACCCGTGTCCGTGATCGCGACCGTATCCGAATCCGATTCGGTCACCGTGCCTTCTTCGGCGCGCACCGAGACCTCGGTCACGACCAGATTCACGGCCTCGACGTTGCCGGGGCCGGGCTTGTCGGTCATACGAATCCGCATCGTGCCGCTGCCCGACATGGTGTTCCCCGACGAGCAGCCGACGAGCCACACGAGTGGCAGGAGAAGCAAAAGCAATCGAGATGATTTCATGGAGACTTCCCTCGCGGAGCGGCCTTCGCGGTGGGTGGAAGTGGCCGAGGGAGTGCCCGCCTCCGTTCGCGGGCTCGGGCGATGGGGACCAAACGCGAGTATGCTCCCGTTTTTTCCCCTACGTCCAGACCGGCGACAGGAAAAGCGCCTCCGCGCTCGAAGTTGGGGAGGCGCCCAAGGGTCCTCGAGCGGTCGGTTTTACTGGGGCCGAACCGCGTTCGCGGTGAGCCGCCTGGTGTCTACCACGGTGGTGTTATTGGAAGTTACGAGCACATGGGCGATCGTCGTGTCCGTGAACCCGGCGATGGG
>DATFWU010000097.1:0-2359 GCA_035259005.1 Candidatus Eiseniibacteriota bacterium
CGACTTGAGCGCCGGCCGGTACGACTGCACCTTGTCGACGGGCGGAAGATCGCCCTCCATCCAGCGCGCGAGCCCGAAGACCGCGCCGGCGGAGGCAAAGAGAACGAACGCGACGACGCTGAAGAAAAACGTCCAGGGGAAACGGCGCAGGCGCTTCTGGATGTCCGGAATGTCCGGAACCGTCATCGATTTCCCTCAGTGGCGGGGACCCGCTCGTAGGCTAGCAAGGGCTCCCCGGGAATCAAGTCCCGATCTGGTAAAGCTTTCAAGGCTCGGAAAAGCCCCTCAGAAGCACGGACTTGCGCCACCTCATCCTGAGGTCGGTGCTCTGTCCGGTGGATTGTGCGAGCCTCTCGTCGCCGAACGCCCATGAGGCGGAATCGGGCGAAGAGCTCGGCGGCACTTCGATCGCGTCACGGATGATCGCTTCTCTTTCCTCCGGCGTTGCGAAACGCACGTCACGCTGGACCTGGTAAAGAAGAACCTCGCGCCCCAGGTAGTAGGGAAGGCCCGCGACGAACGGGCCGCACTCGTAGATGCGCTGGCTCGCCAGCGCCTCTCTCCTTAGATATCGGGCGACCGGCCTCACCGATCCAGCCTTCTCGTCCTGACCCGAAAAAAACCAGGGAACAACGGCGAATAGAGCCACGAGCGCGGGTGCCGCCTCGCGCGGCCAGCGGGCCCCCTCGAGAGCCCAGGCCGCCGCGATCGCGAGCGCCGGCGTGAGGGGGAGGACATAGCCGGGCAGCTTCGAGCCCGACAACGAGAAGAAGAGGAGGGGCAGGACGACCCAGGCCGCGACGACCGTGCGCTCGAAGTCGGCCCGTGCGCGAAGCCGGGCGATCAAGCCGCGAATCGTCGCCCAGGTCCAGGGAAGAACACCGACGATCAGAAGGGCGACGAAGTAATAAGGAGGCCCGCCGCGGTGATGCTCCGTGGTCGCGAAGCGGTGCCACAGCTCGTGACCGAGGAGATACGCCGCGAGTCCGGGGACACGCAGGACGATGTAGACGTACCAGGCGAGGCCGAGCACGAGGGTGACCAGCCAGCCGACCACGTTGCCGAGCGGCCGGAGCGCGCGCCGGGATCTCGTCCACCAGGCGGCGCCGATCAGCGGCAAGAGAGTGGGGACGAACACGACCGGGCCCTTGATGAAGAGTCCGAGCCCGAGCGCCACGAAGGGCAGGAGGCCGCCTCGCCGTCGCTCGTCGACATACGCCGCGTGGAAACCCGCGACCGCTGTCGTGAGAAACGGATCCGCCGAGGCGAGATGGAAGAGAACGAAGAAGAGCGGGCTTGCGGCGAGGATCCAGCTTGCTCGGGCGCCGTTTCCTCCGGTGAGGAAAGCGATGCGCGCCGTGAACGCAAGCGTGAGCAAAGCGGCGAGCACGACCGAGATGCGCGCGCCCCACTCGTTGTGGCCAAAGAGGAGGACGCCGGGCGCGATCGCCCAGTACGCGCCCGGTGGCTTGTCGAGGTGGGGCAGTCCGTCGAGGTGCGGGATCAGGAAGTCGCGCGTCACCACCATCTCGCGCGCGATCTCGGCGTAGCGCGCCTCCGTCGTCTCGACCACGCCGAGCGCGCCACAGGGAACGAGGAAGAGGGCGGCGAGGAGCGCCCCGTGGCGGATCACTTGGCGAGCGAAGACCGATGCAGAACCAGGTTGCGCGCATAGATGAGGAGTCCGGAAGCCTGGCCGAGCACGAAGACCGGATCCTTGCGGTGGATCGCGTAGGCGAGAAGCGCCACGCCGCCCACGATGCTCATGATCCAGAAGCTCGGGGGCACGACCACGGCGCGCGCTCGCTCCGAAGCGATCCACTGCCAGATGAAGCGGGACCCGAACGCGACCTGACCCGCGAAGCCGATGACGAGCCAGGCATGCGGAATCGTGAACCAGCTAGCCATGGAGAATCTCCTCGGCGCGGGAGCGGATGAGCCGCGACTTGAGCCAGCGCGCGCCCCACAAATCGGAAAGTCCGGCCCAGAGGCGGTCGAAGATGCCGTACTTGGACCGTCCGTGACTTCGTGGCCGGTGGTGCACCGGGATCTCGACGATGCGAGCGCCACGAAACTGGCAGAACGCGGGCAGGTAGCGATGGATCCCGCGGAAGTACGGCAGCCCTTCGATGGCACTTCGGCGATACGCCTTGAGCGAGCAGCCGACGTCGGTGATGGTGTCGCCGAGCACAATCTGTCGCACGCGATTGGCGAAGCGGGAAGACGCGCGCCGGCGCCACGTGTCGCGCCTCGTGGACCGGACGCCGCTCACGACGTCAGCTCCCCGGGCGAGTGCCGCCACGAGCGCCGGCAGATCGGCGGGGTCGTTCTGACCGTCGGCGTCCATCGTGATCAGGAT
>DATFWU010000098.1:0-17621 GCA_035259005.1 Candidatus Eiseniibacteriota bacterium
GAACGGACGCGAGCGCGTGACCAATTCGCTCGCGCCCGCCAGCACCTCATCCTCGTTGCCTTCGGTGTCGATCTTGACGACGTCCACGCGCTCGAGCCCGCGCTCGCGCGCGTAGTGGTCGAGAGTGAGCGCCGCCACCGGCACCGGCCGCGTGTGCTCGCGGAAGCCAGCGTGGGTCGACGAGTGCGAGGGCAGCCACACGCCGTCGGGAACGTGCAGCGTGGCCTCCCCGTCCCTCTCCCCCACGCAGGCCCGGACCGCGTGCACGTGGGCCAGGCGGTTGGCGCGCAGGTTCTCTTGCAAGCGCGCGAAGCTCTCGGGCACGGGCTCGAACGCATGCACGTCGCGCTCGGGGTGGCCCAACGCGGCGGCCATGGCGAAGATCCCGACGTAGGCGCCGACGTCGAACACCACGCGCGCCTCGGACAAGAGCGCGAGATACACCTCCAGTGTCTCGGGCTCGAAGGAGCGCCAGCCGCCCCAGTACAGGAGCGCGGCCAGATTGTCGCGCCCGTCGGAGGTGAGACGCATCACGCGCCCGTCGGGGAGCGACACGTCGGCCGTGCCCACGAGCGGCACGCGATGGAGGAGCGCGGGCGGGATGAGAGGCGAAAGCGGGCGCAGGACGCCGCGGGCGAGCGCGTTCAGCCGCGGCCGGGACAGAGCCCGGTGCAGAGCGGCGCGCAGGCTCAAGGCTCTCTCCCCTGCTCCGCCAGGGCCCGCGCCCGCTCGGCCACCCGGTCCATGGCCCGGTTCCAGTCGCCTCGCGTCTCGATCGTGGTCCGGTTGGCCGCCCGCGCCGGATCGAAGCGATCGCTTTCGCCGAGCACGCGCGTGAGCCCGCGCGTGAGAGCGCCGGAATCGCCCGGCGGAAACAGGAACGCCGTCTCGTCGCCCACCCACTCCCGATTGCCCTCGATCGCGCTCACCACGGGATAGCTGCCGGCGCTCATGGCCTCGAGCAGCGAGAGCGAGGTCGAGTCCGAAAGCGAGGTCGAGACGTAGGCGTCGGCGCCCTCGAGAAGGAGCGCCATCTCGCTCGCCCCGAGCCGGCCGACGAAGAGCATGCTTCCGGCCATGCCGAGGGCGCGGGCGTGCGCCTCGAGGGCCGCCGTGAGCGGCCCGTCCCCGGCCACCAGGCAGCGCGCTCCGGGCACGGCGCGCGTGACCGCGGGCCACGCCGCGACCAGCGTGTCGAGCGCGTACACCGGATGGTGCATGCGCGTGCTGGCCGCCACCGGCCCCAAGCCTGCCACGCGCTTCCAGGTCTCGGGCCATTTCTCGCGCGCAGCCAGCCGTTGGGCGCGGTCGCGCGCGAAGCGAAAGCGCTCGGGCTCGGTGCCCCACGGCAGCACCTCGATCTTTTCCTCGGGCACGCCCAGCTGGCGCGCCACGCGCGCCAGATTGTGCGCGTCCACCCGCAGGTGGTCGGCACGGGCAAGAGTCCAGCGCAGGCGCGCGCGCCTGAGCGGATCCTTGGCCAGGAGCAGATCCGATCCCCAGGCGTTCATGACCAGGGGACGCCGCCCAGCGAGGACGCCGAGCAGGCCGTAGTTGGGAACGAAGTGGGCGCACACGACCTGGGGAGCGAAGGCGGCGAAAGCGCGCTTCAAGGCCGGCGTAGCGAGGGGATAGCGGAGCGCCCCCGGCAAGGGCAGGCTCGGCAGGAGCTCGGTGCGAAAGCGCGATGGATCGCCCTCGCGCGGCGGCTCGAGCGACCACACGCGCGCCTCGAGGCCCCGGGCCACGAGGGCCGCCGCCCAGCGGCCGGTGTGGGTGACCGCGGAGCTGCCCAGGACGGCCACGCGAACGCGCTCGCTCAACGACCCCTCTTGAGCGCCCGCGCCCAGAGCAAGAGGCGCGCGGCGGGACCTTGGGCGCGGGGCGCCAGGCGATACGTCCACAAGGGCCGCGCCGTGGCACCCAGCGACTTCTTGAAGTGCTCGACCGGCGCCATGCCGCTGCTCGAGCCCAGGCTCACGCGCGTCGCTCCGGCCGCCGAACAGGCGCGCACGATCTCGACGATCAGGTAAGGAAACGCAGCGCTCTTGCGCGCGGCCGGCGAGGCTCCGCTCCACCAGATGAAGGCCTCACGACCCGCCGAGAGGACGAGAATGCCGCACGTGACCTCGCCTTCCTGGCGTCCGACGAAGAGCCGCGCCAAGCGCGAGGGGTGGTCGACGAGGGCGCGCAGGAAAGCGAGCGGATAGGGACGATGTCCCTTCCAGGACCGCGCCTGCTCGAGGTAGAGCGCGTGCACGGCCGCGAGCGCAGCGGGATCTTCGCGGATCTCGACGCCCCCACGCTGGGCGCGGCGCAGGTCGGCGCGAGTTCTCTTCTCGAGCCCGGAGGCATAGTCGTCGAACGTGCGGCCTTCGAGATCGATGATCTGTGCCTGGCCTTGCACCACGGTCTCGGCGAGCTGGGCCCACGCCGGATCGGGACCGGCCTCGGATGAGGGCGCGCGCGCGATCTCTCCGCCGGCAACGCGCTGCACGATCAGCCAGGCCAAGACGGCCTGCGCCAAGCTGGCGCGCACCGTCGAGCGATCGGGATCGTCCGCGTCACACAGCGGCCCGCCGTAGGTCCCGAAGGGCAGCGAGTAAGCCCAGCGCTGGCCCCAGCGGCGCACGTCGGCCATGGGCACGGCCCCGGCCAGACGCGGGCCGCGCCAGGCGGTGAAGTACGAGACCTTGGCTCCCGGTAAGGCCAAGGGCAGCGCGTCGAGAAAGCCCTGGCGCGCCGCGAACGATCCCCCGGCCGCCTGCTCCACCCAGCCGTCCCAACTCTCGGGAGCGCGCTCGCTCCACTCGGTTCTCAGCTCGCCAGGCGTCGCGCGCGCTTCGCTCGCCAGGCTTTCGCTCACGGCAAGAGCACGAGGCGAGTCTGCGCGAGAGGCTCGGGGGTGCCCGCGTTCCCATACTGCACGATGCGCACGAAGTAGACGCCGGCCGGGCAGCGCCGGCCGTTTCGGTCGGTGCCGCTCCAGGTCGCGTCGCCCCGCGAGTCGGTGCGCAACTGCGCCACCAGGCGGCCGCGCACGTCGCGAATCTGCACCGGCGAGCGCGCGAAAGCCACGTCCTGCGCCGTGCTCAGATGAAACGATGTCGAGGGACGCATGGGATTGGGCGTGACCACGAGCGACGAGTTATCCGAGACCGCCGTGAGCTTGGAAATCTCGAGCCGATTCAGTCCGGCGACCGAGCCGATCCACAGCCCACCCGAGGCGTCGAGGGCCAGCGAGTGCACGTCGTTGGCGAGCAGCGGCGAGTTGTCCTCGGTGAAGATCTCGGTCGTGCCGTCCGGCTTGACGTGGAAGAGGCCGAGCTTGGAGGCCACCCAGGCCCCGCCTTGGCTGTCCACGACCAATGGGTTGAGCGCGCCTTGCGAGGACATGGCGGGCGTGAGCGTCGTGTGCACGAGCTGGGGCGCGCCACCCCCGATCGAGTACTGCGTCAAGCCGCCGTCGGTGAGAATCCAGGCCAGGCCCGGGGAGAAGGCGATGCCCCAGGTGTTGTCGTTCTGCAGGCCGGTGAGCGTGCTCAGATGCCCGGCGCGCGATTGCAGGCTGCGGTCGGTGAACAAGTCGACACCGCCGTCGGCGTAGCCCACCCACATCGTGCCGTCGGGGGCGAAGGCGATGGTCCGCACCTGCAGGGTGCTCATCGCCGAATTGGTGGGCAGAAAGTCGTTGCGCGTGCCGTCGGGATCGATGCGCAAGAGCCCGAGCGGGTCGTACTGCGGGCCGCATCCACGGCAGTTCGTGTCGAGCCCGATCCAGATGTAGCCCTGCGGATCGGCGCCGAAGCCGAAGCCGTAGGTGAAGCGCACCGTATCGCGGCAAAAGTGCGTGAACTGCGGCACGGTGCCGCGATCGTCGAAGCGCGCGATCGACCCGTCCCAGTCGGCGAACCACTTGTAACCCTGGCGGTCCAGGCCGGCCATGATGATGAAGTCGTGCGACACGAAGCAGGTGTCCGGATCGGGGCCGTCGAGGAAATAGCGCCAGCCGCGTTCGGTGTCATAGCGCGACACGCCGCCCAGGGACGGATTCTGATCCCGGCACGCGGCGTAGACCGTGTTCCCCTGTGTGAACAATCCGTAGACCCAGTTCTGCACCGGGCCCGGCGCCCGGATCGAGGTCCACGAGGCCCCATCCCAGCGCCACAGACCCTGGTCGTTTCCGGCCCACAGCGTGCCGTCCCCGGCCACGTCGAGGCTCGCCGAAGCCGGCCCGCCGAGATCGTTGAAGCCGCCGGCGACGGCATTCCACTGGCACACCGAGAACTTGGCCCCCAGGTAGACCTTGCCACCCCGCGAGGTGATGCCGACGGCCGGCGGCGCGGGGACCTGCGTCCAGGTTCCCGTATCGCCTCCCGACCACACCAGGCCCGAGGAATCGACGGCCCACAGCGTGGTGCCGTCGTAGGCGATCGAGCGCACGTCGCGCGTCGTGAGATTCGCCGTCAGGCTGTCCCACGAGACGCCGCTGACCGTGGTGTAGACGCCGTTGTCGGTGGCCACCCAGGTGCGGCTCGCCGACGAGGTCACGTCGCGGATGCGCGGCGAGAGAAAGGGGCTGGGATGCACGCCGTCGGGCCAGATGGCCTGCAGCTTGTCGGCGACGAAGAACCCGAGTCCCTGGTCGGTGCCGACCCACATGCCCGCCTGATAGGGCTCGAGCGCGGTCACGTGGATGTCGAAGAGGCCCTGGAAGATTCCCACTTCCCGCCAGCTGCCGTCCTTGAGGAGCAGGCTCGCTCCCTGGTCGCGGGTGCCGAACCAGATCGTGCTGTCGGCGTCCCGACTCACGGTCGTGACCTGGTTCGAGGCCAGAGCCCCGGGATCGTGGAAGTAGTACGTGAACCGGCCGGTGGCGGGATCGTAACGGTTGGCGCCCAGGCTCGTATCGGCCATCCATACCGAGGGATCGAGCGCCGACACGGAGACCAGGTGATTGGCGTTGGCGAAGGCTTGCCAGGCGCCGGCGGCGGCCGGAGTCGGCGAAGCCAGGGAGACGAAAACGAGGGCGATGCGGGTGTTCTCGGCGAGGCGCTGCCTCATGAAAGGAAAATCCTCCCGGGCGCGGGAGGGCGGGCGCGCGCCGAGTTGAGCGAACGAAGAACCCACGAGCGAGTTACGGGAGCTGGCCCATGAGGCGCATGAAGCGCAGGCGCCACACGAGCCACGCAGCCTCCCAGACGATGCGCCGGTCCATCTTGCTGACTCCGGCGCGCCGGTCGACGAACGTGATCGGGATCTCCTTGATGCGAAGACCCAGCCTCCACACCTTGTAGGTCATCTCGATCTGGAACGCGTAGCCGTCGGAGTTCACGCGCCCCAGATCGAGTGCCGCGAGCGCGCGACGGCGAAAGCACTTGAAGCCGCCCGTGGCGTCCCGCACGGGCAAGCCGGTGATGACCCGCGTGTACAGGTTGGCGCAATAGGAGAGCACGAGCCGCCGTAGCGGCCAGTGCACGACCGTCACGCCGTGCAGGTAACGCGAGCCGAGCACGAGGTCGGCGTCCTTGGCCGCCTCGAGAAAATCGCCGATCGCCTGCGGATCGTGCGAAAAGTCGGCGTCCATCTCGAACACGAACTCGGCGCCATGCTCGAGCGCGTAGCGAAAGCCGGCCACGTACGCGGAGCCCAGGCCGAGCTTGCCGGCGCGCCGGATCAGGTGCACGCGCGGATCGGTTTCCTTGCGCGCCGCCACCAGGTCGCCCGTCCCGTCGGGCGAGTGGTCGTCCACGACGAGAACGTCGAGGCCGTAAGGCAGGGAGAGGAGCTGGTCCAAGAGAGGCTGAATGTTCTCCCGCTCGTTGTACGTGGGGACGACGATCAGCTTCTCCATTTACCTCCCTGCCGGCTGCCCCCGGGACCTCAGAGCTCCGGCCGCGAACAGGGCGCCGATCGCGAGCAGGGCCAGGATCGAGATCCAGAGCCCCTCGGTGAGGGCGCGCGGCTCGTACTTCCATTCTACCCGATGACGGCCCGCCGGAATGAGCACGGCGCGGAAGAAGTAGTCGGCCCTGAGGATGGGCGTGAGCCGCCCGTCGACCCGCGCCGTCCAGCCCGGAAAGTAGAGATCGGCGAAGCGCACGAGCGCGGGCCCGGGGGTCTCGGCCTCCATGTCGACTTGGTTCAGGTCGTAGCGCGTGATGCGCACCTGGCCGCCGGGCGGTCCCAGTGGTCCAGGCGGGGCCTCGGCCAAGAGCGTGGGGCCACTCGGGTCATAGCTGTTCGACATCATGCGCGCGAGCTGGAGGTCGTAGGGCATGGTCTCGACCGTGGTCGACAGGCGGGCGCGCGAGCGGGCCATGGAGTCTTGATAGATGAATCCGGTCTGCCCGCGGAACACGCCGCGCAGATAGGGCTGCGCCGAGAGCTGCCCGGGCACGACCCAGAAATCCACGCCCGCGGCGGCCAGGAAGCCGCGCGGCAGCTGGTGACCCTGCTGCAGGGAATCGCGGATCGCGCTGATGTACACGTCGGCGAGCTTGGGCTTGGCCGCGTGGTAGCCGCTGAGCGAGGCGATCTTGAATCCCGAGAGCCGGTTCGATTGGAAGTCGGGGCCGAGGGCGAAAACGCGGATCTCCTGGCCGTGGGCGCGCGCCGAGTCGGCGACCGGCGCCAGGAAATCGACGAACTCGTCGCGCTCGTTGGTCTCGGCCAGGACGCGCGGCGGGCCCAGGATGGGAAGCATGAGCTGCTCGTCCACGATCCCCAGATCGAGGAAGGTGAAGAGACACGCGGCGCCCACGAACATCCCGGCCGAGAACGTGCGGCGAACACAGAGCCGTGCCGCACCGAGCACGAGGAGAGCGAGCAGGCCGACGCGAATCGCGTCGCCGGCCGCCCCCGCCATCGCCGCCTGGATGAGGTTCGGCGCCATGCTGGGGCGCGAGCGCTGGGCCATCTGGGTGAGCGTGTCGCGCCACAGGTCGGGCACGAGTCCCAAGAACAGGACGAGGGCGGCGATGGCGATCGCGACCCCGAGCGCGGGGCGCGTGCGCGCGCTTTCCTTCCCTCCGGCGCGCGCCTCGAGCACGGCGTCCACGCCCATGGCGGCGACCACGGCCACCGCGAGCTGCAGCAGGATCAGGATCATCACCGGGATGCGGAACTTGTTGAAGTACGGCAGGTACGCGTAGAGAAGCTTGTAGAAGAAGCCGTTGTGCCCGAACGAAACCAGAAGCGCGAAGAGCGAGAGAATGCCGAGGTAGACGAGCGTGCGCGGGTGGCGCGCGCGCGCCGCCCCCACCAGCGCGAGGAGCAGCACGCCCAGCCCCATGTACTCGGGATAGTCGGTGAACGGCATCCCGCCCCAGTAGGTCTGGGAGCCGAAGCCCACCGCACCCGGCACGAGGAAGGTCAAGAGCTCGGGACCGCCGAACGACCACGCGGTGGCGTAGTCCATGCCCACGCCGCCGTTCTCGCCGCCGCCGCGGATCGAGTCCTTCACGTAGTCGTGCACCGGCAAGTAGAGAAAGGCCGAGAGCGCGAGCCCGATGCCGAGCGCCAGCATGACGCCGCCGGCGCGCAGCGCGCGCGTGCGCCGATCGGGACGATCGGGACCGCCCATCACCACCTCGATCACGACGTAGAGCCCGAGGGCGAGCCACGTGTAGTAGCAGATCTGCACGTGGCCGCGCAGCATCTGGAAGCCGAGGGCGAGCGCGAGCCAGGCGATGTCGGCGAGCGAGCCTTTGCGGAAGACGCGGGCCGCGAGCCACAGCACCCAGGGCACGAAGGCCGAGTCCATGAGCTGGCTGCCGTGGCCGAAGGCGCCGGCGGCGACCAGGTTGGGCATGCTCGAGAAGGCGAGCCCGGCGAAGGTGGACGCGCCCCGTCCCAACTCCCACTCGCGGCACAAGAGATAGGCGCCGACGCCGGCCAGGAAGTAATAGAGAACGAGCCACGTGGTCGAGGGCAGCGGCAAGACGTGCGTGACGAGCCACACCGGCAAGTCCGGCGGATAGATGAACGGGTTGTAAGCCAGGCTCGCGAACGACGGCATGCCGCAGAAGACGTACGGATTCCACAGCGGATAGACGCCGTGCTTGAGCGCTTCCTCGCCCACGCGCACGAAGCCCAGGGGCGCGGCCGAGTCGGGCGAGAGGAACACCTGGCCGAGCAGCATGACGTCGCGGAAGAGAATGAGCGTGGCCACGGCGAGCACGACCATGGACCAGAGCGCGGGCGGGAGGCCCGGCGACGGCGCGCGCTTGGCCTGCGGCCTGGCCGCCGGCTTGTGCGGCGGCGCCTTGCGATCGCGCGCCTTGGTCACGCGCTCCTCGCGCGGCGCAGGGCCGCGTGCTCGAGCAGGACGTGGTCCATCTTCTCGGCCAGCGCGTCCCAATCGTGATCGCGCGCCAGATCGCGCAAGCGCTCGCGATCCACCGGACCCTCGAGAACGCGCCGGATGGCGCTCAGGAACTTCTCCTGATCGGAGGCGAAGAAGAGTCCGGCGTCGTTTCCGGCGATGCCTTCCATGGGCGAAGACACCATGGGCAATCCCGCCGCCAGGTACTGGTAGAGCTTGTTGGGATTGATGCGCTCGACGAAGCGATCGCCGGCGCGGAAGGGCACGAGCCCGACATCGAGTCCGGACAAGAACCCCGGCACCTGGTCGTAGGGAAGCTCGCCCAGGTAGTGCACGTTGGGCCGCGCCAAGAGGGGTGCGATCGGGCCGCGCATCTCGGGCGGAATCGGACCGGCGAGCACGAGCGGATGCGCGAAGGCGCTGGCGATCTTTCCCAGGAGCTCGAGATCGAGGAACGTGGACAGCTTGCCCACGTAGCCCAGCCGCGGACGCGGCAAGGCCGCCATCGCGGGCGGAGGGCCGCTCGCCGGATGCGCGAAGCGATCGAACTCCACCCCGTTTTCGATTCGCACGACGGGCGCGGCGGTCAGAGAGGCGAGCTCCCGTTGATACGGCTCCGACACGGCGACCACGACGTCGCTCGCGGCGAGTAATTTTCGCAGATAGATTTCCGTCCACTCGGGCGCGGTGGGGAACTGCATGGGGTGATCATTGAAGTCGTAGCATACCAGCCGCGGCGCCACGATCCCAAGCAGGTTCGCCGCATAGACATTGGAGATCATGCAGACGGGTTTCGCGATGCCGAGACGGCGCAACCACGCGGCCAGCGACAGGCCGGCCACGCGCTCCACCAGGGCCCGGCCGAGGGGCGTGGCCATGGCCGCGTTGTAGGCGGGCACGGTGGTGCCCGGCTTGAGGAACGGAACCGTGACCACCGTGACGCCGTCTACGGCGCGCGCTCCCGCTCCCCCGCCGCGCCCGAAGGCGGGCGGCTCGAAGTAGGTCACGCGCCACTTCTTCGCCAAACGCGAGAGCAGGAATTGCTTGCGCGTGCGGAAATAGCCCCAGGCGATCTCGGCGAGGCAAACGAGATCGCCGCGCTCGGAATCGGGGGCAGGATCGCTCAAGCGGCCTTCGCCTGCTTCCACGCGCGCCCTTCGATGAAGGTGCGCAGCCACAGCTCGAGGTGCAG
Source organism: Candidatus Eiseniibacteriota bacterium (assembly GCA_035259005.1). Taxonomy (GTDB): domain Bacteria; phylum Eisenbacteria; class RBG-16-71-46; order RBG-16-71-46; family DASYSL01; genus DASYSL01. The sequence goes on from DATFWU010000098.1 coordinate 9,519, forward strand.
CCAGCGCCACACCTGGAGCCCGATGTCGCGCTTGCCGGAAAGATAGGCCTCGAGCTCGCGCTCGAGGGCCGCGCGATCGAGATAGGGACGGCTCGCGCTCGAGGGCGCGAGCAAGAGATCGCGCAGCTCGCCGGCATAGCGGCCGCGGAACCAACGATCGGTCGGGGTTTCGAATCCCATCTTGTCGCGCCGCTGGGTGACGCGGGCGGGCAAGCGCGCCCCCAGGGCGCGGCGCAAGAGCCACTTGTGGGTCGTGCCGCGCACGCGCCACTCGCCGGGCAGCGAGAACACGAACTCGGCGAGACGATAGTCGAGGAAGGGAAGCCGCGTCTCGATCGAGTGCGCCATGGCCGAGCGATCCTCGTAGCGCAAGAGCGAAGGCAGGAAGCGCTCGGTCATCTCCCAGCCCAGCACGTTCGAGAGATCGGAGCGAAAGCCGCCCGGCCAAGCCGGCTCCGGGCGTCCGCAGTCGCGCTCGAGATCGGGATGGACAACACGATCCTTACCCTGGCCGAGCGTGCGCCGCCCCCACAGGAAGAAGGCGCGCGGCAGCCACGGCGAGAGCACCTTGGCCACCGTCTCGGCATGGCCCTGCCGCGCTCCCACGCCCCACACGTCGCGCGCGAACTCGGCCAAGCGGCCGCGGCGCAAGAGATCGCGCAAGTGCGGAAACGCGTAACGATGGTAGCCGGCGAGCAGCTCGTCGCCGCCCTGGCCGTCGAGCAGCACCTTCATGCCTTCCTTGTGCGCGAGCGCCAGCACGTGCCACTGCGAGTAGAGCCCCGGCCCCGCCGCCGGCTCTTCCTGGTGCCACACGAGCCGCTCCAGGGTGTCGAAGAGATCCGATCCGTCGGGCGCGGTCTCGGAGAGCACGGCCCCCGCCTGCCGCGCCACCTCGCGGGCGAACGGCCGCTCGTCGAATCCCGAGTCGGCGTAGCCCACGGTGAAAGCGCGCATGGGATGATCGAGCCCGGCCGCGGCCGTGAGCAGAACAGCCGAAGAGTCGAGCCCGCCGGAGAGACAGGTGCCCACCGGCACGTCGCTGCGCAGACGCAGGCGGACCGCCGACTCGAAGAGCGAGCGGAAGCCGTCCAACACTTCGCTCTCGGTGCGCGGTGCGGTGGCCGACTGCTGGGCCGCGCGCTCCGCCAGATTCCAATAGGAGAAGAGGCGCAGCTCGCCGCCAGCGTCGATGGTGAGCGCGTGCGCCGGCGGCAGCCGCATCGCGCCCTCGAAGAAGGTCTCCGGCGTGTGGTCGACCCAGTCCCAGGCGATGAGATCGTAGATGGCACGCCGGTTCGGACGCCGAGGCCCGTCGAGGACGAGCGGCTTGAGCTCCGAGGCAAAACGCAGGCGCTTGCCGTCCCACTGATAGTAGAGAGGCTTCACCCCGAAGCGGTCGCGCGCCAGAAACAGCCGGCGCTCCTTGGTGTCCCAGATCGCCATCCCCCACATGCCATTGAAGCGCGCGAGCGCGCCCTCGCCCCACTGGGCGAAGGCGGCGAGGATCACGGCCGCGTCGCCGGTGGACAAGAAGCGATGGCCGAGGGCGGCGAGCTCGCCCTTCAGCTCGACGTAGTTGTAGATCTCGCCGTTGAACACGAGCCAGTAACGCCCGCTCGGATCGCACATCGGCTGATGGCCCGAAGGCGCGAGATCGAGAATGGCCAGGCGGCGGAAGGCGAGCCCGATCCACGCGTCGTCGAGCGGTGCTGCGGCATTGGAGGGCACGGGCGTGTAGGGAAGCTTGGAGTGGAAGATCTCCGCGGCCGAGTCCTCGCCGCCCAGGAGCCGGCGCTCGCCTTGGCGATTCTCGAGCAGGCAGCCTTCGTCGTCGGGCCCGCGCCAGCACATGCCCCGCGCCATGGCGCCCAGCTCGCTCGCGGTGACCGGCTCGCCGCCGGGCGAGAAGACGCCTCCGATGCCGCACATGCTAGAGCGCCTCCACGACATGCGGGGTAGCGCTCGCCACCGCGGCACCGCTCGAGCGCACGAATCGCCACGCGATCAGAGAGAAGACGATCAAGAGGCCCAAGCGAACCGGGAGCCCGGCCCAAGCCGTCGCCGACACCATGGCCGCCGCCAGAACGAAAAGTCCGAGGCAGGCGATGCCGCGGTAGGGAAAGGGACGGAGACTTTGCGACTTCCAGTAGAGAAAAATGGTCGACAGACTGAATCCAACGAGGGTTGCCCAGGCGACCCCGGTGACCCCCCAGGGCCGCACGAGAAGGATGCCGAGGACCACGGTGACGATGGCGGCCAGGCCGGTGGTCACGATCAGCCAGTAATTCTTGCGCGCCAAGTTTACCCCGATCGCCGCGATGTAGTAAGCGCCTTGCGCCACCGTGGCCAAGGCGAGCCAGCCGGTGGCCTGGGCCGCGCCCCAATAGGGCCGCGGCGCGAAGACGCGGACCAGCTCGGGCGCCAGGAGGCCGACGAGCAACGCCAGCGCCGTCGCCCCCGCGACGTAGAAGTCGAGGACGCGGGAGAACACGCGAGGATGATCGGGGCGCTCGGCGGTGGCGAACGCCGACGGGCCCCAGGCCAGCTGGAACGCGGTCACCGCGATGAGCAGGGGCGCGGCGAGCTTCACCGCGACGGCGTAGATCCCGACGTTCGCCAGCATGCCGAAGCGAAGCAGGATCTGCCGGTCGGCGTAGGTCAGCACATAGTAGATGAACGCGACCGGAACCAGCGGCGCGCCATAGGCGAGCATGCTCTTGAGATCGGCGAGCGAGCCGCCTTTGCGCGTGAGCGTGTGCCGCAGGAGCACGAGGCCCAACCCCGCGGTCACGGCGTCACCGATGACCTTGGCCCAGAACACGCCGGCGACCGAATACTTCTGCACCAGCACGAACCACAGGGTCAGCACCCCCACCAGCACCATGTTGAACGCGTTCAAGCCAATGTATTTCTGGGGCTGGAAGGTGACGCGCAGCGCCTCGTTGGCGAAGAGATAGAAGCTGCTGAACGGAATGGCGATCCCGAGAATGCGGATGTACTTCACGTAGGAAGGCGAGCCGAGGAGGACGACGGAAAGGGGCTGAGCGAACACCATGACCAGGACGCCGATCAAGGTTCCGAATACCAGGCGGTGAAGCGCCGACGTGGTCGCCTTGCGGCGCCGAGACTCGCGGTCGGGCGCTTCGTAGAAGGAGCGCGCGAGGGCCGCGTCCATCCCGCTCACCGTGATCATGGTGGCGAGCACCGCGACGGTCATCACCAGGTCCACGACGCCGTATTCGGCCGGAGAGAAAACGCGAGTGAGAACCGGCACGAGCACGATCTGGAAGACGCGCCCCAGCGCCTGCCCGAAGCCGTAGAGCATCGAATCGTTGGCCAGCCGCCCGATCACGCCGGTGCCGAGGAAACGCTGGAATGGATTACCGAGCTTCATCGCGCGCGCGTCCCCTGCTCAAGGCGGCGCTTTTCCCCGGGTCCGAGGTAGAGCCCGTTCTCGAGCCCGCACCACGGGCAGATCCAGGTCGAGGGCGCGGGGGCGGGCGGCGTGAGCACGGCGTGCTCGCCGCAGCGGCGGCACACGTGGGTCACCGGGCGCTCGCCGCGGCGCCCGACGTGGACGAACGTGCACACGAAGTTGGCCTCGCGGAAGAGATCGAGGCCCACGCTCCGGCGAACCGCCCCCAGCACCGAGATGAAGCCCTTCTGCATGGGCTGGGTGCGCGGGTCGTTCATCCAGGAGAAGCCGGCGGGCACGGTGGCGAAGCCCTCGAGGCGGAAGCCGCGGCGATAGAAGCCCGCGCACAAGGACTGGAAGCTGAAGCGCTGCTGGTGCTCGATGCGCTTTCTGAACTTGCCGAGGAGGTATTTCGCCACGTAGCCGGCGAAGCGATAGAAGCGGTCGTCGAAGGCGGTGGCGCGCGGCACCGAGCAGTACACGCGCCCACCCGGGCGCAGCACGCGCGCGATCTCGTCGAGCGTGGGCTCGAGCTCGGTCACGTGCTCGAGCACGTAGTGGGCGACGACCGCATCCACGCTGGCGGCGCGCAAAGGCAAGCGCGCGCCGTCGGCGCGAAACCAGCGCACGTAGGACAGCCGCTCGGCCGGCTTCAAGGGCAGGATGTCGGTCGCCAGGATGGTGATGTCGGAGCGGCGGCGGTAGTCGAAGGATCCCGGACCGGAGCCCAAGTCGAGCACCACCGCGCCGCGCGGCAGGTCGTCGAGGAACTCGCGCAGGAAGATCGCGAGATCGCCGTCGGCGCGCGCCGGGCGCTCGACCCAGGCCGGCGCCAAAGACGGGCCGTTCTCCGTGACCTTGACCTCGACCCTGGTCTCGCTCACGACGAGGCCGCCGCCGGACGCCGCGGCACCGGAAACGCCTCGCCGGGCGCGCGGCCGAGAGCCGCGTCGATCACCGCGCGAAAGCCCGCCATGGCGGCTTCCGGCCTCCCCGCCAGCGTCCACTTCGCCGCGTGCGCCAGAAGGAGCGCCAAGAACCCGATCGGCCACGTGAGCCATTGCGCGCCACGCGCGTGACGGGCGAACAAACGAAGCCCGGCGCGCGTCCGCTGATAGGCCTTGAACGGATTCACCGCTCCCCCCGAAGACGAAGACACGTAATGCGTGAGACGCGCCGAAGGGACGAAGCGGCACTTCCATCCCAAGACCTCGGCGCGCAAGCAGAGGTCCGTGTCCTCCGCATACAGATAGTAACCCTCGTCGAAGCCGCCGAGCTTCTCCAGCACCTCGCGCCGGCCCAAGAGGCAGCAGCCCGTGAGATAGCCGACGTCGCGCGCCGTGTTCCCTTCGCCTCGCGCGTGCCAGGTCCAGCCCAGCCAGGAGGACACGGCGCCGCCCGCGAACCAGACGCGCCCGCCGCCGTCGTGAATCAAAGGCCCCAAGAGCCCGGCCCGAGGAGCGCGATCCGCCTCGGCCACCAGCTCGCGCACCAAGGACGGGCTCGTCTCGGTGTCGTTGTTGAGGAAGAGCACGAAGTCGGCGCCGGCCGCGAGGGCGGCGCGAAGACCCTGATTGTTGCCGCCCGCGTAGCGCAGGTTGGTCTCGAGAGGCACGAAGCGCGCCCACGGGAAGCGAGGCTCGAGCTCGCCCATCGAGCCGTCGCTCGAGCCGTTGTCCACGACCCAGGTCACGATCTCGCCGTCCGCCGGCGGCTCGAGCTTGGCGAGCGAGGCGAGACAGCGCGCCGTGTCGTCCTTGCCGTTCCAGTTGAGAACCACGATGTGCACTCGCCTCACCGGGGCTCCGTCATGGAGAAGAGGGAGCCCGCGCGAACCGTGGTGCCGCTGTCTTGCTCCGGGGGAGGCGCCGGCCGCACCGACGGCCCCTGACGAAGCGTCATCCAGCTCGCCTGGCGAAGCGCCCACGAGCCGTACGCCAGCGCCACGAGCCAGACGAGCGCCCACGCCAGGAGCACGATCACGGCCGGAAGGCCGGCGTAGACGGCGTAGGCCGGCCACAGATCGAAGCCGTGCGTGAGCGCGGTCGCTTGTTCTTCGCTGACGCCGATCCGGCTCGTCGTGGCGTCCGAGGGTGCCGCCACCGCGGATGCGGCGCTGGCATCGCTCAGCGAAACGTGCGGCACGTGTCCCGAGAGATGCTCGCGCAGGTTGCGGGCCAGCATGCGCCAGTGCCCGGCGATGGGCGTGAAGTACGGATTCCAGTGGCTCTCGTTCATGAAACGTGGATCGGAGAGAGCGCGCGTGTAGGGATAATCGCCGGCCTCGCGCATCTGCGCTCCGAAGTAGATGGCCACGCCGCCCACCTGGACGGCCGCGCCCAGAAGGCCGAGCCCGAGCACGGTCCCCCACCACACGCGCCGGTCGGGCAGCGAGCGGTTGGCCAGACGAGCCCCCACGGCGGCCACGAGCGCGGGCACGAGCGGCACGAGATAGCGCGGGCCCCACGAGCCGTCGCCCGCCCAATGCTCGAAGGTGGCGTAGAGAAGAATCGTGACCACCACGCCCGCCGCCACGCCCATGGCGAGCTTGGAATCGATGCGGCGCCAGGCCAGGAAGCCGGCGGGCGCGAGCGCCACCACCGGCGCGAACCACAAGAGCCCCTTGCCGCTCGAAAAGAGGAGTCCGTAGAGGCCGACCCAGATCGGGGTCGAGAAGGCGGCCAGCGTTCCCTGGCGCCCGTAACCCGAGCTGATCAAGTTTCCGGTGCGCGCCACGTCGTAGGCCAGAGCCACGGCGAGACTCGCGCCCACGATGAGGATCGAGGCCAGCGCCGGACGCACGCGCTTGAGCTCGGGAAGCGCGGGCAGAAAGAAGAGAACGGCGGCGGGCGCGATGGCGTACTTGACCAGAATCGCGAACCCGAAGCCGAGCGCTGCCAGCGCCGCCGCGCCCATACCGCCATCCTTGCGCAAGCGTGTCACCCCGTAGAGCTCCACCGTGAGCCCGGTGGCGAGCAGAGTCTCGCCGAGGAAGAGCTTGGCGTAGACCCACAGCGGTGTGGCGAAGGCCGCCACCGCCGTGAGCCCGAGCGCTTGGCGCGGCGCGAGCCCCAGCTCCAAGAGCAAGAGCAGGAATACCGCCGCCAGCACGCCACCGGCGAACGGATTCACGAGCGAGGTCCCGGCACGCACCACGAAGGGCCGGAGACGGGGCGGCGCGAACGGCGCCGCCAGCTTGCCGAGAACGTAGAACGGTGCGGCGGCCAGCGCCTGGCCGATCCCTGCCTTGGGATAGAGACGGCCATCGGGCCCGACCTCGGCGTTGCCCTCGGGCACAGCCACGGTGTGGCGCTCGACGAGCGATTGCGTGAGCAGGAACATCGTGTGCTCGTCGGAGGCCACGATGCGCCCGCCCGCGCACGCCAGATAGACGAAGAGGACGGCGACGCCGGTGAGGAAGGCGAGCCGTAGCTCCTGCGTCCGGCCCCCGCTTTCCTTCATGCCGCCGCCCGCAAACGCCGCCGCTTGGTCTCGGCGACGAGATCGAGCACGCTGTCGGCGAGCCCGTCCCACGAGTAGAGCGCGGCCTGGGCGCGCACCCCGGGGGCGAACGCGTCGCGGCCGCCCGCGTCGTAGAAGGCGAGCACGGCGGCGGCGAGGGCGGCCGGATCCTCGGGCGGCACCGTGTAGCCGCTCTTCCCTTCCGCCACGAACTCGGGCAGCCCGCCCACGCGCGTGGTGATCACCGGGCAGCCGGCCGCGTAGGCGACCTGGATCACGCCGCTCTGCGTGGCCGAGCGATAGGGCAGCGCGCACACGTCGGCGGCGGCGAAGAGCTGGCGCACCTCCTCATCGGCCAGATAGCGGTCGTAGAGCCGCACGCGCTCGCCTAAGCCGAGCCGCTCGATGCGCTCGCGCGTCGCCTGCACGGGCTCGTAGAACTCGCCCGCGACCACGAGCGTGACCCGGCGCTGCGCCAGAATCGCCGGCATGGCGTCGAGCAGCGTGTCGAGCCCCTTGTAGTGACGCACGAAGCCGAAGAAAAGAACCACGTCCCCTCGCAGCCCGAGCGCGGCGCGCGCTTGCTCGCGGGTCATCGTGCTCGCGTACTGCGAGTACAAGGGATGCGGAACGCGGCGGCGCAGCGCTCCCGGCACCAAGCGGTCGAGATCGGCCTCGACCGATTCCGACATCACGACGTAGGCGTCGGTGGCCGAGGTCACCCAGCGCGTGAACAAGCCGTCGAGCGGACGCTTCTCGTGCGGGATCAGGTTGTCGGCGATCATCACGTTCACCGCCCCGGCGCGCCGCGTGGCACGGAGCACCGTGGCGAACGCCGGACCGAAGTACGGCAGCCACCACTTGAAGACGAGGGCGTCGGGGCGCCAGTGAGCGATCCGGCGCCCGGCCTGGGGCCAGCGCCAAGGGGCGAGCATGTCGAGGACGGGCACGTCGGGCACGAGAAGCGGCTCCTCGGAGGCGTCCTTCTGACTCTTCCCCGGAAAGAGAAAGCCCGGATACTGACGCAGGAGCGAAAACTGAGTGACCGTGGCGCGCGGCTCGAGCGCCCGGTAAAGCAGCGCCAGATATTGCGCGATCCCGCCCCGGAAGGGATGCGCCGGGCCGAGCAGCGCGATGCGCAGCTTGGTGTCGTCCGAGCTCATTTCCCCGGCGTCTGCCAGGCGGTCACCCCCGTGGGACAGAACGACACCGGCACGAGCTGG
>DATFWU010000099.1:0-10216 GCA_035259005.1 Candidatus Eiseniibacteriota bacterium
GAGCCGTAGAGCTTGCCGCTGCGCGTGCCGAAGTAGACGCCCGCCGGATCGAGCTTGTCGGTGATCATCGCGTCGCGCAGCACGTTCTCGTAGGTGTCCTTCTGCGGCAGGCCGGCGGCCAGCGGCTGCCACGATCCGCCCCCGTTCTTCGTCCGATAGACGCGCAGTTTGCCCTCGGGCGTGGCGCGGAACATGTCGGCTTCGATGGGGAGGTTGTAGACCGTCTTGGGGTCGCGCGGATGCTGCGCCAACGCGAAGCCAAAGGTCGTGGGCACGCCCTTCTCGATCGGCGACCACGAATCGGCGCCGTTGTCGCTCCGATAGATGCCCCAGTGATGCTGCAGGTACATGCGGTCGGGCTGCGACGGGTGACTCACCACCTTGTGCACGCACTGCCCGAATTCGGGCTCCGGGTTGGGCAGGAAGGGAGCCTTGATCCCCACGTTGCGCGGATTCCAATGGCGGCCCCCGTCGTCGGTGCGATAGACGCCTCCGGTGGAGATGGCAACCCACATGCGATCGCGATTCACGGGATCGAGCAGGATCGTGTGCAGGCAGAGGCCGCCGCCCCCGGGCTGCCACTGCTTGCGGTGCGGATGGTCGAACAGACCGCGATTCAAGGACCACGTCTCGCCCGCGTCATCGGAGCGGAAGAGCGCCGCCGGCTCGACGCCCGCGTAGATCGTATCCGGCTCGTCGGCGCGTCCGGGAAGGATCTGCCAGATGCGCTTGAGGGAGACTTCCGAGTCCTCAGGAAAGCGGATCGGCAGCTGCTCGGGCTTGGTCCAGTTACGTCCGAAATCGTCGCTCGACGAGAGAAGAGCGCCCCAGAAATCCGTGCCCGTGCCCACCCAGAGCCGCTGGCGAGCGCCGCGGCCGTCGTACGCCATGGCGTACACGCTCTGCCCGGCGAAATAGGGGCCGGCCATGTCCCAGCTCTTGCGGCGACGGTCGGAGCGGAAGAGGAACGCGCCTTTCATGGTGCCGACGAGAAGCAGAACATCCCCATCGCGGGGCGCGACGTGGCGTGGCTTGGGCATGATTCCCTCCGAAAAGTGACGGCTAGTGGATCCTTCGTTCGCTCATTCGAAGCCTAGCGAGGGACCGTTTTCCTGTCGAGGGCGCTGGACTACTGCGTGGGCACGTAGCGCAGCGGCCGCGCCCCGAGCGAGTCCAGATCCAGATGATAGTAGTAGAGGCTGCCATGGTCGGCGCCGTGCACGTAGTACAGCCGAGCTCCGGAGCGAAGAACCGAGTCGGCCTGGCCCGCGTTCGCCAGGTACTCGGTGAGATGAACGTCGTGGGGCAGCGTGCCCTGCGACGTTTCGTAGAGCTGGTTCATCCATTGGGCGCACACGACGAGGGCTGGCCCCTGGAGATCGCATATCTCGCTCAACAGCGATTCCCCGTTGCGCATCGCCGAGAGGCGCTGCCGGTGCTCGACGAAGAGCGGGCCCTCGCTGGGCCGCAAGATGACCAGCGGATGGCCGGCGCTCGGCAGGGCGATGTCGCCTGGCAGGGTGTTCTCCGGGCGGCCGAGATCGAAGGCAAAGGGAGAAGCAATCAGGCACAGGCAGGCGGCCGCGAAGGCGGCGGGCTTGAGGACGCGCGCGAGACTCAGAAGAACGAAGGGAACGATGGGAATGAGGTAGCCCGCCTCGTCGGGCAAGCGAAAGAACACGGTCAGATAGAGAGCCACGACCAGGACCTCGACCCCCAGCCAAGCGCGCGAGCGCGGCAAAATGCTGGCGCTCCCGCGACGGGCGAGGCCGAAGCAGAGCGCGGCAATCAGTCCAAACCCGCCGATCGTTCCCCAGATCTCGAGGGTCATGTTCTGCAGGAGGCGGATGACCCCCGGATAGGGAATGCCGCGAATGCTCAGCATCGCGGACCCGATCCCGTACTGGGCGATGCGCGGAAGGTAGGTGGCAGCGCCTACGAGGAGTGAGACGACGACGAATCCTGCCAGCGCGCCCGGTCGCGCTTTCCAGCCGTCTTGCTTCGATCCCGCGATGGCCAAGGGTACGAGCAGGAGCCCCGCCGTGACGCGCGAGCCAATGGCCAGGCCGAGCGCGATGCCGGCTAGCAGCCACCGGTCCTCGAGGACGAGCCAGAGCGCGGCCATCGAGAAACAAAGCGCCCATAGGTAATCCATGGTATCGACGCTGTGAATGTAGACGACGGGCGTGAAGCTCAGTGCGAGCGCGGCGAGCCCCGGCCAACGGCCCTTTCCCCCCAGCTCCGCGAACGATAGACCGAAGAAGAGCGCGGCCAGCGCACTCGCCACCGCCGTGGCCCCGTTGAGCGCCCGAGGGCCGCCCCGCCACAGGAGCGAGCAGATCCACTCCTGAACCGGATGCCCGGGCACGCGCGACTCGTGATAGACGCCGGTCTCGGAGATGAGGCGCGCGGCGGTGGCGGTCAGCCACGCGTCGCGGTCGTTGCCATAGCCGGGGGCGAGGAAGGGGAGCCGGGAAAGAAGCACGACCGCGCAGGCCACGTACAACCAGACGAGAGAGTAGGCGCGGGGGGTTTTTGTCATGGCGATGGTTGGAAGTCAGGAAGGCTCACGAGAACGTTTGGGCGGGAAAAGACTAACCAGGCCGAGATTTTCTGTCGAGTCCGCGTCACGATCGTGTTACAAGGGGTCCCAATGCGCGCTCTGGTGTCGCCCGAGCTGGATCAGCTGTCCCTCGAGCTCGCCCTTCTCCCGCCATGGCGTCTGGCGCGCACCGTGGAAGCCTCCCCGCACAAGAAGCGCATCCTCGAGCGCCTGGACTTCGTCCGACGCTTCTTTCCCGAGCTGGACGGGACGACCATCCGCGTGGGCCTGGCCAAGAAGCCGGGCGTCCTGGGCTGGGGGTCGCTCGATCCCGACCATCCGGGCATCTGGGTTCGCCCGCGGCGGTGCGATCGCTTCACTATCGCCCACGAGCTCACGCACCTCCTGCAGGCACGCGAGCTCGTGCCGGGGGGCGAGCGCTCGTGCGACCTCTTCGCGCTCGCGCGCTCGCCCCTGCTCATCGACTCGGCCCCGCAGTATCTGCGCATGCCGCCTTGTGTGCGCGTGGCCACCAAGCTCGAGCCGGCTTGGGCCCACATCCTCCATCGCATGGCCAAGTCGGCGCTCGAGGCGCGCGTGCTCGGGCGGCGCGACTACCTGAGGGGATTCGAGCGAGCCATCGAGATCGCGTTCCAAGACCGAGCGTGATCCAGGTTGCCGCGGCCGTGGTGCGCCGCGGAAGCCTTGTCCTCCTGACCCAGCGCCCGGAGGGCGGCAAGTCTCCGCTCGCCTGGGAATTTCCGGGCGGAAAGATCGAGCCCGGCGAGAGCCCTGCCCAAGCGCTGGCGCGCGAGATCCAGGAGGAGCTGGGGGTGGGCGCCCGCGTGGGCGACACGCTCGCCGTCGTGCGTCACGAGCCCACCGGCGTCGAGATCCACTTTCTCGACTGCATCCTCGAATCCGAGGACTTCATCCGCTCCGCAGCCGTGCGCGACGTGCGCTGGGTCGATCCGGGCCACGGCGTGCCCGAGGACCTGCTGGTGGCCGATCGCGAGTTCTTCGCGAGCCTTGCTTTCAGTCGCGAATCAGGCGGGTCGTGAACCTGCGGCCGCCCTCTTCCAGTCTGGCCCAGTAGACGCCGGGCGGCACGCGGGCTCCGGTCGCATCCCGTCCATCCCAGCGCAGGCTCGTTGGTTCTCCGGGGGCGGCCGCTCCACTCCACTGGCGCAAGCGCCTCCCCGTCGCATCGACAACGACGAGGCGCCACCGTCGGTCCGCGACGAACGAGAGCGCCACGTCGCCATGGCTTGGATTGGGCGACCCGATGAAGACGAGGACCGGAGCGGCCGGTGGCACCGATGTCGTCTGATTCGAGAGGAACCAGGGCCGGGCCGTCTCGTCATTCGAGAAGAAGGCGAGCAAGCTGTCGGCTACGATGTCTTGCCCCTGGGTCGAGGGATGCGTGCCGTCGGATTGAAACGAGGAGCATGCCCAGGTGAAGCCGTCGGACCGCGGCTCGAGGCCGTCCGCCCACAAGTAGAGTCCCCAAGAAAGCCACGGAGCCACGACGGGGCCGGCGGCGGGATCGAAATTCAGGCTGTCGACGCCCGCGATCTGCGCCTCGAGGAGCCACTTCACTGCAAAGCCCGACTCGTAGGCATAGGGCTCGGGGTTCAGATTGGTCGTGGCGTAGCCGGCGTAGATGCGGCTCGTGAAGTAGGTGAGCCTCGTGTTCGGCATCTTCTGCTTGATCGTGCGCACGACGCCCCCGAGGTCCCAGAGCAGCGAATCGGTCGAGGCCGGAAAGCCGCCCGTAGGCCTCGCGTTCGCTTCCTTGATCCATACCGCCTGGACCTGGGCGAGGGACGAGCCACGCGCGTGAAGGCGGGCGGCCACGGTGTCCCAGTAGGCACTCGTTGGGTCGCGCACGATCTGCGCCGTCTGGCCGCCCTCGGCGCAATCCACGACCAGGAGGCGCGGGTTGCGACCCGGGTTCGTCATGGCGAGCGGGACGAAGCGGCTGAATTCGAGCGTGCAATTGCTCATGCCGACGGAAACGAGAACGATACGCCCGTTGGGATCGGGGTTCCCCAGCGTGTCGAGCGGAACGACCGCGTTGGCGATAGCCACACCCGCCGACTCGTGCCCCGCGGGCCGCTGGTTCGAGCTTCCCGGATAGAGCCCGCCGGAGAAGCCCTGGTAGGTTCCGGATCCGAGGTCCGTGAGAGGGACGAGACCCGTCGACGTGCGCGTGCAGTCGACCGCGCGTGCGAGACCGGGGACGACGAGAACCACGAGGCAGAAAAGAAGAGCGCGACGAGCCATGGTGCACCACTCACCTGAGGGCGTGACGGACCGAGTCTAGCACCTCCTCACGGTGTCGGCTCGTAGCCGAGTGGGCGGCCACCGAGCGAATCCAAATCGATGTGTTCGTAGTAGAGACTTCCCGCCTCCGAGCCGCGCACGTAGTAGAGATGACTTCCGGCATGGCGTAGCGAATCGGCTTCCCGGGCGCTCACGTACTCGACGAGGCGCACGTCGGACGGGACCCCGTCGTGCGAGATTACCTCGAGCTGGCGGCGCCAGGCCGCGCACACGACGACCGCGGGCTCCTGGACCTCGTGCAGGGCGGTGAGAAGTCCCTCGCCGTTTTTCACTCCCGTCACACGCTGGCGATGATCGACCAAGAGCGCGCCCTCGCTCAGGCGAACGATGACGCGCGGATGCTGGCTCGGCAGCGCGATCTCCCCGGGGCCAAGGGGCGAGTTTTCCGGAAGGCCGAGGTCGAGGAAGAAAGGCGAGAGAACGATGGCCACGCCCGTCACCGCGAAAACGCCCGGTCGCGAGACACGCGCCAAGAGCAGGATTACGAACGGGACGACCGGGATGAGATAGGCCGCCTCGTCCGGCAGGCGCAGGAACGCGGCCACGTAGAGGAGGACGGCGAGAAGAGCGCAGCCCACCCATCCCGGAGAGCCGCGCAAGACCGTGGCGCCGCGTCCGCCAGCCAGGCCGGCGAGGAGAGCGAGCCCCAGGGCGAGCCCGCCGATCGTTCCCCACAGCTCGAGCGTCATGTCCTGCGCGAGACGGAGCGCGCTCGGATAGGGGGCGGGGGAGAGGGCGAACATCTCCGTCCCGTGCTGCGCGAACTCGGGAATATAGAGAGCGCCGCCGAGCGCCAGCGCCACGAGCACGAAACCCGCGCGCGCCCCGGGCCTCGTCTTCCAGCCGTTTCGCGTCCAGCCGAGCAAGACGAGCGGAAACACGAGGAGTCCGGCGGTCATGCGCGAGCCGATGGCGAGCCCGAGTGCCAGGCCCGCGCCGAGCCAGCGGTCCCGCAACACGAGCCACAGCGCCACCATGGAGAATGAGAGCGCCCACACGTAGTCCATGGCATCCACGCTGTGGATGTAGATGATGGGCGCGAAGGCCATGGCGAGCGCCGCCACAGCTGACCAAGCTCCGCCTCCCAGCGCGACAAACGCGAGGCCGAAACAAAGCGCGGCGAGAGCACTCGCCATCGCCGTCGCGCCGTTGAGAGCCCACGGTCCGCCGCGCCACAGAAGCGAGCCGATCCATTCCTGAACCGGATGCCCGGGCGAGTGCGACTCGTGATAGACGCCGGTTTCGGCGATCAGGCGGCAGGCCGAGGCCGTATGCCAGGCGTCGGGATCGGCGCCGTATCCAGGGAGCAGAAAGGGCAGTCGCGAAACCAATACAAGCGCCGTGGCCAGAAACAGCAAGGTGAGCGAGGGGTCACGCGATGAGGACGCGGATCTTGGCAAGGGCGCCTCGTATCAAGGGAAAGCGCTGAGTGTAGCATCCGCCGCTCGGCTTCCGGCACGGCGGGCTTTTTTGTTAGAATTGCACGCGATACGGAGGCCCCCTGAACGTTCTCGTCGTCTTCGGAACCCGTCCCGAAGCCATCAAAATGGCGCCCGTGGTGCGAGCCCTCAAGGCTCGTGACGGCATTCACACGCGCGTCTGCGTCACCGCCCAGCATCGCGACATGCTGGACGAGGTGCTGCGCCTCTTCGATCTCCCGGTCGACCACGATTTGGACCTCATGACCCCGCGCCAGACCCTGACGCAGGTGGCGATCAAGGTGCTGGCCGGCGTCGACAAGATCCTCGCCGAAGAGCCCTTCGACTGGGTGCTCGTGCAGGGCGACACGACCACCACCATGGCCGCCGCCCAAGCCGCGTTCCACCGCCGCGTGCGCGTGGGCCATGTCGAGGCGGGGCTGCGCACCTGGAACCTGCGCGAGCCGTTTCCCGAGGAGTGGAACCGGCGCGCCGTCGACGCGCTCTCGGATCTCCTGTACGCGCCCACCACCACGGCGCGCGATCATCTTCTGGCCGAGGGTTTTCCCGCCGAGCAGATCCTGGTCACGGGCAACACCGGAATCGACGCTCTGTTCCTCGCGCTCGAAACGCCGGCGCCCGCGCCGCTCGCCGACCTCGAGCGCCTCGACCCCACGCGCCCGCTGGTGCTCGTCACCGCGCACCGGCGCGAGTCGTTCGGCGCGCCACTCGAGTCCGTGTGCCAGGGGCTGGCCGAGATTGCCACGCGCGGCAACGGCCGCGGCGTGAGCGTGGTCTATCCCGTCCATCCCAATCCGCACGTGCGCGAGGCCGTGGCCAAGCATCTCGAAGGACGTCCCAACGTCTGCCTCCTGCCGCCTCTCGACTACCATCGCTTCGTTCACCTCATGAAGCGCGCGCACCTGATCCTCACCGATTCGGGCGGCATCCAGGAGGAAGCGCCGAGCCTGGGCAAGCCGGTGCTCGTCTTGCGCGACCGCACCGAGCGGCCGGAAGCGGTGGCGGCGGGGACGGCCAAGGTGATCGGCGTCACGCGCGAGGCCGTGGTCTCCGAGGTGGACCGTTTGCTCACGGACACCGCCGCCTATCGCGCCATGGCGACGGCGAAGAATCCGTTCGGCGACGGACACGCCGCCGAGCGCATCGTGGAAAGTCTTCTTCGGGCGACGCCCCGGTGACGACTGTCTGGCTCGTTCTTCCCGCCTACAACGAGGAGCGCTCGCTGCCCGCGCTCCTCGAGCGCTGCGTGCCCGTGGCCGCCGATCTCGGGAAGCGAGGGGCAGCGCTCCGCGTGGTCGTGGTCGATGACGGGAGCAAGGACGGAACCATTGCCGCCGCCAAGAGCTTCGAGGGCCGGCTCGGCATCGAGGTGGTGCCGCACGTGGTGAACCGGGGCCTCGGCGCCGCCTTGCGCACGGGACTCGCCGCGGGCCTCGAGCGCGCCGCACCCGACGACGCCATCGCCACCATGGACGCCGACAACACGCACGATCCGGCGCTCTTGGGGCGCATGCTGGAGCGCCTGCAGCAAGGAGCCGACGTGGTGATCGCCTCGCGCTACGAGCCGGGCGGCGAGGAGATCGGGCTTTCGCCCATCCGTCGCGTGCTCTCGCGCGGCGCGAGCTTCCTTCTCACCATGATCCTTCCCGTGCGCGGCGCGCGCGACTACACCTGCGGTTATCGCCTGTATCGCGTCCAAACGCTCCGGCGCGCGGCCCAAGCGTGGGGCGACAAGTTGGTCGAGGAAGCGGGCTTCACCTGCATGGCCGAAGTGCTGCTCAAGCTCGGCCGCGGCGGGGCCGTGGTCGCGGAAGTGCCGCTCGTCCTTCGCTACGATCTCAAAGTGGGTGCCAGCAAGATGAAGGTGGGGCGCACGATCGCCCGCTATTTCGCGCTTTCCTCGCGGCTCAGGCGCGGGCCCTTGCCCAGGGTAGTCTAGGGCAACGTCGCGGCCGGGAGCCCGGCCGGAATCACGTACCCGCCCGTCGGCTCGGCATCGGGCGGAATCCAGATGGAATAGCCCCGCAACCTTCCTTCCGACGCCGCCCGGTTGAGCACGAACTGCGTCGGCCCCGGATCTCCCTCCAGGAATCGATACGCCTTTCCGCCGCTCACGAGATCGATCCAGATCGCGGTCGAGTCGAGCGCGCCGTGATAGCGGTGAGGCTCGCCGCGCTCGAGGATCGCGAACTCGTAGCGGAAGGGGAGCGGGGTGACGACGAGCACGCTGTCCGCGCTTGCATTCGCCAAAGCCTTCGCCCAGCGCGCTTCTTCGCCCACGCCGCGCGCCGCGGCGGCATGGCTCGAGAACCAATCGTCCAGAGGCGCGCGCGTGCTCCAGCGCGCGACGCCGGGCGCGGGGCGATACGTCCACAGATACGACGCCAGCAAGCGGTCGTGGAGCGCGTGCATGACGAGCCCGTTGGCACAAGCGACCACGACTCCCGCGACCACGGCGTCTCGCACCGATCTTCCTTCCGCCAGGACCACCGCCGGAATCACTAGGGCTACCGCCACGATCAACAGGTGGCGAAACGGCCCCTCGACGTGAATCCACCACACGAGCGCGGGCACTCCGAGGGCCAGCGCGATCCCGAGCACGTCGAACCGGCGCCGCATCAGGCAGACGATCCACGCGATCCCGCTCAAGAGGATGGTCATCGGCCCGAGCCCCAGAGCGAGGATGACCAGCTCCTTGCGGTAGACCGAAGGATCCGCCTGCAGCACGTCGAAGAAGCGGGCGACGGTTCCGCTTTCCGCGACGCTCGCGGCCGGAGGATGAATCGCGCGCATCACCCCAGCCCACACGACGAACGCGGCCACCGGAACGATCAAAGCGACAACAGCGGAGTGATAGCGCCTCGTCGTGAGCCATGCCACAGTAGGAAAGACTGCGCCGGCCAGGATCACGTCGGCGCGAAACAAGACGGCCAGCGCGAAGCACGTCGAAGCGGCGACCACCGTGCCACGCGACATCCACCAGATCGCGCCGAGCACGAAGCACAGCGCCAGAATGCTGGGATGGCCGAAAGTCGTGACCTCCCACCATCCCGGCGCGAAAAGCCAGACGAGGCTCACGAGCCACGCCGCGGCAGGGCCCCAGAGTCGCCGCGCCGTGAGCCAGAGGAAGATCTGCGCGCCGAGACCCGCGAGCGCCCCCAGCGCGCTCACGAGCGGGATCAGCCCGGCCGGATGGCTCGCGTATGCGAATCGAAGCGCGAAGAGAAGCGCGTGAAACCCCGGCGCCACCGCCAGCGCGTAGATCCGGGTGCCGAGAAATCCCGTGCCCGCTTGCACGGCATCCAGAATGCCGACCGCGGTGTGGGTCTGATCTCCGTCAGGAAAGCCAGCCGTGTAGAGGAACGGCAGGCGCGTTGCTGCGTAGAGGAGAGTAAGAAGGAAAAGCGAGACCCGGTCGGAGCGCCGGTCGATCACCGGCTCGCCTCGTAGTGAATCGGATGAGCGCCCAGCGCCTTCAGGTCGACATGCTCATATTCGGCATTGTCTGACTCGGCTCCTTCGACATAGTAGAGAGCGGTTCCCGATCGCGTGAGCGAGTCGGCCTCACCGGCGCGAACGAAGTAGGTGAGCCGGACCCCATCTGGTAACGCGCCGCTCGATTGCACTTCCAGCTGCGGGAGCCAGGCTGAGCACACGACCACTGCCGGCTTGCTCGCTTCGCGGGCCACGGCGAGAATGCGCTCGCCATCTTCCAGGCCCGTGACGCGCTCGCGATGGTCGACGAGCAGCGGCCCTTCGAGTGGCCGGAGGATCACGACCGGGTGTCCGGCCGGCACCGCGATCTCGTGCGATCGGAGGGCAGCGCCTTCGGCTTCCGGCCGCCCCAAATCGAGGAAGAAAGGGGCCGCGATCAAGCCCAGACACGCCG
>DATFWU010000100.1:0-4399 GCA_035259005.1 Candidatus Eiseniibacteriota bacterium
CCCTCGATAGCTTCGAGAGCTTCGAGTACAGCCAAGACCATCCCACGAGCTACCACGTCCTGGCCGGCCAGAGGTCGCACTACTTCCACGGCTTCACCGAGAGCGAGCTGCGCCGCAAGGGCACCATGACCCAGGCCCAGAGGAAGCGCCGGGCCAGGCTCGAGACTCTCCTGGGAAGGCCGGATCCCAAGTCGATCGAGAAGGAAGTGGCCGAGCTAGTGAGGATCGTGGTTCCCAGGCCGCAGGAGCTCGAGCTCCACACCGACGAGCATCAAGCCTATCCACGCGCCCTACGGGCTTTAACGCACCTAAGGGTGGGCCACAGAACCATCTCCTCGCGGGCGGCGAGGAATGCGCAAAATCCACTCTTCCCCATCAACCTCCTGGATCTCTTGTTCCGCCACAGCGGAGCCAATCACAAGCGCGAGACGATTGCGTTTTCCAAACGAAGACAGTCGGGTATCGAGCGCATGTGGGTCTTCTTGGTTTGGCGCAACTACACCAAGTCCTTCTCGGAGAGGCATCCGGGCGAATCGCCTGCCATGAAGGTGGGGATCATGGATCGCCTGCTCACAGTGAAGGAGATGCTTGCCACACGCAGATTTCCAAGCCTAGTTGAACTGCCTGCAAGGTGGGCCACTCACTACTTCCGCCAAACACCAACGAGGAGGCTCGAGAGAATCCAGACTCACAAGCTCAAGTTCGCGGTCTAGTCATTGCGGGGGCGGCTGGATTACGATCGCGCTCCGCGAGCCCATCCGCAATCTTCGGAGCACAACGAGACCCGTTAGCTCAGTCTGGTAGAGCTCCTGCCTTTTAAGCAGGGAGTCGCAGGTTCAAATCCTGCACGGGTCACAAACAGGAAAGGCCGCTCCCTCGCGGGAGCGGCCTTCTCGTTCTCGGCCCGTCCGAGGCCTGAAGCTACTTTCCGAACGACATCGATCCCGAGACGATGGTCTCCGGATTGCTGTGCTCGTACCAGACGTTGGCCGAAGCCGCCAGGCGGATGTGGAGCGGGTTCGACCCGTGGCCCATGCGGAAGCGCAAGCCGGCCTGGCCCTGGAGGCCGGGATGGAAGTGGCTCTTGGTCAGGATCTGCTCGGCCAGAGGCACCGGGGCGGCGGGGCTCGTGAAGGGAACCACGAAGGTCCCGTTGTTGCCGCTCGACGAGCTGTCCGCGAGGATCGCGTACACCTGACGCACCTGCACCTCGTGCGTCCACTGAATCGCCGGGCCCGCCGACACGAACGGGCTCCAGCTGTCCTCGCTCGCCGGCTCCAGGTGCAGCTCGACGGCGAACGGGAAAGAGATGTGGCGATGGCTCTCGATGGGGATGAAGCTATCGAACCCGCCGGCGTACGAGCCGTCGACCTGGCTCTCGTTGAAGCGCGTGTCGTCGTTGAAGAGGAAGCCCATCGAACCGACCAGCGAGAACGGGCCCTCGCGCCACACGCGCTCGCTCCAGCGCAGCATGAGGCCCGGGTCCCAGTTGCGATCCTTGAAGTTGCCCTCCGGCAGGGCGACGCCGATGTCGAACCAATGCTTCGGCGAGACGTAGGGTTCCATCGCCTTCCCCTGCAGCTCGCTGATCAGGGCCTTCTGATCGAAGGCCGAGTTGGCCTGGTACGGGTGTGGGTTGTACACCGCCGGATTGTCTTCGTCCGCGCGCGCCGAAGGCGCGACGACGAGCATCATGAGGACGGCGGGAAGGAGCCACGGACGGAACCGCATGAAACCCTCCTTGTCGGAACGAGACATCCCTGTGCCCCGAGTGCGGGGGCACGGCCAGCCTAGGGGCCGACGTCCCATCGTGCAAGTGGGAGCGCGAGTCGTCGAGTGTGCTTGACCCGTGCGCCCGCGACGCAAACGACGGCCCGATGGAGTCTTGTGGCGGTTATCGGCCCGCGATGAAACGGGCTTGAGAAGGAGATGGCCGGCGGTCCGAGCCGGGGAGGGCGGGGCTTGGGACTTTCTCTCCGGCGTTGCAATGTGCTCGCGGCATCTGGTTTGATCACCGCCGAGCGCCGGAATCGGCCGGTCCGAGGCCGGTTCCCGGTCGCGCTCGGTCTCGAGAAGCCGGGCATTCTGCCCGGCAGGTGAAAAAAGAGCCCGAACCCTTCGGCTCCTGGCGCATCACAAGCAGTAGTGGGCCGCCCCAGGAGTCCGACCCGTGGCTGCCGGCTGAGGAGAGTTCCCATCGTGAATTGCGACCAGGTGAAGAGTCTCCTCGGCGAGATCCTCGACGAGGAAGTGGCGAACGAGCTGATCGCAGAGATCCAGGGTCACCTCGCCGATTGCCCCTCGTGCCACGTCGAAGTCGACACCCTCGAAAAGACGATTCGCATCTATCGAGCGGCTTCGCCTCCCTGTCCCACGATCGGAGCCGACGCCAAGAAGAGGCTCCACGCCGTGCTCTCCTATGCCTATCGGAGCGAGAAGCGCACGACGTGAGAGCGGCGCTGATCGGCTTCCCGCAGAGCGGGAAGACGACGATGTTCCAGGTCCTTACCGAAAACCCGCAGGCTCCCGCGCGCCGCCAGGACGATGCCGTGGGCATGGCGCGCGTGCGCGACACGCGTCTCGACCGTCTCGATCAGCTCTTCCACCCCAAGAAGACGACACCTGTGTCCCACGAGATCGTGGATCCGGCCGCGGCCTTTCCGCGCGTCGGAAGCCGCGAGGAAGTGGGCGACAAGGATCCGTATCCCGCGCTTCGCGCCGCCGATCTCCTGGTTCTCGTGCTGCGCGCTTTCGACGATCCCGCGGTTCCCCATCCGTCGGGCTCCATCGATCCCGAGCGCGACCGGGCGCAGATCGAAGAGGAGCTCGTGCTCTCCGATCTCGTGCTCGTCGATACGCGGCTCGAGCGCGTCGAGAAGCTGGAGAAGATCGGCAAGAAGAGCGAGAACCCCATCGAGCGCCCGTTGTTGCACAAGCTGCACCAGGCGCTCGAGGCCGGCCGTCCCATGCGCGCGCTCGAGCTCTCGCGCGAAGAGGAGAAGACGCTCCGCGGCTTCGGCTTCCTGAGTCACAAGCCGGTGCTCGCGGTCTACAACCACGGCGAGGGAAAAGCACCCGCGCTCCCCGCGTCCAGCAGCGGATTCGCGGCCGTTGCGCTGCCGGCGCGCGCCGAGTGGGAAGTGCTCGGCCTGCCGCCCGAAGAGCGGGCCGCATTTCGCGCCGAGCTGGGGATCGAGGAGGGGGGCGGCGAGCGCGTCCTGCGCGCGGCCGAGGACCTGATCGGCCTGCTCACCTTTTTCACCGCCGGTGCTCCCGAAGTGAAGGCGTGGCAGGTTCCCGCCGGCTCGTCCGTGGTGGAGGCAGCGGGCAAGATCCACTCCGACCTGGCACGCGGCTTCATCCGCGCCGAGGTCGTGCCCTGGGAGCGGCTGCTCGAGGCCGGCACCTGGGCGCAAGCGCGCGAGAAGGGCTGGATGCGCACCGAGGGGCGCGAATACCGCGTCCAGGAAGGCGACTCGCTCCTCGTCCTCTTCAAGGTGTGATGCGCTTCGCGGCCTGCGCCCTCGCTTGCCTCGCGCTCGCGAGCCCGGTCGAGGCACAGACGCCCGACACGACGTCCACGACCACGGGCGATCCCTGGACCTGGCGCGGTGCGGCGCCCACGCCCGAGGTCACGCTCACCCTCTTTCCCGTGGGAACCGACACCGTGGGCGGCCACCGGCGTGCCCGCTACAAGGCGCTGGCCTTGGGGCTCGAGCCGCGCGACAGGGTCACCGCTTGGGCGTTCCCGCTCGGCGCGTCCCGCGGCGTCTGTCTGCAATCCGGGTTCGCCGTGGACTCGACGGGCCGCGTGGTCTGCGAGCCGGGATCGCGCGCGCCCGAGGACACGTGCGCGCTGTGCACGCTTCCCCTCGATCAGATCGTTCTCGCCGCGACCGGTTACGCGCCCGGCGAGCCCTATCGCATCGGCGTCCTCTCGCGCTCCGGCGGGAAGCGTGCCTATGCGGAGGCGTTTCCGGTTCCGATCGAGGCGGCGAGCGATTCGCTGCGCCTCCATCTCGAGATGGTGACTCCCGACGGGCTCGAATACGCGGTCATCGGCGAGGGCTTTCGTCCCGGCTCGAAGATCGGGATCACGACACGCTCGGCCGACCGCTCCGGGAGTCAGAAGATGATCGTGCCGGCGAGCGGCGCCTTTCGCCTCGAGGTGCTGCCGCAAGTGGCGGGTGAGCCGACGGGATTCGCGTCCGTCACCGTGCAATCGGCAGACCGGCGTCTGACCCTCGACTGGCCATGGGGTAGGGGAGCTTTCAAGAACCGCTAGCGCAAGCGGCGCCGCGTGCCTTTGACAGCCGCACGCGGCGGTTGCTAGCCTCGCTTTGACTCCTTCGGGGCGGGGCGAAAGTCCCCACCGGCGGTGAAAGCCCGCGAGCCGGCT
>DATFWU010000101.1:0-20699 GCA_035259005.1 Candidatus Eiseniibacteriota bacterium
GGTCATGAAGACGCGCGCGCGATTGATGGTGCCCGTGAGCCCCGGGCCGTCCTGGAACGTCTCGCGCGCCTGCACGTAGCCGCCGAGCTTGGGAACGGCCGGTGCGGACGCCGCCGTAGCGGGCGTGGAATCGGCTGCGAAGGCGGGAGATCCGCTGGCGAGAAGAACTGTCCAAAGAGGGAGCAATTGACGCCTCATGGACCTCTATATACCATGAATCGGTCACCTGGGCCTCCTTTAGAGTCCTCTGTGTACCCTCGGAGCCCCCGAATGGATACCCTCGACGTTCGTCAAACGGCAGATCTCCTTCACATGCGCGTGAAGCGGGTGCAGAGCCTCGCGCGCTCCGGAAAACTTCCCGCTCTCCGCGTCGGCCGCCGCTGGCTCTTCCCGCGCGCCGAGATGGAGCGCTTCCTGCGCAAGCAGGCCACACCGACCCTCGCGGCTCAACCCGAGTCGCTCGATCTTAGCGCGCGCAACCGGCTGCGCGGCCGGGTCGCCGCCATCCACGCCGACGGCCTCATGGCCGAGGTCGTGGTCTCGATCGGCGATCAGGAGCTGGTCTCCTTGATCACGCGCTCGTCAGCCGAGAGGCTCGGCCTGCGTGTGGGCAGCAACGTGGTCGCGATCGTCAAGTCGACCGAAGTGATCATCGGAAGGGACGGACCGGACGCGTGATCGCTCGCCTCGCCGTCGCCCTCTTGGTCTTCGTCTCCTCCACGGCCGCCGACCGGCCGTCTGCCACGGTGTTCGCCGCGGCGTCGCTCTCCGACGTGTTCCAGGAGGCGGGCAGGCAGGTGCAGAAGAAGTCGGGCTACTCCTACCACTTCGTGTTCGCGGGCTCCCAGCAGCTCGCGGCCCAGCTCGAGCAGGGCGCACCGGCCGACCTTTTCGCCTCGGCCGACGACCGCTGGATGAGCTACGCCAACGAGCACAATCTGATCGACGGGGACGCCAAGCGCTTCGCTCGCAACCGCTTGATCGTGATCACGCCGGTCTCCAATCCGGGGCGGGTCGACAAGCTCGAGGATCTCGCGCGGCCGGGCGTGAAAGTCTTGATTGGCGTGGAAACCGTGCCCGCCGGCCGCTACGCGCGCCAAGTCTTGTCGCGCCTGGCCAAGGGCTCCGACTATGGCCGCCGGGTTCTTGCCAACGTCGTGTCGCAGGAGGAGAACGTGAAATCGATCGTGGCCAAGGTGCAGCTCGGCGAGGCCGACGCCGGGTTCGTCTACGTCACGGACGTTTCCGCTTCGCTTCGCGGCCGCGTGCGCGTGATCACGATTCCCGAGGCGTCGAATGTGATCGCCGACTATCCCATCGCGATCGCGCACGGCGCCACCAATCACGATGCCGCACAAGCGTTCGTGGACTATCTGCTGTCCACCGACGGCCAAGCTCTCCTCGCGCGCTACGGATTCCTCTCGGCCGGAACGGATTCGCCTTGATCCGAGGAGCCCGCGTGGCGGTGACCGCCGCCGCGGGACTTCTCCTCCTCCTGCTCGGGCTTCCGGTTCTGAGCCTATTGCTTCGTGTGCCGAGTGGGTCCCTGCTCAGGCGCCTGAGTGATCCTGTCATTCAAGACGCGCTTCGCCTGAGTCTCGTCACCTCGCTGCTCGCGACCGCCTGCGTCGTGCTCCTGGGCACGCCGGTCGCCTATCTGCTGGCCACGCGCTTCTTCCGCGGCAAGCCCGTGGTCGAGACGGTGATCGATTTGCCCATCGTGCTGCCCCCCACCGTGGCCGGGCTCGCGCTGCTCCTCGCCTTTGGACGGGCCGGGCTGGCGGGCAAGGCGCTGGGCGCATTCGGAATCACGCTGCCATTCACGACGGCGGCCGTGGTCATCGCCCAGGTGTTCATGTCGCTGCCCTTCTTCGTGAGCTCGGCGCGGGCGGGTTTCGCGCGCGTGCCGCGCTCGCTGCTCGACGCCGCGTCGACGCTCCGCGCTTCGGAGACCTACACGTTCTTCCGCGTCGTCTTGCCCTTGTCGACTCCCTCGCTGATCGCCGGGGCCTCCATGGCCTGCGCGCGCGCCTTGGGCGAGTTCGGTGCCACCATCACCTTCGCCGGCAATCTTCCCGGCATCACGCAGACCATGCCGCTCGCGGTCTATGTCGCTTTCCAGACCGACCTGGAAGTCGCGATCGCGCTCTCCGTCATCCTCATGCTGCTCTCTTTCCTACTCCTCCTCGGGCTTCGCGCGCCCGCCGGCCTGGCCGAAAGAAGGCCCACTGCTCCGCGCTTCGTTTCGACAGTCTCTCGGTGAGTTCGTCGTCGAGGGAGCGCTCGAAGCTCTCTCGGGCGAGACCCTCGTGCTCGTGGGCGAGAGCGGCTCGGGCAAGACCACGGCTCTTCGCCTGCTCGCCGGCCTGCTCATGCCCGACGAGGGCAAGATCGAGCTCGACAGTGCGGTCTACTACCACTCGAAGCGCAACGTCTTCGTTCCTCCCGAGAAGCGCTCGGTCGGCTACGTCGCGCAGGACTACGCGCTCTTTCCTCATCTGACGGCGCTCGAGAACGTGGCCTTCGGCCTGCGCGCTTCGGGATCGGGAGCGAGCTTGGCCCGCCGCCGTGCGCGCACCATGCTCGAGCGCCTGGAGATCGGCGATCTGGCGGCGCGGCGCCCGAGCCAGCTCTCGGGCGGGCAGCGCCAGCGCGCGGCGCTGGCGCGCGCCCTCGTGTTGGAGCCGCGCTTGCTGCTGCTCGACGAGCCCTTGGCGGCGCTCGATCTCTCGACTCGCCGCGTGGTGCGCGCCGAGCTCGCCAAGCTGCTCGCGGCCCTGCCCTGCATCACGGTGTACGTGACCCACAGCCCGGCCGAGGCGCTGGTCTTCGGCGATTTGGTGGCCGTCATGGAGAAGGGCGCCGTGCGCCAGATGGGCACGCGCGACGATCTGCTGCGCCATCCGCGCTCGCAATACGTCGCCGACTTCCTGGGCCTCAATCTCTTCAAGGGCCGTGTGAAGGCACACACCGAGGACGGTCTCGTGGTGGTCGCGGCGGAGGGAACAGATCTGTATCTCGCTCAGCCCGCCGACGTCGGCGAGGCGATCTACGTGGTCGTCGATCCGCGCGAGGTCGTGGTCTCCACCGAGCCGCCACAAGGCAGCGCGCGCAACGTGTTCGTGGGCCCGGTCGAGGAGATCGTCCCCGAGCCGCCGGCAGGCGAGCGCATGCGCGTCTCGATCGGCTCCTATCCGCCCCTGGTGGCCGAGATCACCCGGGGCTCGGCCCTCATCATGCGGCTCGAGCCCGGCCGTATGGCTTACGCGTCGTTCAAGGCCACGGGGGCGAGAGTCTTTCGTTGATCATGCGCATCTTGTTCGTTTGCGTCGAGAATTCGGGGCGGTCGCAGATGGCCGAGTCGTTCGCGCGTTCGCTAGACATCGAAGCCGCGAGCGCGGGATCGAAGCCCTCGGGCGAGATCCATCCTCGGACCATGCAGGTGATGGCCGAGAGAGGCCTCTCGCTCGCCGGACATCGGTCCAAGAGTTTGAGCGAGATCCCGCCCGGCGAGTGGGACTACGTGGTCACGATGGGCTGCGGCGACGTTTGCCCTTGGGTGCCGGCGCGGCAGCGCGAGGACTGGGATCTCCCCGATCCCAAGAGGCTCGACGACGCCGGCATCCGCGCCGTGCGCGACGAGATCGAATCCCGAGTCAAGAAGCTGCTCGCGAATCAGTGATACGTCGCTTTGATACGTCCCCAGGTCGATGGTTGGGCTGCGACAGGAAAGCACGTGTCGGACAACGGACGCGTCGGGGCATTCGGGCCGCAGACCAACAAACCGGTATTCCAGGTGGCGCTGGCCGGATAGGGATTGCCTGGCGGCAGCATGTCGCAATGCGCGAGCGCCACCACCTGCTGGGAAGAGTCGAGCACGTTGGCGGAGTCGATGATGAAGTCACCGGGCATGTCGGCGTTGCCGCAGGTCGATTGGTCCGCCGGAGAGGGCCCCGCGTTGGCGTGCGTGAAATCGAAGGTGATCCGCCAAGCCGTGTACCACGTGTTGGGGTCGGGCAAGACGGCGTCGTGCTGCGCGGAAAGACGAATGAACAGGTCGTACGGCCCGTAAACGGAGTGGACGTAGGTGAAGATCTGCGGGTTCGCTCCCTCCAGCGTAGGGCAAGCCGGGCTCACGGGTTCTCGGCTCAGCTGGATGCGATCGAGGCTCTGGCATTCCCCGTCCCCGAATCGCCACACGTCCGGGACCCCGGTCGATGTGCAGTAACCACCGCCCGGCTCCACGATCCCGGCGCGCACACGGATCTCGGTGTCGATTCCGAGAATGGGCGTGCTCAAGCCGTGAACCGATTCGACGAGCGAGTAAAGTCCCGGACCTTGCCAGCATTGGTTGGCCGTCCAGGTGTCGCAAGTTCCCCACGAAAGACGCGCGCAGGCGTTCTGTGCGTGGGCGCTGGCGGCAAATGAGAAAAAAAGGAGAGCGGGAAGGACGCGGAGCAACTTCATGGCGGCGCACTCCTCTGCGCCTCCTCTCGTAGGGCGAACGAGAAGCGCGGAGACCGGTCCCAAGTGTAGCACCGATCTCCGCGCCGCGAATGTCAATCCGCTTTGCTAAACCGAAGCCCCTGCCGGCTCGCGCTCCCCCGACTTGAGGCGTTGCGCCAATGCTTCAAGCTCGCCCCACAAGGCTTTCGGCAAATGGGCGCCGAAGCGCTCGTAATGCTCGCGGATCGAGGGAATCTCGGCGCGCCAGCCTTCGACATCGACGCGCAACAATTCGCGCATCGTCGTCTCATTCAAGGACAGCCCGCTCAGGTCGAGGGCGCCCGGTGCGGGCAAGCGGCCGATCGGCGTGTCCACTGCCTTGCCGCTGCCGTGCACGCGCTCGAAGACCCACTTGAGGACGCGCGAGTTCTCGCCGTAGCCCGGCCACAGGAAGCGATTGTCGGCGCCGCGCCGGAACCAGTTCACATAGAAGATCTTGGGCAACTGCGCGCCGGCGCGCTCGCCGATCTTGAGCCAGTGGCCGAAGTAATCGCCCATGTTGTAGCCGCAGAAGGGCAGCATGGCGAAAGGATCGCGCCGCAACGCACCCGTAGCGCCCGCTGCCGCAGCCGTCGTTTCGCTCGTCATGACCGAGCCCAGGAACGTTCCGTGCTGCCACGACAGCGCCTCGGTCACCAGCGGCACCACCGACGCGCGCCGTCCGCCGAACAGGATGGCCGAGATGGGCACGCCCTTTGGATTCTCCCACTCGGGCGAAACCACCGGGCATTGACGCATCGGCGTCGTGAAGCGGGCGTTGGGATGGGCGGCTTTGCGCCCGCTGGTCGGTGTCCACGGCCGGCGCAGCCAGTCGACGAGATGCGCGGGCGGCGTGTCGGTCATGTCCTCCCACCACACGTCGCCGTCTTCGGTCATCGCGCAGTTGGTGAAGATCGAGTTGCGGTTGAAGGTGTGCATGGCGTTGGGATTCGACTTCTCGCTCGTCCCCGGGGCAACTCCGAAGACACCTGACTCGGGATTGATGGCGTAGAGTCGGCCCTCGGGGCCGAACTTCATCCACGCGATGTCGTCGCCGATGCACTCCACCTTCCAGCCCGGAAGCGAGGGATTGAGCATGGCGAGGTTGGTCTTGCCGCACGCCGAGGGAAACGCGGCCGCGATGTAGGCCTTCTTCCCCTCCGGGCTCGTGAGCCCGAGGATCAGCATGTGCTCGGCGAGCCAGCCTTCGTCCCGCGCCTGCACGGAGGCGATACGCAGCGCGTGGCACTTCTTGCCGAGCAGCGCGTTGCCGCCGTAGCCCGAGCCGAACGACCAGATCTCGCGCGTCTCCGGGAAGTGGCAGATCCACTTCTCCGTCGGATGGCAGGGCCACGGCGAATCCGGGGCGCTGGCCTCGAGCGGCGCGCCCACCGAGTGCAGGCCGCGCACGAACTCGCCGTTCTCGCCGATCACTTGCAGCACCCGATCGCCGATCCGCGCCATGATGTGCATGTTGGCGAGCACGTACGGCGAGTCGGTGAGCACCACGCCAACGCCCGCAATGGGTGAGCCCACCGGGCCCATCGAGTAGGGAATCACGTACATCGTGCGGCCCTTCATCGAGCCGGTGAACAAGCGCCGCAAATCGTTCTTCGTCTGCTCGGGATCGCGCCAATGGTTCGTCGGTCCCGCGTCTTCGGGATCGCGCGAGCAGATGAACGTGCGGTCCTCGACGCGCGCCACGTCACCGGGATCGGAGCGGACGAAGAAGGAGTTGGGGCGCTTCTCGGCGTTCAACGGAATCGCCGTGCCGGCGGCCACCAAAAGGCGGAGGGTTTCGCGATATTCCTCGTCGGACCCGTTGCTCCACACGACCTGATCGGGCTGGCAGAGGGCCACGTTCTCGTCGACCCACGCCGCGAGGACCTTGTGCTTGGTCATGAGATGTCAGCCTTTCAGCGGGATGAAGGGAATGTCGAGGCCGGCGAGATTGAAGCGGAAGCGCGAAACGGGCACTCGTCGGGTTCGAGGTTATCGTACCAAGAAAGGCGGCCTCGAGGCGAAGCCTCAGCGCAGCAGAACGACCGGCCGGCGGATGCCTTGGACGCGCACGAAATAGAGTCCGTTGGGCCAAGTCGCTGCCGGGCGCAGCGTCCAGCTCCCGGGCGCATCGGCCAAGACGCGAGCCACCAGGCGTCCGCGCGTATCGAACACCTCCAATGGAAACGTTTCCATCGAGCCTCCGGCCAGGCGCACGTCGCAGCTTTCCGAAAACGGGTTGGGCCAGGTCGAGAGCGCGATCCGGGATGGCGCCAGCGGTTCGACCGAAACGGCGCTCGCCCGCTCGAAGGCGCCCAGGTCGGGCGCGCCGTCCGAGGGACGCGGCTCGAACCCCTGGTGCTTCACGTATTGCTGGGTCGGCGAGTACCCGGAGGCGGCCGGATCCAGCGGGATTCCGATGTCGAGGCAAGGCGAGCCCGCGGCCAGCGAGAAGTCGTTGTTGGCGAAATCGGTGAAGCCGGGTGCCGTGCCCGTGACCTCGCCATTGTCGGTGATCGTGCCGCCGCCGAAGCTCTGCGCCCATCCGCTCTTGAGCCAGTTCTTCTGCGCCACGAGCGTCCCGTCCAGATCCAGGAAGGCGAGCTGATTGCCTGTGCCGGTGACATAGAAGACGTTGTCACGCACGTCGGCTGATTGCCCGGCGCTCGAGAGCCGGAACAAAGTCGTGTGCCCGGTGCGCTTGGAGATCACCGTGTTGTCGTAGAAGTAGAGCCAACCGTTTCGGTACTGGGTCGTCGTGCCGCTGTCGCCGCCGTAGTGGACGATCTGGCTATTGCCATCGTCACCCGTCTCGTAGAGCACGTTGCCGTAAACGTAGGTCGTGAAGTAGGTCGGGTGGTTGTAGATGTAGTCGTAGTCGCTGTCGACGAGATCGAGCTGGCGATTGCCGCCCTCGATCCAGTTATAGCGGATCACGCAGCCCGCCGAGCGGTCTTTGAGATTGTTTCCGCCCGCGCCCGCGAGCAATGGGCCAAAGTGGTTGTACTGGAACGTGATTCCCAGAGCCTCGGTGTAGTTGTTGTGCTCGTAGATCGAGCCCACGTTGCCGTTGCCTTCGATGTCGTTGGCCTCGACCAGCAAGTTCGTCGTGAGACTCGCGCAGAAGAAGCCGTTGCCGCAGTCGTGCATGTGGCAGCCGCGCACCACGAGGTCGGTGCCCTTCTCGATGTAGATTGCCGAGGCGTTGCTGCCGTACGAGGTCAGGCCGTTGCGGCCCGTGAAGGTGTTGGTCGAGCGCGCGCCACGGATCTCGAGATTCTCGACCACGATCCACGCCGGGGTGAGATCGGGTGGAGTGTTGGCGCCGCCGATCTTGATCACGCCACGCTCCTCGTTCCAGAAATTGAGGGCCGAGCGGGTCACGGCGTTGGCGCCGTCGATGATCGGAAGATTGCCG
The DNA here is from genome assembly GCA_035259005.1 of Candidatus Eiseniibacteriota bacterium. Classification (GTDB taxonomy): domain Bacteria; phylum Eisenbacteria; class RBG-16-71-46; order RBG-16-71-46; family DASYSL01; genus DASYSL01. Next base: position 7,904 of record DATFWU010000101.1, read on the forward strand.
GAAGCGTCGGGCACGCCGTGGACCACGATGGGCTGGGCGGCGGTCCCCGCGCGGCAGATCACCCACTTGTCGTGATACGGCGTGGCCTGCGCGTAGATGAGGACGCTATCGCCGGGAGCCAGCGATTCCCACGGCACGTTGCTGGGCGTGGTGTAGGGATGGCCGGTGCCGACCGCGTACACGGCGGCGCTTGCAGATTGCGCGGTCAGGGCGAGCGCGATGCAAAGGCAGGTCGTCACGAGTCGCATGGGACGCACCTTCCCGGAGGGTTTGGCTCGGGCTCGTCGGGCGGAGCCGTGTGCCCTCGCAAGCGTGCAAGAGTCGGGCTAAGTCAGGGTCCCGGTCTCCGGAAGGCGCGATCCCACTCCGAGAGCGCGGGCTTGGCGACGAAGTCCTTGTCCACGAGCCCGAGGTACGCGAAGGGCGCGAGGCTTCCCGAGGGCGCGGGCCATGCGGCCAGATCGAGATCGGTGAAGGTGATCTGAAACACGCCGATCGCCTGCGCCTTGTCGAGGATCCGGATCTGGCGCGCGATGTAGCGGCGCTGCTTGTCGGGAGACGAGGCGATCGCGCCCAGGGACACGGACGTCCAGCCGCCCTCGATCACCATCTCGGGGATGGCAGCTCCCTCGACCAGACGCGAGTAGTAATCGAGCGGAACGTCCTCGGGCTCGACGAATCCGCCGAGATACGGATACGAGGAGAGGCCGAGAATGGCGTCGAACGCAAAGTCGGCGCGGTCCCGGGCAATCCCCACATAGCCCGTGCTCGTCGAGCCGAGCTGTCCCCACGCCACTTCCACCTGCGCGGTCGTGAACAGCTTGGCTTGAGGATCGTAGGAATGAATGTCGGTCGCCGCGTCGTTGGCCGCTTGGACCTCGGCGGCGTAGAGCGCGGCGGGTGCGGCGAGGCGCACCAGATTGGTCTCCGATCCGAGCCCGAGAAAGTCGGGATGGACGAGCGTATCCATGGCCACCGCGTAGTCGCGGAACATCTGCTGGATCGCGGGCTCGGTGAGGCTTCGGCCCGCGGCCTTGAGTGGCGCGGAGTCGCTCGAGCGGTCGAGGCCATTGGTGGGATCGATGCTGACCACGACGCGCAGGTTCTTGCTCCGATAGTAGTCCGCGAGCCCGAGCTGGTTGGCGCGGATGAGCGCGTCCGGCGGTCGTCCGGCGAGAAGCGAGTCCCAAGGTGGCTCGGTCAAGATGAGCGCCATGTCGGCGTGCGGCGTCCAGGCGTTGATCGTGCTCACGAGAAGCGCGAGATCGGGACGCGGCGGGATGGCCGAGAAGCCCATGCGAAAGCTGCGCGGCGGCGCGGGAGGCCCGGCCTTGTCGTCGCCCGAGCAGCCGGCGAGTAGAAAGAGTCCCAGGGCGAGCGTAAGGTTTCGGATGCAGGCTCCCGTCGGCCATCTGGAGGAACGATGTCCGAAACGTTCACTCGCGAGTCGCTTCGTCATGGCGTGGCCACGCTGGCGTACCGCTGCGGCAAGGCGGTGCGCGGAGCACCGCCTGGCGTCGCCTCGTTCAAGGCCGGGCCGACCACGCGCACGCCGCTCGAGGTCTTGCAGCACATCGGCGACCTCCTGGTCTGGGCCCTCATGATGGCCCGCGGCGAGTCCGGGTGGAAGCAAAGCCCGGTCCGTCCCTGGGAAGAAGAAGTCGAGCGCTTCTTCGCCACCTTGCGCGCCTTCGACGACTACCTGGCCTCGGACGCGCCCTTGCACACGTCGGCCGACAAGCTCTTCCAGGGTCCGATCGCCGACGCGCTCCAGCACACGGGCCAGATCAACCTGTTGAGGCGCCTCGCCGGCTCGGCCGTCCGCGGCGAGAACTACCGTCGCGCCGACATCGCCATCGGTCGCGTCGGCCCCGACCAGGTGCCACCCGACCCGAGCGCCGAATTCGACTGATTCTCTCTCACGAGTGATTCACTCGGGCGACGATGCCGAGCTGGCCCGCGCCCCCGAAGAGGTAGACCCACGCCACGACGGTCGTCCAGTGCATGAGCACGGGCGGCCACAGCGAGCCCGTCATGCGATAGGCCGCCGTGCACAGCGCGCCGAGGGCCAGCACGATCGTGAGAAACACGGGCGCGAAGAAGACCGTGCGATTCGGGTTGAGGATCAGCGCGTTCAAAGGGTGCATGGCCACGAACACGGCCAGGCTCGCGATCGCCAACACCCAGGTCTTCCGTGGAGGGGATGCTTCGGCCGGGTGCGGGACGACGGCGGCTCGAAAGACGAACTCTTCGACGAAGGCCGGCTTGAGGAGAAGGGCGAAGGGCAGCGTGAGCAGCACCCAGGCGTCGCCATGAAGCGGCTCGAAGACAATGAGCCCTGTCGCCAGACCGATGGCGAGAGCCGGGACCGCGAACAGGAGATAGAGGCCGACTACCTTCCGCCAGCCCTGCCGGTCGGGGAAGGTTTGCAGAGCCGTCTCGATACTCTCGAGCCGCCTGCCGACCATAGTTCAACCCTCGACGAGAGTTCCTGCCGGACGCAGCTCGCGCGCCAGGGCGTCGCCCAGCTCGACCACGATCTTGGGGAGAGCGTCGACGTCGGCTTCGGTGGTGCGGAAGTTCACGATGCAGGCGCGCAAGGCGAACGCGCCGCGCACCACGTGATTCGAAGGATAGGCGCGCCCGCTCTGCTGCACGCGCGTCAGCAGCTCCTGATTCAGGCGGTTGAGATATTCCTCCGACGCGGGTGAGCCCGGCTTCACGCCCTCCGGAACGTAGCGGAAGGTCGCGATGCTGAGTCCGTGCGTGAACACCTGCAGGCGCGGCTCGGCTCGAGCGCGGTCGTAGAGCCGCTTGGCCAGGCGAATGTCCTCGGCGATCGAGCGCATGTACCCCTCGCGCCCCGCCTGGCGCAGGCCGAGCCACACCTTGAGCGCGCGGAAGCCGCGCGTGTTCTGCGGGCCGCGCTCGTAGAAGTTGATCGCCGGATCTTTCTCTTCGCTGTCGAAGTGATAGTACGGCGGGCGGTAGGAGAACGTGTCGACCAGGCTGCCGGGATGGCGCACGAGCGCGCAGCCCGCCTCGATGGGCGAGTAGAACCACTTGTGCGGATCGACCGCGACCGAATCGGCGAGGGCCACGCCGCGCAGGTCGTCCGGCACGCCCGGAACCGGCGCCGCGAGCGCGCCGTAGGCGCCGTCGGCGTGGAACCAGAGATCTTCGCGGCGACAAAGCTCGGCGAGCGCGGGCAAGGGATCGACCGCGCCCGTGCCCACCGAGCCCGCTGTGCCCACGACGAGGAATGGATGATCGCCGCGCGCGCGGTCCTCGGCGATGGCGCGCTCGAGGGCGGGGAGATCCATGCGGAATTCGTCATCCACGGGGATCCAGCGCAGAGCGTCGGTGCCGAGCCCAAAGAGATCGCACGCCTTCTGCACCCAGGTGTGCGTCTCCGACGAGGCGTAGGCGCGAAGCTTGGGCCGGCCCGCGGGGGCCGCGCCCTCGGCGCGAATGTTCCAAGGCGCCTTGGCGCGGCGCGCGGCCAGGAAGCACACGAAGTTCGCCATGTTGCCGCCGCTCACGAGCACGCCGTCCGCGTGCGCCGGATAGCCCAGCCACTCGGCGATCCAGCGGATCGACTGGCGCTCGATCTCGGTGGCCATGGGCGAAAGAGAGAAGGCGCCGACATTCGCGTTCACGGCGGCGGCGAGCAGGTCGCCGAGCACGCCGATCGGCGCGGCCGACGACGTGATGTAGCCGAAAAATCGCGGATGTCCATTGTAAAGCGAATGCGCGAACAAGAGCTCGGCGGCTTCGTCGAGCAGGCGGCCGGCGTCCGCGCCTTCTTTGGGAAGCGCGCCCGTGCCGAGAGCTTCGCGCACCTGGGCCGGTGTCTCGGCGGGCGTCACCGGCCCGCTCGCCAGCGCATCGAGATGGGCGGCGATGCGATCCACGAGCTTGTGGCCCGCTTCGCGGAAGCGATCCGAGGAGAGTTCGAGTGGCGCTCTTCGATCCGTCATGCATGGGCCTCCGGAAAGGGAGCCCTGAGCATGACGCCGGGAGCGAGCCCGCTCAAGGGCCAGGGCTCAGCGCACGATGAGCGTCTTCGAGCGCACGCCGGCGCCCTGGTAGCGCGCGCGCACGAAATAGACTCCGGGGCTCAGGGCCCCCGCGCCCTGCCAGTGCAGAGCGTGATTGCCGGGCTCGTGCGACAAAGGTCCGAGATCGTCGAGCTTGCGTCCCGATACGGTGTAGAGCCCGAGGCTCGGTGGCACTCCGCTTGGGGGAACACCGTAGTCGATCGCCAGCTCGGCGCCTTGCCGGACGGGATTCGGCGTCAGGGCGATGTGGGCGAAGGCGAGCGCCGCCATCGGATCGGCGCTGGCGACATTCGAGATCGTGTAGTCGACGTAGGTCGATTGCGAGAGCCCGGAGCCCAGACAACCCGTCGGATCGTCATCTCCTCCGAAGATCGTGCCGTCGTTCGCGTAGAAGACACAAAGGCCGATGGTCTGCCCGGCGCCCACGAACAAGTCGTCGGGATCGCCGGTGTTCAAGGGGTGCGAGATCTCGAAGAAGTTTCCCGCCATGTTGGATGTCACCGCCGCCGATCCTTGCCGGCGCAGATCCTGGATCGCCCACGACACCCCGTCGAAGTGGGAATCGAAGAGGGTGACCGACGAGCCGTTCACCTCGTCGTCCCCGACCATCGTGACGCCGTCGTGCTTGGAATCGAAGCGCACCCACGCCAGGTCATTGGGCGTAAAGGTGTGATCGGGCACGAAAAGCCCAACGTAGATGTTCACGTCGTCGTCCATGACCCAGAGAAAGCTGCCCGGGAGCGTCCCGGACGCGAACACGGCTTGTGCCGTCGCCGCGTCCCATTCTCCGGGGCTCTTCACGCCGTCGATGGTGGCGGTGCCATGGGCGGTGGGAATCGAAGTCGCGAAGCCGGGACTTGCCAACCAGGACAGGAGAGCGAGGACGAAGAGAGCGCGCATGGGGATGGCCCTCCGAGGCGAGGAGGCGGTGGGTCCGGACCGAACCAGAATACGCCCAATTTGCGCGCTGGAGAAGGCGAAGCCTTGGCGTTAGCATGCGCACACCCGTTCGACCGAACTCCGGAGGAAGCCCGCATGAAGCTGTTCCGTCTGGTCCTCGCCCTGCTCGCGCTGACCGTTGTCGCGCCGGGTCCGATCCGAGCCGACGAGCCCGCGCCGACCGGCCTCAAGGCCGAGCTGCTCCACAGCCTCGACGACGTGGCCGAGAAGCTCGCCGATCTCGCCCAAGCCACGCCCGCGGACAAGTACAACTATCGTCCCGGCGATGGCGTGCGCTCGACCGCCGAGGTCTTCCTGCACGTGGCGGGCGGGAACTACATGTTCCCCGGCATGTTCGGCGTCAAGGCGCCGGACGGAATCAATCTCAAGACGCTCGAGAAGTCGACCACCGACAAGGCCCAGGTGCAGAAGATCCTCGGCGATTCGTTCGACTACGCGCGCGCCGCCATCCGCGGCGTGCCCGACGACGGTTGGGACCGCTCGATCCAGATGTTCGGCAAGCCGGCTACCGTGCGCGCCTGCTGCCTCACCATGGTCACGCACATGCACGAGCACCTCGGCCAGTCCATCGCCTACGCGCGCGTGAACGGCATCGTGCCGCCGTGGACGGCGCGCGCCGAGGAAGCGGCGAAGCAGAAGAAAGCGTCGGGGATGTAGCTCGGTGAAGCTGCCCAACCCGATTGCCACGAAGCCCGGCCGCCTGGCCACGTTTTTCTTTCTGTATGTGACCGAGGGGATTCCGCTCGGCTTCACCGCCATCGCCATCGCCACCCAGATGCGCCGCCAGGGACTGAACCCGGCGGAGATCGGCGCCTTCGTCGCCTCTCTCTATGCGCCCTGGGGCCTCAAGTGGATTTACGGGCCCTTCGTGGACGTCCTGTCGTCCGATCGCTGGGGTCGGCGCCGCATGTGGATCGTAGGCGCGCAGGTCCTGATGGTGCTCACCCTCATGGCCGCGTTGCCGGTCCATTTTTCGACCGAGCTCAAGCTCTTCACCTACCTGATTCTGATCCACAACGTCTTCGGCGCGACGCAGGACGTGGCCATCGACGCGCTCGCGGTCAACGTGCTTCAGGAAGAAGAGCGCGGCTTGGCCAACGGCCTCATGTTCGCGGGCGCCAACGTCGGCCAGGCCATCGGCGGCTCGGGCGTGCTGTTCCTGGCGCCGCTCATCGGTTTCCAGACGACCTACTACTTCGTCGGAGCGTGCATCCTCCTGGTGACGTTGTTCGTCGCGCTCCCCATCCGCGAGAAGCCCGATCCGACGCGCGTGCGCGGTGCGGGTCCGCCGCTTCGCGCCATCGCGTCCGAGATCGGCACCTTCGTGCGCGACGCAGTGCGCGCCTTCCTCGGCACGCGCGCCGCGTTCATCGGCCTCCTGTTCGCCGTTTTGCCGGCCGGCGCCTACGCGCTCGGGTTGGCCTTGCAGTCCAACCTGGCGGTCGAGCTCGGCATGACCGATCGCCAGATCGCGACCCTCAATCTGTGGTCGACGATCGTCTCGGCGTTGGGCTGCGTGCTGGGCGGGTGGCTCTCGGATCGTCTGGGCCGCCGCAAGATGCTCGCCATCTACATCGCGGCCATGTCGATTCCCACGCTCTATCTCGCGGCCGAGATGCAAAAGGCGGGCTGGATCATGCCCGTGAGTCCCACGGCCCTGAACCGGCCCATCGTTCCCGCCGGTCTCGTCGGCGTGTTCTGGATCGCGGTCATGGTGTACTCGGTATTCAACGGCCTCATGTACGGGACGCGCACCGCGCTCTTCATGGACGTCACGACGCCTCGCGTCGCGGCCACGCAGTTCACGGCCTACATGGCCTTGCTCAATGGAGTGATTTCCTACAGCGCCATCTGGCAGGGTGTTTGCGCGACCAAGCTCGGATATCCCATCACCCTGACCATCGACTCCACCATCGGACTCGTGTGCCTGGTGCTCTTGCCACTCATGGCGCCGAGCAAGGAGAAGGACGCCGTGGTCGTCCCGCCGGGAGCGGCGGTTCCCGAAGCGATCGAGCCCTAGAGGTCGTATGGAGATCGAACCGGTCGCGCTCGGCGATCTCGTCGCGCTCCGGCGCGCCAAGGTGGACGAGCTGCGCGTGCGCGCCTTTTCGTGGGGACACGAGAAGGCGATCGCGTCGACCCGCGCCTTCCGCCTGCGCGAGGGACACGCCGAGACGGGCTACGCGCTCGCGTCGGAGACGGCGCTCCTGGAATTCGCCGTGTCGCCCGCCTGGCGAACCCGCGCCAACGAGGCGCTCGCCGCGGCGGTGATGACGCTCGGCCTGGGCGAAATCCTCGTGCGCACCGACGACGGCTTGGCGTGCGAAGCCGCACTCGGGCTCGCCTCGCGCGAGCGCTGGGACGCGCGGCCCGCCGGCCCCATCTATGCGCTCGAGACCGGCGTGCTCTCCCGGCCTTCGCGCCCCGCGCAAGCCGAGGTGCGCGCGGTGGGAGCAGGCGAAGCGACCGCGGCGACCGCGATCCTCGAGCAAGACAGTTCCATCGAGCCCGAGCTGCGCACGAGCGAAGGGGTCGCGCTGGCGGCGCGCGAAGAGCGTCTGTGGGGACTGACGCGTGGCGGTAGCCTGGTCGGCGTGGCCATCGCCGTGCCGCTCGCCACCCACCGCTACACCGCGATCCGTCCGGCCGTCCTGCCCGCGCACCGGCGCGCCGGGCTCGCCACCTATCTCGTGGGCGAGGTGTCACAGGCTCTCCTTCTCGCCAACCGCCGCCTGATCGCCGAGGCCGACGTGCTCGATCGCGGCCCGCGGCGCATCGCCGAGCATCTCGGGCTCACGCTCGCCGCGCACCGCTTGCGCCTACGCCACCTTTAGGAGCACGGTGAGGAACCCGCCCGCCCCGGGCGGGGTGTAACGCCCAGAAGGGGTTCTCCTCGTCAGACTGGGCATTTCCCCCCAGGCCTTGCCAACCAGAACCCGAGGTCCGCGCATTTCATTCGGGAGGTGAAGCATGGCGAAACTTCCACACGCGAGCGCGCTCGCATTTCTCGCTTCCATTCTTGTCTCTTTTTCGGCGCTGGCGGCACAGCCGCCCTACCAGCCGGTGATCAACGCCGCGGACTTCGTGAGCCGCGTCGACAATCCGTACTTCCCGCTCGACCCCGGCACCGTGTTTCGCTATGTCACGAACTTCAAATCGGGACAGGAAGTGAACGATGTCGTGGTCACCCATGACACCAAGATGATCCTGGGCGTCATGACCACCGTCGTTCTCGACAGCGTCTATACCAATGGCGACCTCACGGAGGCGACCGCCGACTGGTATGCGCAGGACAAGACCGGCAACGTCTGGTACTTCGGCGAGGATTCCAAGGAGCTCGATCACGGCCAAGTGGTGAGCACGGAAGGCTCGTGGGAAGCGGGCGTCGCCGGTGCCGTGCCCGGCATGGTCATGGAAGCGAATCCGCAGGTGGGCGACACCTATCGCCAGGAATTCCAGGAAGGCGTGGCCGAGGACATGGCCAAGGTGACGGGCCTCGACGTGCCGCAGATGGTCCCGTACGGGAGCTTCCCGTGCCTCGAGACCCTGGAGTGGACCAAGCTCACGCCCAACGACCGAGCGCGGAAGTACTACGCGCGCGGCGTCGGAAACATTCTCGAGCTCACGCCGAAAGGCGGACAGGTGCGAAGCGAGCTGGTCAGCGTGACGCGGAGATGAAGAGCTAGACGCGCGCGGCTTGCGCGAGCCTCTCTTCCACCATGCGATCGGAGAGCCCCCCGGGCGGAGTCTTTTCCGAGCGCGAACGCCGCGACATGCTGGCGATGGTGTCGTAGATGCCGTCGATCTTCTTCACCGCCTCGGCGCGTGACAAACCGCAGGCGGCCTGGGCCACCCAGATGAGCCCGGCGGCGTTGATGGCGTAGTCGGGCGCCCAGAAGATGCCGCGCCGGAACAGCGCTTCGTCGATGGTGCTGTCGGCGAGCTGGTTGTTGGCCGCGCCCGCCACCGCGCGGCAGCGCAGGCGGCCCACGGTGTCGGCGCGGATCACGCCGCCCAGGGCGCAGGGTGCCAGCACGTCACACTCGGTCTCGAGGATCTCGTCGATGTCGGCGACGCCCACGTCGGACCCGACTTCCTGCTGCGCCTGGCGAATGCGCGAGAAGGAGATGTCGGCCACGGTGAGCTGGCAGCCGGCCTGCGCGAGCTCGCGCGCCAATGAGAGCCCGACGTGGCCGATGCCCTGGATGGCGACGTGCACGCCTTGCAGCGAATCGCGGCCCAGCACCTCGCGGGCCACGGCCTCGATGCCGCGTCGCACGCCGCGCGCCGTGTAAGGCGAGGGATCGCCGACCCCGCCCAGGGATTCCGGCAGGCCCACCACGTGCTTGGTCGACTTGGAGATCTCGACCATGTCCTCGGGGCTCGTCCCCGAGTCTTCCGCGGTGATGTAGCGGCCGCTCAATCCATCGACCACGCGCCCGAAGGCGCGGAACAGATCGCGCCGCGCCGCCGAGCCGGGCGCCAGCCGGGTTTCGGTTCCGTCCTCGCGCCAGATCACGGCCTTGCCGCCGCCCAAGGAAAGCCCGGCGAGCGCCGCTTTGGAAGTCATGCCGCGCGCCAGACGCAGCGCGTCGACCGCGGCCTGCTCTTCGCTTCCGTAGGTGATGAAGCGGCAACCGCCGAGCGAGGGACCCAGGCGCGTGTCGTGGATCGCGACGTAAGCTCGGAGCCCGGTCGCGGGGTCGCGCGCGAGATGCAGCTCTCCGTATCCATGCAAGGCCATCTGATCGAGCAGAGCCACGCTGTCCTCCGCTTACCAGTCCCAATCTAGGATGCGCGCTTCCCTTCCACGGATCCGGCGACCACGGCGAGCCCGCCCAGGATGGCGATGTTCTTGAAGAACTCGATCTGCTGGCCCGGGTCGCCGCTCATGGGATGAAACAAGATCGTGGTCGGCACCAGGAAGATGATGAGAAAGAGCGCGCCGATCTGCGGATGGAAGCTGGTGGCGAGCATGAGGCCGCCCAAGGCGCGCAGGCCGATCTCACCCACGGCCATCATCTCGGCAAACGGAATCCCTTTCTTCTTCAGGATCGCGACGTGGGCCGGAAAGGCGGTGGCGTCGTGATAGGCGGTCCACAGGAAGATGGCCGCCAAGAGAAAGCGGCCGAAACTCACGAGGGCCCGGTTCAGCATGCATCCTCCCGACAGAGGGGGCTCGAAACGAGGGAATCGGCGCGAACCCTAGCACAGGCTAAGGCAGGGGTGCGGAACGCCGATAACCGCAGGGCCATGACCGATCCCAAGCTCCCAGGCAGCCCGGAAGCGGAAGATCCGCGACTGCCGTCGCCGCCCAAGCCCGTCCCCGGCGTGGCTCCGCGACACTCCGGCGTCGGCGCCACGCTCGCGCCGGAGGAGTCGCCGGAAGTCGCCGAGCAGCGCCTGGTGCAGAGGCTCCGCGAGCTGATGCGCGTCCTGGTGCGCGGACTCAAGGCCAAGAAGATGTATCCGGCCAACAATCCGGTGCTCTCGCGCATCTTGAACGAGATGCAGGACGCCGTGCTCGGGACCATCGAAGACGTCGGCGACCTTCGCTTCACCGTGCAGCAAGCCGACCTCCTCTATTATGGAAACTCGGTCTACAGCAATCCGTCCAAGCGCGACAGCCTGGCCTACCGCTTTCACCGCGACGGCATCACCGAGATCGAGTTCATCGAGGGCGTGACGCCGCCCGAGATCAACGCCTTCCTCGACGTGCTGGCGCGCGCCACCGAGCCGCGTGGCGCCGAGGAAGATCTGGTGACGCTCCTGTGGGAGCAGGAGTTCACCCACATCCGCTACGCCTATCTCGCCATCGACGACATGCAGGAGAACCTCGTCGACATGGAGATGGGCGACGAGGGCGGCGAAGCCGGCGACGTGCCGTGGCCCGGCCAGGGGGAGAGCGAGGAGTCGAACGCCACCGTATCGGTGTTGGACGTCGATACCACGGGCGAGGGCTCGGGCGAGCGCTCGGACGACTGGAACCAGCTGATTCCAGCGGTCGACATCACGGAGCGCTGCCCGGCGCACCTGCTCGAGCTACGCCCCGAAGAGATGCAGGAGCTGGCGGAGGAAATCCACCTCGAGCATTCGCGCCCGCTCACCGAAGTCGCGCTCGAGATTCTGACCGAGGTCGCGGAGGACGAGCGCAACGCCGATCGCTTCGCCGATCTGGCGCGCGCCTTCGGCGATCTCATCGTGATCGCGCTCTCCGAGGCCGATCTCGGGCGCGCCACGAAGGTGCTGGCGACCATGAACGGGCTGTGCGTCGAGCGCGGCGTCGACCCCGTGGGCTTCCTGCCCGACCCCACCGATCTTCTCAAGCAGGCCGTCACCTCGATCCAGCACTTCTCGGAAGCCGACACCACCGCGTTGCCCGAGTTCGCGGCGAATCTGGGCCCGGCCGCCATCGAGCCGGTGTGTGACTATCTGTGCGATTCCACCGTGGACACGCTCCACCCTCAGCTCGCGGCCGGGCTCTCGCTGCTCGCCCCGCTCGGCGTCGGACGAGTGCGCGAGCGTCTGTTCCGCGCCATCGGCACGCCGGCGATCCACATGCTCGCGGCCATCGCCGCGTGCCCGGCCAAGGAGGTCGAGCCGGCGCTCCTCCAGGCGGTCGATCATCCCGAGCCGCGCGTGCGTCGCGACGCGCTCACGGCTCTGGTCACGCGCGGCGCGGCGACGCGGCCGGAAGTGAAGGATCGCGTGGTGAAGGCGCTGCAGGACCAGGACCCGCAGGTGCGCGCCGCCGCCCTCACCGCGGCGCGCGACTTCGCCAACGGCGGCATGGGAGAGTCGCTCCTCGACATCGCCGAGGAGGCGAGCTTCCGCGAGCGTCCCTGGCCCGAGAAACGCGCCTACTTCGAGACCGTGGCCAAGATCCCGAATCCGCGGGTGCGCCGCATCCTGCGCGAGTGGGCCTCGCGCCAGAACTGGTGGCCGGATCCTGCCGCCTCCGAGCGCCGGCTGCTCGCCGCCTGGGCCATCGCGCGCACCGCCGACGCCGAGGACAAGTCGTTCCTCGAGCGCCACGCGGCCAGCATTTTCCCGGGCCCGCGCAACGCCTGCCGGCGCGCCCTGGCCGAGACCGCGAGCGACAAGGGCGCGGCCGAGACCAAAGATCGGAGGGCGGCGTGAGCTCGCTCGGCTCCCACTCCTCGCAGCGCTCGGCGCCGCGCGAGCGCGACGAGGCGCACGCCTCGCGCATCACGGTGGCCGGCCGCCAGCTGGCCACCAACTTGGCGGTGTTCTGGAAGACGTCGCGCCTCTACGACTCGCGCAACGTCGCCTACACGCAGGCGCTCTCGAACCTCCAGGATTCGCTGACCACGATGCTCGCTCTCGAGCGCGCGGGCTTCGGCCTCCAGGTGCTGAGTGACAGCTTGTACGTCAACGACATGCGCTTGCGCGTCGACGTGGTCGGCCAGGCCAGCCATCAGTTCCTGGTCGACGAGTTCTCGCGCCGCGGCCTCGCCGGCATCCGCTTCAGCCCGGGCATCGAAGCCAGCGAGATCGTGGAATTCTCGCGCGCCTTCTTCGAGTGGCCGGCCCCCGAAGAGACACCGACGGCGCCGGCGGTCGAGGCCTTCGAGCACAAGCTGCGCACGCAGAACGTCGTCCACCTGTGGCCGATCCGCGAGCTGGCGGCACCCATCGAGGAGTCGGAGGACGATTCGCAGTCGCAGCGCGTGGTGGCGCGCAAGTCGTTCCTGCGCGCCATGCACGCCACCAAGTCGGTGATGCTGTGCGCGCGTCGCGGGCGCCGCGTGGAT
>DATFWU010000102.1:0-12210 GCA_035259005.1 Candidatus Eiseniibacteriota bacterium
GGCTGCGCCACGCGCCGCGTGGACGACGCCGCGAGCCTGGCCACGGTCGACGCGCTCTCCCTGCCGGGGGGCGAATCGACGACCATGCTTCGCCTGCTTGAAGTCACCGGCCTGCGCGCGCCCCTCTTGCGCTTCGTCGAGACCAAGCCGGTGTTCGCCACGTGCGCCGGTCTCATCCTGCTCGCGCGCCAGCTGACCGACGGAGGGCGCGTGCCGTTTCCGCCCCTCGGCGTGCTCGACGTCGAGGTCGAGCGCAATGCCTATGGACGCCAGATCGATTCCTTCGAGGCCACGGTGTCCGGCACGGCGACCGGCAACACGCCGTTCGAGGGCGTGTTCATCCGCGCCCCGCGCCTCAAGCGCCTCGGCCCCGGCGTCGAGGTGGTGGCGCGGCTCGGCGAAGAGCCGGTGGGCGTGCGCCAGGAGCGTCTCTTCGGTCTCTGCTTTCACCCCGAGCTCACGAACGACCGGCGGCTGCACCGCTGGTTCCTCGAGCACGTGGTGCAGGCGGAGCCCGTCGCGAGGTCGGGATGACGCCCTGGGATTCGCCCGCGCCACCGCTTGCCGACTGGAAGCCTCTCGAGAAGGTGATCGCCGCGGCGCAGCGCTTCGTTCTCACCACGCACATGAATCCGGACGGTGACGGCTTAGGCTCCGAGGTGGCGCTCGCGCTCCATCTCTCGCGCCTCGGCAAGGACGTGGTGGTCTTGAACGACGGCGCCGTGCCGCCCAACTTCGATTTCCTGGCGCGCCTGTTCCCCATGCAGCCGTTCGACGAGACGTGGGCGCGCGAGGTGATCGAAGCCGCCGACGTGGTCATCCTCCTCGACACCGCAGTGCGCCCGCGCTTGGGCCGCGTGGCGCCTTTGCTCTCGCGCGACGGCCTCACCATCGTGATCCTCGATCACCATCTGGGCGAGCCCAAGTTCGGCACGCTCGCCATCGTGGTGCCGCAGGCATGCGCGGCCGGCGAGCTGGTGTACGACTTCGTGCGCCGCCAGCCGGGTGGAATCACCAAGTCCATTGCCGAAGCGCTCTACACCGCTCTCGTCACCGACACCGGCTCATTCCGCTTCTCGAACACGGATTCCGAAGCCCACGCCATGGCCGCGCATCTGGTCGCGGCGGGGGCGAGCCCGGAACCTCTGCACGCCGTGATCTACCAGCATCGCCATCCCGGCCGCGTGCGCTTCCAGGGCGACGTGTGGAGCCGGCTCGCGCTCAGCGAGGACGGGCGTGTGGCGTGGATGGAAGTGGACCGCGCCACCATGCACAAGTACGGCGTCGACTCGACCGACACCGAAGGGCTGGTCGACTTTCCACGCAACATCCAAGGCGTCGAGGCGGTCGCTCTCTTGAGCGAGACGGGCAACGGCGAGGTCAAGGTGTCGCTGCGCTCCACCGGACGGGTGAACGTGGAGAAGGTCGCCGCGGGCTTCGGCGGCGGCGGGCACCGGGCGGCGGCCGGCGCCACCATCGCGGGCCCGCTGGTGGCGGGGCGCGAGCGCGTCGTGGCCGCGCTTCGCAAGGCGGTGGACGAGGCGATCCAAGGCGACGGTCACGCGCCCGAGCGGGGAGAGCCTCGCCACGCCGCTTCGTAGGGGAAGAGCTCGGTGGCAGGTTCCCGTTTCGAGATCCGGCTCGAGAGCGTGGTGGGGCGTTACGGCGAGCGCGACGTGGTCGGGCCTCTGACCGTGCGCTTCGAAGGCCCCGGCCTCTACTGGATCCTGGGGCCGAACGGCTCGGGCAAGAGCACGCTCCTGCGCATGATCGCCGGGCTCAAACGCCCGGGATCGGGCCGCGTGCGCTGGCTCTGCCAGGGCAGGGAGGTGGCCGCCGCGCGCCTGCGCGCGCTTTCAGGACTCGCGGCGCCCGAGATCCAGCTCTACCGGGATCTCACGGTGCGCGAGAATCTCGAGTTTCTGGCGCGCCTGCGCGCGAACGGCACCAAGGAAGGCGTCCGCGAGGCGCTCGCCAGCGCCGGCATCGAGCACCTGGCGAAGGAGCGGCCCATGAGCTTGTCGAGCGGCCAGCGCCAGCGCGCCCGCCTCGCGGCGGCCTGGCTCGGCCATCCCGAGCTTCTCTTGCTCGACGAGCCATCCTCCAATCTCGATGCCGAGGCGCGAGATTGGCTCTATGACGAAGTGCGTCAGCGCGCGCTCGGCTCGCTCTGCCTCGTGACCACGAACCAGCGCGGGGAGCCGGCCGACGGCGAGCCGCGCCTCGATCTCGGCGCGCTCTCGTACGCATGAGCATCTGGGCGGGAGCGACCGCGGTGTGGGGCAAGGAGCTGCGCGGCGAGTGGCGCGCGCGCTACTCGCTCGGCAGCTCGATTCTGTTCGCAGCCGTGACGCTGGCCGTGCTCTCCTTCGCCGCCGGGCCGCAGGCGCGCCGGCCCGAGACCGCGGCCGTGCTCTTGTGGACGGTGCTCCTCTTCTCCGCGACAGCGAGCCTCTCGAACGCCTTCGCGCGCGAGGTCGAGGGCGGGACGTGGGATCTCCTGCGCCACGCGGCTGGTCCCGGCGAAGTGCTGCTCGGCAAGTGGCTCGCCGGGCTCTGCGTGCTGGGACTCGTCGAGGTGTTCATCCTGGCGGGGGGCGCCCTCCTCGTGGCACCTTCCGTGGGACACCCGGCGGGACTCGCGGCGATCCTGGCCGCGGGCACGATGGCGCTGGCGATCGGGTTGCCGCTCGTGGCCGCCCTCCTCGCCCAGGCGCGAAGCCACGGCGGGCTCGCCGCGGCGCTCGCCTTTCCCGTGCTCGTGCCGGCGGTGTTCGCCGCGGTGAGCGGGACGCGGAGGGCACTCGAGGGCACCTGGCCGGGAGACGAGCTTCGGATCCTGATCGGCTTCGCCGCCGCCTTGGCGCTCGCCGGCTGGCGGCTCTTCGACTTCGTCTGGGAGGATTGAGACCAAGTGAAATGGTGGCAAGGCGGGCTCTTCGTCTGGATGACGGCTACGATCGTCGCCGGCTTTCTCTACGCGCCCCTGGCCCGCAAGCTCTACGAGTACACGCGCATCATCTACTTCCACATCCCGGCGGCCTGGGTGTCGATGGTGGCCTTCGTGGTGGCCGGCGTGGAAGGCGCCCGCTACCTGTGGAAGCGGAATCCCGTGAACGACGTGCGCTCGGCGGCCGCCGCACGGCTCGGGCTCGTCTTCTGCGCCCTGGCCACGGTCACCGGGATGCTCTTCGCCAAGGCGATGTGGGGCGAGTACTGGAACTGGGATCCGCGCCAGGTGACCATCTTCTTCCTGCTTCTCATCTACGCCGCCTATCTCACGCTGCGGGCGGCCATCGACGATCCCGAGCGGCGGGCGCGCGTGGCGGCCGTGTACGCCATCCTCGCCATGGTGACCGCGCCCTTCCTCATGTTCGTCCTGCCCCGGCTCTCCCCGTTCACGCTGCACCCCGAGCCCATCGTGAACGGGGCTGGGAAACTGGAGATGCACCCTCGCATGTTCGGGGTTTTCCTGTCCTCGACCGGGGCTTTCACCGCGCTGTTTTTCTGGATATTGTCAGTCGAGGTACGGACCGCCCGCGCCCGCCAGGCCTCCCGGCCGGCCGCGCCTCGCGAAGAGAGGGAGATCTCGTTTGACCGAGCTGCTCGGGCGTAGCGTCGGCGACCGCATCGTCGCTGACTTCGTCGTTCTGGCCGTGGCCCTCGTTACCTGGGGAGCGCTCTTCGCGTATCTGGTGCGCCTGGAGAGATCGCTCCGGAAAACCGAGAAGAAATGAAACCGCAAAGCTGGAAGTACGTCTTGAGCCTCTTGGCCCTGATCGGGCTCGTGTGGTTCGGCGTCACCGCCTTCAACAAGTCGCTGACGCCGTACCGCTCCTTCGCCGACGCGCGCAAGGACGGCGGCTACGTGCAGGTGAACGGCAAGCTCGCCGACCAGAACATCGTGACCGACGGTGACCGCGGCACGGTGCTCTTTCACCTGCGCGACTCCAAGGGCGAGGTCATGGAAGTGCTGTACCACGGCGTGAAGCCCGCCAACTTCGAGATGGCCACCAACGTCGTGGCCCTCGGCACCTACAAGGACGGCCGCTTCGATTGCGACAAGCTGCTCGTGAAGTGCCCCTCGAAGTACCAGGCCGAGGGCGCGGCCAAAGGCACCTCGTGAGCCGGCGGTCCGCGGAGGCAGCTTCGTGAATCTCGGCGCGGCCGGCGTCTGGACGGCCTTCGCGACGGCGATCGCAAGCGGCATGCTGTATCTCGCGGTGGGGGCGGGGGCGACCCGTCTGCGCCGGGTGGCCGATTGGGTCTTCCGCCTGCAAGGTCTGCTCCTGCTCGGGCTCGTCGCCTGGCTCTGGCATCTCCTCACCACGCACCAGTTCCAGTATTCCTACGTCGCCGCCTATACCTCGCGCGCGCTCGAGACGCGCTACCTCTTCGCCGCCCTGTGGGGCGGGCAGCAGGGGACGTTCCTCTTGTGGGCGACCTGGGGCGCCATCCTGGGCACGATCTTCGCGCGCTCGAAAAATCCCCTCGTGCCCACGGCGATGTTCTTCCTCAATTGGACGCAGGTCTTCCTGCTCCTGATCCTGGTCATCGAGGGGCCCTTCAAGGTCACCAAGCTCGTGCCGCCCGACGGCGCCGGCCTCAATCCGCTGCTCCAGGACTACTGGATGACGATCCACCCGCCCGTGCTCTTCCTGGGCTTCGCCTCGCTCGTCATCCCGTACGCGCTCGCCCTTTCGACGCTCGTCCATCGTGACACCACGGCGTGGCTCAAGCTGACGCCGCGCTGGTCCTTGTTCTCGACCGTGGCGCTCGCCACCGGCTTCACCATGGGCGGGATCTGGGCCTACAAGGTGCTTGGGTGGGGCGGTTTCTGGGGCTGGGATCCGGTGGAGAACGCCTCGTTCGTGCCTTGGCTCATGAACGCTGCCTTGTTCCACGGGCTTCTCGTGCAGCGCGCCACCGGCTCGCTCGGACGCACGAACCTCTTTCTCGGCATCTTGCCGTTCCTCTTCGTGCTCTACGGCTCGTTCCTGACGCGAAGCGGCATCTTGGCCGATTTCTCCGTGCATTCATTCGTAGATCTCGGGTTGAACGGCTACCTCCTGACTTTCCTCGGCTTCTTCGCCCTGATGGGCTTCGGCATCTGGGCCGTGCGCGCGCGCCACTTCGCCGTACCGGGCGCCGAGATCCAGAGCTTGTCGCGCGAGTTCGGACTCTGGCTCGGCATGCTCACGTTCCTGCTCATGGGCCTTCTCACCATGCTCGGCACCTCGGCGCCTCTCGTGTCGCGCCTCTTCGGGCCGCCGAGCTCGGTGCAGACTTCTTATTACGCCGTGGTGAACGGCATTCTGGGATTTCTGCTTGCCATCCTGGTCGGCATCGCGCCCTTGCTGCGCTGGCGCGTGGACCAGGCGGAGCGCGTGGCCAAGACCATCGCCGGGCCCTTGGCGTTCGCGTTCCTGCTCGCCACCGTGGCGGTCATGGCGGGGATCCGGCCCTCCCTGAAGCTCGCGCTCATCGGCGCGGCCGGGTTCGCCCTGGCCAGCAATCTTTGGATCACCCTGCGGGCCATGCGCCGCGGGCCCACCTTCGCGGCCGGCTACGTCTCGCACCTTGGCGTGTGTCTGTTCCTGATCGGGGTCATCTGCCTGGGTCAGTTCGGCAAGGAGATCCCGGTCGAGCTGCCGCTGGGGCAGCCCAGGACGGCTTTCGGCTTCCAGTTTACCTATCGGGGACTCGAGCCTCGGCCGGACGGGCGGACGCGCGCCGTGATCGCGGTTCAGGGCGAAGGGCGCACCTTCCAGGCCGTGCCTCCTCTCTACTATTCCGAGTTCAATCGTGGCATGATGCGTGAGCCCCACGTCGAGCGGTTCTGGGATCGCGATCTCTACATTTCCCCCGTCGAAGTTGTCGCGGCCGGCAATACCGGCCCCGGTTTGACGTTGGACGAGGGACAGAGCGGGGTGGTGGGCAATGCCCGCGTCACCTTCCTCAAGATCGGGATGCAACGAAGCGAGTCCGAGGTGCGGGCCACCGCGGACGTGGAAGTGGAGCGAGGGGGCAAGAGCGAGGTCGTCCATCCGGCCGTGGTGGTGAACGGCGGCGGACGCACCGAGGTGCCGGGCGCGCTGTCGGACGGCGGCACCGTGAGCCTTTCGGAGATCCAGGCGGACCGCCGGCGGGTGACGCTCGCCGTGCGCACCGCGGACATGCCGGCGGCTCCTGAAGCCCTCGCGGTCCATATCTCGACCAAGCCCATGATCAACCTGGTCTGGATCGGGGTGTCCATCACCCTGCTCGGATCGCTGCTCGCCATTCGGCGTCGCTCGCAAGGCGTCGCCGACAACACAGCCCCCGCCGCCTGACGCGCGGACGGGAAAGGAGGGGCGGATGCGCTCCTCGATTCCGCTGTTCGCGCTGGTCGCCATCACCGCCGCCGTCGCCCTACTGGCTCCCCGGGCCAAGAGCGCGCCGGGAGCCGTGAGCTTCACGCAGTTCACCGCGTCCACGACCACGCCCGGCCATTCCAATCCCACGTGGTGTCCGGACGGTTCGCAGATCGCCTTCGACGATCGCGATGCCGACGTCAACAACCCCTCGCTCACCTACAAGAACTATCCCGTGGGCAGCGAGAACACGATGGCCCTCGCCCACCGCGAGAACATGGACTACAAGCCGGACCTGACGCAGATCGTGTACGCCAAGCTCGATAGCATCTGGGACCACCTCTACGTGCGGCCCATCGGGGGCGGCACCGAGACGGCGATCACCACTGGCACGGCGGGCCCGAACTACTCGAATTACGGCGACATTCAGCCATGCTACTCACCCGACGGACTGTGGGTCGCGTTCTCTTCGTCGCGCGGGGACCTCACCTACGGCACCCACACGATTTGGGTGGTGAAGACCGACGGCACCGGCTTGAAGAAGCTCGGCGGGACCATGGAGGCCACGTGGCCGACCTGGCAGCCGGACGGCAACGCGGTCGTCTACACCGACGGCGCGTCCATCTACCGTGTCGCGAAAACCGGCGCCAGCACCTGGGGCAGCCCCGTGCACGTGGCCGATCATGCCAACCACGTGCGCTTCTCGCACGACGGCAAGTTCCTCGCGTTCGATTACCAGGGCGACATCTGGGTGATGAACTATGCGACCCTGGCGCGCGCCAATTTGACCAACGATGGAACCACGCCCACGGGCCCGGAGGACTCCTCGCCGACCTGGGGCGCGACCAACGACCAGATCGCTTTCGCCTCCCGCGGGAGAAGCGGCGATGCCAACACCGACGTCTGGGTGGCGACCGGCGTGCTGGGGCTCATCACGACGCCGGCGCAGGTCGTGACTCTGGGCAAGGTGAAAGCGAAGTACCGCTAGCCAGCCCCGGCCCGGGGGCCACTTTCGAAAGGATCGAACGAGCATGACGACGACTTCGAGCGGCCCGCAGGCGAGGCCTCGCCTGGGCGAGCTGGCTCCCGATTTCACCCTCACCTCGACCACGGGCGGTCAGGTCACCCTCTCGTCGTGGCGCGGCAAGAACAACGTGCTGCTCGCCTTCTTCCCGCTGGCATTCACCTCCGTCTGCTCGAAGGAGATGTGCGAGATCTACGAGAACATCGACCGCTTCCGCTCGGCTTCGACGCAGGTGTTTGGCATCTCGGTCGACTCCATCCCGACGCTCAAGGAGTGGCAGTACAAGAACGGCATGCAGACCGAGCTCCTGAGCGACTTCAAGCGCGAGGTGAGCCGCCGCTATGGCGTGCTCGACGAGGACAAGTACTACTCCACGCGCTCCTACTTCCTGATCGACATGCAAGGCATCCTGCGCTGGTCGCACATCGAGTCCGACAACGCCAACAAGCGCGATCTATCCGAGCTGCTCGATCCCATCAGCAAGCTCACTTGATCGGGCCTGGCGTTCGCTTCGACGCGGACGCCGGCTCGCCTCTCCCTTGAACATCGCGACTCTCAACCAGGAAGAACGAAAGGCCGCTCACGCCGTGCGCACGAGCGGCGTGGTCTGCACCCTGCGTCACGTCGCACTTCTCGAAGTGCGCGGCTCCGACGCGGGGCGCTATCTCGACGCGATGTGCACGCGCGATCTCTCCGGATTCGACCCCGGCGGACTGCGCTACGCGGCTCTGCTCGATGATCGCGCCCGCTTGGTCGCCGACTTCTGGATCTGGCGCGTGGGCATGGCCTGGTGGCTCGAGGTGGAGCGCCGGGCGGCTCCTTCGCTTCTCGATCGCCTGAACCGTTTCGCCGTGGCCGACGACGTCGAGGTGGCCGAGCGAACCGACCTGAGTCTCCTGCACTGCGAGGGTCCGCGGGCCATGGACTTCGCGAACCACTTTCGGAAGAGCGGCCCGACCCCCGAGGCGACGGGAGTGGTCGGGGGCCCTCTCGTCGTCGCCTGGGCGCGGCGTTCCCGCTTCGGCGAGGAAGGATTCACCTTCGCCTGCACCGACGAGCCGCTGGTCGGGCGGGAAGGGATCAAGGAGACGGGCTTCCCCTATGCGACTCCCGCCGCTCAGGAGACGTTGCGACTCGAAGCGGGGCGGCCGCGCATCAGCATCGATTTCGGGGCGAAGGACCTCCTGCCTGAAACCGGACTGTGGGGCGCGCTCTCGCTCGACAAGGGATGTTTCCCCGGTCAGGAGATCGTGCGCCGCATCGTGTCGCGCGGGGAGGTCAAGCGGCGCCTCGTGGGCTTCGTGGAGGAGGAGGCGGCAGCGGTCGAGGGAGCGCCGGAGCTTCAGGTCACGTCGGCCGCCGAGTCGGTCGCGCTCGGCAAGCACATCGGCCTGGGATGGGTTTCGGCGGACAGCATCGCACCAGGCACGGCGGTGCGCTTGCCGGAGCCTCTGTTCGGCGGGCGGGTCGCCGCGTTACCATTCGTTCCCGGACCTCAGGCCGCCGCGCCCGATGTGCCGGGCGAGCGGATGGAGAGCACAGCCCCTCGATGACCACGGACACCCAGCCCCGGCAGAGAAACGGCAGCGCCCGCGGCTTTCTCCTCAAAGATCGCTTCATCCCGCGCGGCGAGCGCGTGTTCACCAACCGCAACCTGCGCATGTCGAGCGTGGTGGGCATCGGCTTCGACCTCGACCACACGCTGGCCCACTACGACGCGGTCCAGGTCGAGCGCCTGGCCTTCGAGATGACCAAGCGCAAGCTGGTGGAGAAGCGCGGCTATCCGCCCGAGACCCTGCGCCTGCGCTACGACCCCGAGTTCATCGTGCGTGGCCTTCTGGTCGACAAGAAGCGCGGCAACGTGATCAAGATGGACGCCTTCAAGGACGTGACGCGGGCTTACCACGGACGGCGCCGCCTCACCGGGGACGAGCGCCGCCGCGTGTACCGCTCGCGCCAGCCGCGCCTCGTGGCCGAGAACTACGTCTCGGTCGACACGCTCTTCCACCTGCCCGAGGTCTATCTCTTCCTTACCTTGGTCGATCTCCTCGAGGCGCGCTCGCGCCGTGCCGATCTCGATTACAGCCGCGTCTATCAGGACGTGCGCGAGATGATCGACGAGGCGCACGCCGACGGCTCGATCAAGAATCCGATCGTGGCCAATCCCAAGAATTTCGTGCGCCGCGATCCGCGCCTGGCTTCCGCGCTCGAGGAATTCCGCCGCAGCGGCAAGAAGGTGTTCCTGCTCACCAACTCCGAGTACTACTACTCGGACGCCTTGCTCAAGCACTTGCTCGAGCGCCGCCCGGGCGACCGGCCGTGGCAGGAATACTTCGACCTTCTGATTTTCGATTCGCGCAAGCCCGCCTTCTTCCTGGCCAATGCCGATCCCGCCTTCCAGCCTAGGCCGCTCGATCCGGCGGGCCGGGTGGCGAGCTTCAGCGGCGGCTCGGCTTCCTTCCTCGAGGGCCAGCTCGGTGCCTCGGGCGACCAGATCCTCTACTTCGGCGACCACACGTACGGTGACATTCTGCGGTCGAAGAAGAACCTCGGCTGGCGCACGGCCATGATCGTGCCCGAGCTGGAGCGCGAGGTGGCCGTGACGCAGCGCCTGACGCGCGAGTACACGGCCCTGGAGCGCTTGCTCTCCGCCCTCGAGCAGGCCGAGCTGGCCAAGGCCGAGGTGGCGCGCAAGTGGCGCTGGCTCGTACAAGAGGAAAGGCTCGCGGCGCGTGTGGGGACGCGCGAGGGCACGACGGGTGCCGTGGGCAACGGGTCCTCGGCGCCGGTTGGCGCGGGCCGCGGGCGCTCGAGCCGCAAGCGCGCCCGGCGCGTAAAGGAGCTGGCCGACTCGATGGCGCAGCTCGACCATCGGGCGTCTTCTCTGGCCGGCGAGATCAAGGCTTTGCGGCGTCGCATCGAGGCGCAGTACAACACGTATTGGGGCTCGGTGTTTCGTGAAGGCAACGAAGGCACGCGCTTCGGCCAGCAGATCCGCGATTTCGCATGCCTGTACACGAGCCGCGTGTCCAACTTCCTGCACTACCCCTGGAACTACTACTTCCAGTCGCCCCTGTCGCTCATGCCCCACGATCTATAGCCCGCTTGCGTTTCTTTCTCTTCAACATCAATGTCTTCAACCGCGGCTTGCCCGCGCGCCTGCCCGCCTTGCTCGCGGAAGCGGGCGGGGCGGACGTGTTGCTCTTCAACGAAGTGACGCGCGGGCTCATGCGCGGCCTGGTGAACGCGGCGGGCGGGCGCTGGGAGACGGCCGACGGACGCAGCTCGCACTTCGTCGGCATCGTGCCCTTTCGCATGTCGATCCACGTGCGCGAGGGGATCGCACTCCACGATCTCGAGCCCGTGGCCTCGGTCTTGATCGGCCCTTCGATCTCGACCATCGGCGGGCGCTACGCCCTGCTGGCCCGGGCGCGCTGGAGCGGGGGAACCGCGCTGCTCGCTCTCACTCATCTCTCGCCCGAGATGCCGTTCCTGCCCGGCGCGCGCTTCGCTGTGCGCGCGCGCCAGATTCGAGCGCTCGTGACGCACCTACAACGCCTGCGCGCGCCCGGTGAGCCCGTGGTCCTGGCGGGGGATTTCAACTACTCCAAGCACGCGGGCGAGGAGGTCGAGCAGGAGTGGGCGGCCGATTTCCTCGGCCGCGAGCTCGATCTCGTCGACGTGGCGCGCGAGCAGGGGGCAAGGGCCGCTACGTGGCCGGCTCGTGGACACTTCGACGCCGGTCTGGGCCCACAGCGTATGGATCTCTTCTACGTGACCCGCTCCTGGCTCCCGCGCGTGCGCGCTCTCAGGGTCCACGAATGGTCCTGGAAGCACTCCGGCTCCGACCACATGCCGGTGTCCTTGACGCTCGATTTGGAGGCCTGAAACGCGTACAGTGACGGGTGAATCCCTTCCGCGCCCGTCGTGCACAGGTGTCTGCGCGGCGGGCGATTGGCCATCGGCAGACAGGTCGCATCCGGAGGTCAGGTGAAGGAGTCGTTTCGCTTCGCCGTGAACGGCGACAGCCACGACGTCTCGGTCGAGCCCCGCACCACGCTGCTCGAGTGCTTGCGCTACGAGCTCGGACTCACGGGGTCCAAGCAGGGTTGCGACAAGGGAGACTGCGGCGCCTGCACGGTGTGGCTCGACGGCCGCCCGGTCCTCTCGTGCATCACGCTGGCGCGTGCCGCCGAGGCCAGGCAGGTGACCACGGTCGAGGGCCTGGCGCGCAGCGGCCGCCTGCATCCTCTCCAAGATGCGCTCGACCTCAAGGGCGGGGCTCAGTGCGGCTTCTGCACCCCCGGCATCCTGATGAGTGCCGCGGCCCTCCTCGAATCCAATCCCGATCCCACGGCCGACGAAGTGCGGCACGCCATTTCCGGGAACCTGTGCCGCTGCACCGGCTACACCAAGATCGTCGAGGCCGTGCTCGAAGCCGCCTCCACGCTGCGCGCGGCGCGCTCGGCCGGAGAGTGGCCGTGAGCACCCAGTCCACCGAGCGCCCCACCGCCACGCAGCCGTTCTCGGTCATCGGCAAGCGCAACCGCAAGGTCGAAGGCCGGCGCAAGGTCACGGGTCAGCTTCTCTATACCGACGACATCGTTCTGCCGCGCATGCTGCACGCCAAGATCCTGCGCTCGCCGCATCCGCACGCGCGCATCCGCGGCATCGACGCGTCGCGAGCCCTGGCGTTGCCCGGCGTGCACGCCATGGTCACGGGGCGCGACTTCCCGGTGCCCTACGGCATCATTCCCTGGACGCGCGACGAATATCCGCTGGCTCTCGACAAGGCGTTGTACGTGGGTGACGGGGTGGCGGCGGTGGCGGCCG
>DATFWU010000103.1:0-6187 GCA_035259005.1 Candidatus Eiseniibacteriota bacterium
TCCGGGTGATGGCCGAGGCGCGGGTCGAGATGCTCGTAGAGTGCCGTGCCGTCGAAGCGTCCGAGCGAGAACTCGTCGCGCGGGAAGTGCGCCGGCACCCAGTCGAGGATGACGCCGATTCCGTTTCGGTGCATCGTGTCGATGAAGGAGCGAAAATCATCCGGCTCGCCGTAGCGCGAGGTGGGAGCGAAGTAGGACGTCACCTGATAGCCCCACGAGCCGCCGAACGGGTGCTCCATCACCGGCATGAGCTCGACGTGTGTGAAGCCCAAGTCCCTCACGTACTCGGCCAGGGGCTGAGCCAGATCGCGGTAGGAGAGAGGCTCTGCGGGATGGTCGGGCGAGCGCCGCCACGATCCCAGGTGCACTTCATAGATGGAGAGCGGCTCGCGATGCGCGGCATGTCCGGCGCGGGCCCGGGTCCATTCCTGGTCGCCGAAGCGATAGCTCGAGCGGTAGACCCGCGACGCGGTGGCCGGCGGCTTCTCGGCCCAGAAGGCGAAGGGGTCGGCCTTGAGCAAGAGGTCGCCGTCCTGGGTGCGGATCTCGAACTTGTAGGCGGCGCCCGGCCCGAGCTCGGGAACGAAGATCTCCCAGATCCCGGAGAAGCCGAGATTGCGCAGCAAGTGGCGGCGACCGTCCCAGCCGTTGAAATCGCCCACCACGCTGATGCCGCGCGCCGACGGCGCCCACACGGCGAACGCCACGCCCTCGGTCGAGCCGTCGGGTCCGAGGCCGTCGGTGGCGTGCGCGCCGAGTCGCTCGTAGAGACGCTCGTGCTGGCCTTCCCGAGCGAGATGCAAGTCCAGCTCGCCGAGCGTGGGCAAGTACGAGTACGGATCGCGCTCGCGCGGCGCGGCTCCGCTCGCGAAGCGGGCTTCCAGTCGATAAGCGAACGGATCCTCGCGCCCGGCGAAGTGGGCTTCGAAGAGGCCGGCGGGGTGCGCCAGCTGCATGGGCGCGGGCGCGCCCTCGTCGGGCACCACGAGCATCGACTCGGCACCCGGACGGAAGGCGCGAATCACGAGCCCGCCGTGCTCGCCATGCGGACCGAGAACCGAGTGCGGATCGGGATGCACGAGCTCGATCAGCCGGTCTCGGTCCGAGTGCATCAGCGCAGGGCCCGCTTGGGGATGAGAGGCTCGACGAAGCGCCGGTAGATGTCGGCGCCGGTTCCCATCTCGGGACGGTTGCTCTTGCCCTCGGCCAGCTTTTGCAAGAACGGCCCGCGCGGCGGCGTGGCGCCCAGCTCGCCCATGAGATCCAGGACGCGCCCCGCGTATTTCATCACCTGCACCGCCTCGAGCCCCGCGATGTCGTCGAAGAACCAGCCGCAGCTCGTGTACATGAGCATGGCGTTCTTCTCCATCTCGAGGAGCATGAAGGCGGTCGTCTGCTCTTCGGGCGACAGCGGGCGCTTGGCGTGAATCTCAAGGAACGGCTCGCGCGCGTGCTCGGGGTCGAGGAGCACGGCGATGGCGTCGTCGCGCGCCGCCCAGGGGTCCTTGAAGAGCGCCGATCCCGACCCGACAAAGAGCTTCTTCGAGGCCTCGCGCAAGAGATCGAACGCGGAGCGGAGCGGCGCCCGCCACTTCTGGTTCCAGCCCGGCTTCTCACTCAGGTGACAGCCGCAGTCGCGCGTCCAGCGGCCCACGCCGTGCGCGCAGCTCCACGACGACCCCTCGCCCTCGGGACCGTTGTCGATCTCGATTTCCATGCGCGGCGGATGGCGCTCGAGATAGGCCGCGTAGTTGGTGAGCGCCAAGCCGCGCTTGGCGAACTCGACGTCGAGCGCGTAGGCGAGGGTGAGATCGCCGAAGCGGAAGTGGTGTCCGTAGGTCTCGCCGTCGGTCGCCACCTGCACGAGGCCGCCGTCTGGGGGGCGGGCGCGCTCGAGGCGATCGGCGAGCGTCTGGCTCGACGCCAAAGCACCGCCGAAGGCGATCGCGTTGGCCAGCTGTCCGTCGTAGAAGAAAATCGCGATCGAGCGGCCCGAGCCGTCACGATGGCGGTAGCGAAGCGCGCGGCTCGTGGGGGCCGTATTCTCGTCCACCTCCTGCCATGCGCGCTCACCGTCCACCCGCACGCGCTTGGCCTGGCGCGGCGAGAGGATGGCATAGCGCATGCCCTCAGCGATCAGGGTCTCGAGCGTGTCCTGATTGGCCGCGGTCTCGGGGAGCCACAGCGCCTCGGCGTCGCGGCCGAAGCGGAAGCGAAAATCGGCCAGGCCCCAGCGCACCTGCGTGCGCCGGTCGCGCTCGTCCATGAGGGGAAGGATGGCGTGGTTGTAGCCCTGCGCGATGGCGTGGCCGTGGCCCAGAGCCCGGCGGCTCACGCGATCGGCTTCGAGGATCTTGCCGTAGGTCTCGGGATCGCGCCGCTCGAGCCAGTGCAGGAGCGTGGGGCCGAAGTCGAAGTTCACGCCAGCGTAATTGTTCACCGTGCGCTCGACGCGGCCGTCGTGATAGATGCGGGCGAAGGCGTTGGCCCGGTAGCACTCGGCCAGGATGCGCTCGTTCCAGTTGGGATACGGCGCCGCGCTCGGCTCGGGATCGATGCGACCGGTCCACGG
The DNA here is from genome assembly GCA_035259005.1 of Candidatus Eiseniibacteriota bacterium. Taxonomy (GTDB): domain Bacteria; phylum Eisenbacteria; class RBG-16-71-46; order RBG-16-71-46; family DASYSL01; genus DASYSL01. Next base: position 2,573 of record DATFWU010000103.1, read on the forward strand.
ATTCTCGCGCGGCGGCTGGTAGAAATGGCCATGGATGACGAGCGGCGTGGACATCCGCGAGGGTTCCTCCTTGAGTGGTGGGGACGGTTTCGCGCTCACGGCGTTCAACGTAGCGCGGGGCGAAGCGTGGCGGAAGGCGCGCGAGCGGTCTCGAGCGTGAGCGAGCGCAAACGCTCGGCGATTTCGGGCCGAAGCTCGGCTTCGGTCGAGCGCCACTCCCAGTTGTGTCCGGTGGTTCCCGGGGTGTTGAGGCGTGCCGTGCCGCCCAGCCCAAGCACGTCCTGGAGCGGGGCCACGGCGAGGCGCGACGGCGAGGCGAGCGCCATGCGAATGAGCTTCCAGTTGGTCTCGGGCCCGTCGCCTGCGATCCGCGCCAGCACCCGCTCGCGCTCGAGCATCCAGGCGGCGAGGATCGCGGGCTCGTGGCGCGGCGGCGGATCGCGCAGCCAGCCCAGGAGCGTGTCGTTGTCGTGCGTACCGGTGTACGCCGCGCTCCACTCAGGAAAGTGCTCGGGGCCGTCGGCGCCGGAGCCGAAAGAGAATTGGAGCACGCGCATGCCCGGAAGACCGAGGCGGTCCCTGAGCTCGTGCACGGCCGGCGTCACCTCGCCCAGGTCCTCGGCCAGGAAGGGCAAGCCTCCCAGCGCGTCGCGCACGCGCTCGAACAGGGCCGCACCGGGCCCCGGCTCCCAGTGGCCCGTCTTGGCGGTCCTCGACTCGCGCGGCACCGACCAATAGTTCACGAAGCCGACGAAGTGATCGAGTCGCACGGCGTCGAAGCGCGCGAGCGTCGTCGCCAGCCGCTCGATCCACCACGCGTATCCCTGGGCCTCGTGCGCGTCCCAGCGGTAGAGAGGATTCCCCCAGAGCTGGCCGTCGGCGCTGAAGTAGTCGGGCGGCACGCCGGCCACCGCGCGCGCCGTGCCGTCCGGCAAGAGATCGAAGAGAGGTCGGTGCGCCCACACCTCGGCGCTCTCGTGAGCCACGTAGATGGGCACGTCGCCGAGGAGCGAGATCCCACGCGCATGGCAATGATCGGCGAGCGCGCTCCACTGGCGCGCGAAGAGAAACTGCACGAACGAGTGGTAGCGGATGCCCTCGGCGAGTCCCCCTGAGCGCACGTCTTCCAATGCTTGTGGCTCGCGGTTGCGAAGCCGAGCGGGCCAGTGCCACCACGGCTCGTCGCCGCGCGCTTCGCGCAGCGTGGCGAAGAGCGCGTAGTCGCCGAGCCACGCGGGCGGATCGGCGAGGAATTCCTCGAAGGCGAGCGCCAGGGCGCGTGGTGCTCTGCCGAAGCGGGCGAAGGCACGGCGCAGGCCTGCCTCCTTGAACCCGAGAACGGCGGCGTAGTCGATCCGATCTTCGCTCGAGCCGGAGTTCGTGAGGCGCACGTCGGCCACGTCGATCAGGCCGTCTTCGGCGAGCGATTCCAGGCTCACGAGCAGCGGATTGCCGGCGAAGCTCGAGGGCGACTGATAGGGCGAGTTCGCGGGGCCGATGGGACCCACGGGCAGCATCTGCCACCAGGACTGTCCGCTCGCCGCGAGGAAGTCCGCGAAGCGATGGGCCGCGGGACCGAGATCGCCCGAGCCCGACGGTCCGGGAAGCGAGCTGGGATGAAGGAGAAGCCCGCTCGCCCGATGCTCCATCCAAGAGGACGGTCGGGCGCCGGGAGCCGACGCGGGATCCAATGAGCCTCCGATGCTCCGAACGACGTGAGTGCCAATGTGATACGCTCGCGTCGAAACCGCAAGCGAAAGCGCTTCCATTGGAGGATGACTTGGCGGTTAGCGAGCGCGACGTCCTGGACGCGCTTCGTCCCATCCAGGATCCCGATCTCAAGCGCGACATCGTGAGTCTCGGATTCGTACGCGGCGTGCGCGTCGAGGGTGCCGTGGTGCGCCTCGAGATCCGGCTCACTACGCCCGCCTGCCCGGTCAAGGACAAGATTCGGGACGACGCGAAGCGTGCCATCGAGCGCTTGCCGGGAGTCGAGCGGGCGGAGATCGAGATGACCTCGGAGGTGCGCGGCTCGGCCGCGCCCGACAAGAGCGCCATCGCCGGCGTGAAGAACCTGGTCGCGATCGGTAGCGGCAAGGGTGGGGTGGGCAAGTCGACGGTGACCGTGAACCTGGCGCTGGCGCTGGCCGGCAGCGGGGCGAAGGTCGGGCTCCTCGACGCCGACATCTACGGTCCCAGCCTTCCCATCATGATGGGCCTCACGCAGGAAGGCGTGGGCGCGCGCGGCGACGTCCTGATTCCGCCGGTGGCACACGGCGTGCGTTTCTTGTCCATGGGCTTCATGGCGCCGGGCGACCAGCCGCTCATCTGGCGCGGCCCCATGGCGCACAAGGCACTCCAGCAAACGCTCTTCGGCGCCGAGTGGGGCGAGCTCGACTATCTGCTCATCGATCTGCCGCCGGGAACCGGCGACGTCCACCTCACGCTGGTGCAGAGCGTAGCGCTCACGGGCGGCGTGATCGTTTCCACGCCGCAGGACGTGGGCCTGACGATCTCGCGCAAGACCCTGCGCATGTTCCAGCAGACGCGCGTCCATCTGCTCGGCCTGGTCGAGAACATGAGCTACTACGTGTGCCCGCACTGCGGCCAGCACGACGACATCTTCGGCCACGGCGGCGCCGAGAAGACGGCGGAAGCGCTCGCGGTTCCGTTTTTGGGCGCGGTCCCGCTCGACCGCCACGTCCGCGAGCACGCCGATCGCGGCACGCCCATCGTGATCGCCGAGCCGGAGCATCCCGCCTCGGTTGCCTATCGCGAGATCGCGGGACGGCTCGCCCAGCAAGTGAGCATCCGTTCGTTCGAGGCACCGCAGGTCTCGATCGTCGAGGAATGAGCGTGGCTCGCTCGGCCGATCCGCGCGCGGCCACCCCGGTCGAGATCCGCAAGCGCCCCGGGGGCGCGCGCCTGGCCATCACCTGGGCCGACGGCCACGTCGGCGAGTACGCGGCGGTGTATCTGCGCGGGCGTTGCCCCTGCGCCCACTGCGTCGACGAGATCACCGGCGAGCGCCGGGTGGGCCCGCTTCAGATCGTGCCCGACGTCACACTCCTAAAGATCGTCCCGGTCGGAAACTACGCCATTCAGCTCGAGTGGTCGGACGGGCACCGCACAGGCCTCTACAGCTTCGAATCCCTGCGCTCTCTCTGCCCCTGCCCGGAGTGCGCTTCCGATAAGCCGTAAACCTGCACGCGATCTTTGCAGGTTTGTGGTTTGGAGGCTTGTGGGGGCGTTTGTCCCGGCGTAGCGTTCGAATCCCCACCCGGCGCGTCATCCCTTGCAAGGAGGGATCCTCCATGGCAGAAGCGACCGCCACGAGCAGTATCGGAACCTTCGTGTGGAACGAGATCGGCACCCGTGACGTCGAGGCGTGCAAGGCCTTCTACTCCGCTCTCTTCGATTGGAAGACACGCGAGATGGACATGGGTCCGAACGGCGTCTACACGATCTTCCAGAACGGGGGACGCGATATCGCCGGCCTCTATCGCATGAACGCTCAACAGCAGCAGCAGAGCGTCCCGCCACACTGGCTCACCTACGTCGGCGTCGAGGACGTGGACGCGAGCGCCGAGAAGGCGGAGGCGATCGGCGGGCGCG
>DATFWU010000104.1:0-13529 GCA_035259005.1 Candidatus Eiseniibacteriota bacterium
TCATGGCGAGGATCGAGGCCAGGAAGCTCGCCCGGTCGAGATCCGACTCGCCGAACAGGACGCCGTCCGACTTGTTGCTGAAGTTCAGGACGCCGTGCAGCACGTCGTTGTGCACCACGGGCACCGACAGGAACGAATCCGAGTTGTAGGCCGCGCCGCCCGTCTGCGGCACCGCGCTGTCTTCCTTGGCGCGCACGAGCAGGGCCTTGCGGTTGTGCGCCACCCAGCCCGAGATCCCCTGGCCGATGCGCACGCGCACGCGACGCGCGATCTCGTCCGGGATGCCGCGCGAGCACGACACCGAGAGCGTCTCACCGCGCGGATCGAGCAGCATGAACGAGCAGCGCTCGATGGAGAAGTAATCGCACATCCAGTTGATCAGGATCGCGGGCAGCTCCTCGTTGTCGTACTCCTGCTGCAACAAGTCGCACACGGCGCGCACGAACTGGCCCGTGGCGCGCGCCTCGGTGAGCTGGAACTGGGCGCTCGTGATCTGCTGGTAAGCCTCGGACAGGAACTCGGTGGCCACCGACGACTGCTCTTCCAGGGCCAGGATCGCGGTCTGCACGCGCTTCAGCTCCTCGCGGTACTGACCCGAGTCCTGGTCCATGTGGCTCATGCTCTCGACGAGATCGGAGATCATCTTGGCCTGGTCTTCGATCTTGACCGAAAGGATCTCGCGCTCCTGCGACATCTGCGAGAGCTTCTCGGTGAACTCGGCCGTGGCCTTGGCGCCGGCCGTCTTCACCTCTTCTTCGAGGCGGCCCTTCTGGGTCCGATAGAGATGTTGCGCGAGCGCGAGCGCCGCCACCGAATTCACCGGCAGGACCTCGGCGATCATCTTGGACGGGAAAGCATTCTTCTTGTCGCTCGCCAGGATGAGCAGCGCGAACACGTCTTCGCTGTCGGCGAGCGGCAGGCACACACACGACTGCCAGTTGGCGACCGGCATGACGGGCAGGAGGCCCAGCTTGTCCTGGGGTTCGGCCTTGTAGAAGGGCGTGCCCTGGAAAACCATGTTGAGCACGAACTTCTTGCCCATGTTCTGGGCGACCACGGCGTGGTGGAAGAACTTGCGGACCAGGCGGACGGGCAGGTCCTCGACCGGCAGGTCCAGGCCCTTGCTGACCACCTTATCGCCGCTCAGGGTAAAGAGGCTGACCAGACGGTCCGTCGACACCTCGTAGAATGCCAGAGCCGCTCTCCAGTCTCTCTGGATGCGCTCCAAGTAATTGAGGTACGAGGAGATAACGGATTCGATATCCCCGGAGCCACTGAGCTTCTCGGAGATGTCCCTGAGCCCAAACTTGGACATGGAGCCCTCCCATGACGAGTCCGGCGTTGTATTGAGCAAGACCCGTGCCGGTGGGGGAAGGTCGTGGTAGCCTCAAGTTATGAATGCACCGAGGGTTCCGGGCGACGAGGGTGGCGTGGCGTTCTGCCCGGAGTGCGGCCGTGAATATTCCAGCCAGGTAGTCGCCTGTCGCGATTGCCGCATCTTATTGAGCGACGAGCCGCCCAGGCCCCAGGGCCCGGTGCCCGTGCCTTGGGTGCGCCTGTGCGGGATATCGGGGCTGGTCGAGGGATCGATGCTCAAGGGCGCCCTGGAGAGCCAGGGGATCCACGCCCGCGTCCATTCTTTCGACGTCCCGGTCTACGCCGGCGTGCGCGTCGACTGGTCGAAGAAGGAGTGGGGCGAGCTGCGGGTGCCGGCCGACGAGGAAGCCGAGGCGCGACTCATCCTCGAGGATTTCGTGCACGCCGTGGCGCGGCTCGAGCTCGATCCGCTCGACTCTTCCGAGGCGGAAACGGAAGGGCCAGACGAGTTGGCGGATTCGAGCTAGGCTCGCTCCCCGGCATGCCCTAGGCTGCCTGCGATTCGTCGTACCTCATCGTCTCTTCTCGGAGGAACTCCGTGTCCGTCGTTCCGGTGCTCATCCTGGGATCCGGCCCCGCCGGTCTCACCGCGGCGATCTATGCCGCGCGCGCCAACTTGAAGCCGGTCGTGGTGCGCGGCATCCAGCCCGGCGGACAGCTCACGATCACGACCGACGTCGAGAACTACCCGGGCTTCAAGATGGGCATCATGGGCCCCGATCTCATGCTCGAGATGGAGGAGCAGGCCAAGCGCTTCGGCACCGAGTTCGTGGACGGCGAGGTGACCAAGGTCGATTTCTCGCGTCGTCCGTTCCGCGTGGAGATCGGCGACCGCGTACTCGAGGGGCAGACGGTGATCATCGCCACCGGCGCGGCCGCCAAGCTGCTCGGCCTGGCGAGCGAGACCAAGCTCATGGGCCACGGCGTGTCGGCGTGCGCCACCTGCGACGGGTTCTTCTTTCGCGACGAGGAGGTGGCGGTCGTGGGCGGCGGCGACACGGCCATGGAGGAGGCGAACTTCCTCACCATCTTCGCCAAGCGCGTGACCATCATCCATCGCCGCGACGAGTTTCGTGCCTCCAAGATCATGCTGGAGCGCGCGCGCGCCAATCCCAAGATCAGCTGGCTGCTCGACACCGAGGTGGTCGAGGTGCTCGGTGTCGACGAGAAGAAGGTGCACGCGCTGCGCCTGCGCAACACGAAGGACGGGCGCACCTGGGAGCAGCCCTTCGGCGGCCTCTTCGTCGCCATCGGCCACCAGCCCAACACCGCGGTCTTCAAGGGCCAGCTCGAGATGGATGCCGTGGGCTATCTCCGGGTCGAGCCCGGCACCACGCGCACCATGGTGAAGGGCGTGTTCGCGGCCGGCGACGTGGCCGACTCCGTCTACCGCCAGGCGGTGACCGCGGCGGGCATGGGCTGCATGGCCGCCATCGATGCCGAGCGGCTGCTCTCGCACGAGGCGCACGAAGCCCACGCGGCGGGCGTGTGAGGACGAGTTGAGCGCCGAGCGCGAGACTCTCGAGGTCGATTTTCTCTTCGTCGGCGCGGGCCCGGCCTCTCTCGCCGGCGCCTATCATCTCCACCGCTTGATCAAGGCGCACGACGAGGCGATCGCCGCCGGCACGGCAAGCGGGGCGCGGCTCGGCGAAGTGTCGATCGCCGTCATCGAGAAAGCCCCCGAGCTGGGCGCGCACTCGATCTCGGGCGCGATTCTCGATCCGCTCGCTCTGCGCGAGCTGATGCCCGACTTCGAAGGCCAGGGCGCCCCCTTGGCGAGCGCGGTCACGGGCGAGGACATCTACTACTTCACGGAATCCGGGCAGGTCCGTTTCCCCATCACGCCGCCCTCCTTGCGCAACCACGGCAATTACGTGATCTCGCTCGGCGAGTTCGTGAAGTGGCTCGGTGCCAAGGTCGAAGAGCAGGGGACCTACGTGCTCACGAGCACGCCGGGCGTGGCGCCGATCTTCGACGACGGGCGCTTGAGCGGTGTGCGCACCGGCGACAAGGGCATCGACAAGCGCGGTGAGCACAAGGCCAACTACGAGCCGGGCACGGACCTGCGCGCCAAGGTCACGGTGTTCGGCGAGGGCGCGCGCGGCTCGCTGCACAAGCAGCTCATGCGACGCATGGGCCTCGAGAAGCCCGACCATCCGCAAACCTATGGCATCGGGGTGAAGGAGCTGTGGGAGGTGCCCGAGGGGCGCTTCGCCAAGGGTCACGTCTGGCACACGATGGGCTTCCCGTTGCCCGCGAACGTGTACGGCGGCGGCTTCGCGTACGGAATGGACGAGCGCACCGTGGCGCTCGGCTTCATCTGCGGGCTCGACTCGCCCGACGCGAGGCTCGATGGCCAGGAGCGCACGCAGCGCTGGAAGATGCATCCCGCGATGCGGCGCATGCTCGAGGGCGGCAAGCTCGTGGGCTATGGCGCCCGTGCCGTGCCGCTCGGCGGTTATTTCGCCATGCCCGAGCTCGCGATCGAAGGGGCGCTGTTCATCGGGGACAGCGCCGGATTCCTGAACGCCGAGCGCCTGAAGGGCATCCATCTCGGCATGAAGTCGGGGATGCTGGCGGCCGAGACGCTGTTCGACGCGCTGGCCGCGGGCGACTTCTCGCTCGAGCGTCTGCGCGGGTTCGAGCGCCGCTTCCGCGATTCGTGGGCCTACCGCGAGCTGTGGCGCGGACGCAATTTCCACCAGGGCTTCGAGGGCGGGCTCTTCGCCGGCATGTTCTTCACCGGGATCGAGACCGTGGCCGGTGGCTGGGCGCCCTTCGAAGGCAAGGCCTGGGGCCAGAGCCACGAGCACATGCAGAAAGCCGGGCCCAAGACGAGCGGCGGCCCCACCAAGCCACCCAGCGGCACCAAGTTCGACGGCAAGCTCACGTTCGACAAGCTGACCGAGCTCTTTCAATCCGGAACCACGCACGACGAGGACCAGCCGGTCCACCTGCTCGTCGCCGACACCGAGATTTGCCGCACCAAGTGCCGCGAGGAGTATGGCAACCCCTGCGAGCAATTCTGCCCGGCCGCCGTCTACGAGATGGTTCCCGACGCCGAGCGCGGCGGGGTGAAGCTGCAGATCAACGCCGCCAATTGCGTGCACTGCAAGACCTGCGACATCGCCGATCCCTACGCGATCATCACGTGGGTCCCGCCCGAAGGCGGAGGCGGCCCCCGCTACGTGAAGCTGTAGGTGCGGCGAAACGCGACACTTCTTTTTCTCCTCGTTTTTCTCACCCGTGTGCCGTTCCTCGGACCGGGCTTTGGCTCCGATCCGGACGCCTGGCGCATCGCGGGCGCGGCCCGCGACATCGGCCGCACCGGGCACTACGAGGCCTCGCGCTTTCCGGGCGCGCCGGTGGTCGAGATCGTCGACTCGCTCCTGCTTCGTCTGGGGGAGCGAGCGCTGCCGATCGCGAGCGCCCTGTGGGGCGCGATCGCCTGTGCCGCGTTCTACGTCGCGCTGTGCCGCCTGGGGGCGCGCGGATGCTTCTGGGCGGCGCTCGCGTTGGCCTTCACGCCCGTGTTCTGGATCCACACCACGGACGCGATGGATTACTCCTGGGCGTTGGGCTTGGCGATGCTGGCCCTGGCGTTCGCCGTGTACGGCCGCGCCGTCCTCGCGGGCACTGCATTGGGGCTTGCCATTGGCTGCCGCATCACGACCGCGGTGCTGATCCTCCCCATCGCCATCTTGCTCGAAGGGCGCTCCTACAGCCGGCTCGTGCTCTCGACCATTCTCTTCGGCGCCCTCGCCCTCGCGCCCTCGTTTCTGACCTACGGCACGCGATTCCTGAGCGGCTATGAGTTCGGTCGCGTCCCGTGGATCTACGTGATCAAGGGCGCGACCCGCGACGTATGGGGCGTGATCGGCAGCCTGGCGATCGCCATCGCCCTCGTGATCGGGCTCTTCCGCCTCCGCTTGGCACCGCGGCGCGAGCTTCTCGCCGTCGTCATCGCCGTCGCGCTCACCGGTTCGATCTACTTCCGCTTGCCGCACGAAGGGGCCTATCTCTTGCCCGCCGTCCCCTTCGTGCTTCTCTTCCTGACCCGGACGCTGGCCAAGCCGGGAGCGGTCGCGCTCGCCTGTGCGATGCTTGCTTCGTCCATTCTCTTGGGGGTGAGTGAGGTCTCGACCTCGGCGGATCGCCACCTCTCGGTCGAGGTGAGGGGGTCTCTGCTCAAAGAGTGTGAGCGACGTGCAGAACAGCTGGCCGCCCGCGACGCGCTTCTCAAACGGGCGGCGTCCTTGCCGCCCAACGCCACGGTCCTGGTGTACGAGCAGCTGCCCCTGGTCGAGTGGGCCGCGCCCAAGGGTTCGCCTGGTTTCCCTGAATTCGTGCATCTCCTGCCGCCCGCGGCCCTGATCCTCGCCAAGGAAGAGAACCGGCCCGTGTACGCCACCGAGCAAGCGCTCGACGGCGAGCAGAAGATCTATCGCGTCGACGCCGAGAAGGAATGGGGCGTCGAGAAGATCCCGTGAGGACCTGATGCTGCGCCGCCTCGCCCATGTCGTCTGGGCCTCGCCCAACACGCTCATCGGCCTGGCCTTCGGTGCGCTGGGCCTGCCCTTCGGCGCGCGCGTCGGGCGCGGCGACGGCGCGATTCTCTTTCTCGATCATCCGGTGATGAGCTGGATTCCGCCGTGCGCGATCACCTTTGGCCACTGCGTGATCTACCGGCAAGGCGTCGGCCCCGACGACCCCGCGCGGCGCTACGACCGGAAGGGCTGGCAGCGGATCGGCGACCACGAGGGCGCGCACGTCCGCCAGTACGAGCGCTGGGGCCCGCTCTTTCTTCCCGTTTATCTCGCCTCGGCGCTGTGGCCGGGCGCGCATTGGATGGAGACCCAGGCCGACCGATGGGCCGAATCCAAGCCGGGGAACCGCTCCCACCCCGCTTGACCCGCTTCGTGCTTTGTGATACAAAGTACTTCATGGGCCTTGTCTCTGTTTCCCGGCCGAGCCGCCCCCGGCTCGGAGCCGTCGCCGCGCTCGAGTCCTTGCTCGTCTTGCCTGCGACGGTGCTGCTCGCCGCCTCCGTCATCCGCCTGCTTCAGCCGCCCGGGCGCGAGCCCGCCCACACCATCGGGCTCATCGCCGAGTGGGGGCTCGGCCACGCCACGCCGCTCAGTGCTTCGATCCTTCTGATCGCCATGCCACTGGGCGCGCTCGCTCTGGGGGCGACGGCGCTGGGCGGGCTCTGGCGCAGGGATGAAAGACTCCGTCAGGACACGCTTGCGCTCGTGGGAGTGGCTCGGCGCCAAGCGCTCAGCGCCACCCTGCTCGCCGGCGTGATCGTGGCCTTGGGCATCCTCGCCGCCGTGGTGGTGCACGTCATCACCGACTAGGAGGAGGGATGATGGTCCAGCAGGTGAATCGGATCAGTTGCGCGGCGATGGTCGCCCTCTCGCTGATCGCGCTCGGAACCGTCCTTTGGGGATACACGACGCCGCGTGGGACGCCCGCGCCTGCCGACGAGGGAACCGGCGCCCACATTTTTCAGCTGGCGGTCGTGCTCCTGCTTCCCGCGGGGCTCGCGTTTCTGGGGACCGCGAACTGGAAGGAGCCGGTCAGGACCGCGAAGCCCGTGGCGGTCACAGGCGCCGCGCTCGCCCTGGCATTCGGCGCGCTCTATTACCTCGAGCACAGCTGGCTCTCAAGCGGGCGGTAGCGAGACCACGAGCACGTCCTGCGCGGCGAGATCCACGTCGAGCGATTGATCGTCGTGCGACACCGCACCCGAGCCGAGAAACGAGAACGCCACACGCGCGTGCCCGCGATATCCCCACTCGGCCGGGCGGCGGAAGCGAATGCGTCCGGTCTGGCGCCCCAGCCGATTGATCAAGAACAAGTAGCCGCCGCCATCGGGAGCTCGGTGGGGGACGATCTCGAGCTCGAGGTCGGTCTCGACGCTGGGCTGGATTCCGAATTCCGCCAGCAGGCCGAGAAAGAAAGAGCGCAGCGCGCGCCGCGTCGAGGGACTCGTTTCGTAGTAGCGCGGCGTCACGTAGCGCCCGGCCGGCTGCGTGCCGAGGGTCGTGGACGTGCCGGCGCCGAAGTGCACGCGATACGACGCCGCGAGCTTGGGATCGGGCTTGGGGCGCGTCAAAGGCCCGGGCTCGATCTTCCCGTTCTTGGCCAGCGAAAGGTCGAAGGTCGCGCTCCGGTAGTCGCCCGGGATCGGGTCGCCCCACGGATGCGCAAACGGCAGGCCGCGCGCCGGCGTGGACAACAAATGCAATAACGGCTCGTAGAGCTCGATCACGTGCCCCGACGACAAGTGCTCCTCGCGCAGCTGGCTGCGATGAAAGAGCCAGAAGCGCAGCAACCCGTAGGCCATGGTGGCGAGCGACAAAGTGCGATCGACGGCCTTTACGCGCGAGGGTGCCACGGGAAAGAGCTCGGTACGAGCGCACGCCATTCCATGTAAGTCGGCGACCGGGGGAATCGGCGCGGTGATGAGATGGCCGCCCCCGCCCACCCAATCCACCAGGTGCCGGTACGTGGTGTCGTCGAGATAGCCCTTGCTGCTCCACACCACGCCGCGAAGCCCATCGAGCGAAACCGTGGAGCCCACCTCGCCCAAGTCCACGATGCGGGGTGAGAATCCGCAACACAGAAGCAGCGCGTGCAGGCCGGCCTGACCGAGGAAAGCCAGGTAACGATGCGGATCGGGCACCACCGTGCCCCACACGTATTCGTCGGCGGCGAAATGGAAATTGGGATAGTAGATGCCGAACGCGACCGGATCGCGCACCACCTTGCAGCTCACGAGCCTCTCGCCGTGCGCCTCGAGAAAGCGGCCGATCGACTCGACCGTGCGCGCCCTGGGCGTGTAGCGGCCGTCGGCGTCGAGCGCGGTGCGGAAGCGGTACTCGGATCCGCCGATGGGCTCGCGCCCGTCGTGGATGGGGAAGAAATTGAATCCGCGCGCGCCGTTGGCCACCGAGCCGAGCGCGTTCTGGACGATCGCTTCCTCGCTCACCAGGGCGCGCGAGTCCATCCATCCGGTGCCGATCTCGCTTCCCCACAGCGGCCGGCTCTCGTCCGTGTAGTTGGTGAACAAGGACGGATAGAACGAAGTCGCGAACGGGAAATCGAGCGTGCTCCGCCGCGGCGACGCCTTGGGGTAGAGGTCGTAGCCGATGTAGTCGACGAGACCGGTGCGATCGCACACGTGGGCCGGGCTGTGATGCAGCCCCTGCTCGTTGTGGGTGAGCGGCACGGTGACGCCGAGATCGAGGGCGATGCCGCGCAGCCAGATCAGATAGCGGCAGATCCACAGCTCGAGGAACTGCTGCCAGTCGTGGATCTCGGGCTGGCGCAAGGGCGGCTTGGGAGGCTGCAGGCGGTCGAAGCCGGCGTGCTTCGTTCCCCAGCGCGCGTTCAGGTCCGCCACGGTTCCGTAGGTCGTCTCGAGATAGGCGCGATAGCGCGCCACCGTGTCGAGATTGAAGTCGACCTCGCCGATGCGGTTGGCGAACAGAAGCCCCGTCTCGTTGTCGATCTGGAAGCTCAGCACGGGATCGTCGAAGAACGGCTTGAGCGTCGGCACGACGGCCTCGTACCAGCGCTTCACGCGCGCGCGATACCCGGGGTGGAGCAGGGAGTGGTTGTAATAGAAGTCGCCGCGATCCTGCGAGCCGTCGCGGCGCACGACCACGGTCTCCGGGTAGCGCGAGCCCAGCCACAAGGGCACGCCCAGGCCTTCGAATTCGGCATAGATGAGAGGGCCGGGCCGCGCCATGACGCCGAGGCCGGCCTCGCGACACGCCGAGAGGAAGCCGACCAGGTCGCGATTGGGATGCGTGGTGCCCGTGAAATCGAAATGGCCTTCGTCAGGCTCGTGCCACACCCACGGGACATACGTGGAGACGACCGAGATGCCGAGCGCCTTGATGCGGCGCAGGCTCTCCTCCCAGCGCTCACGCTTCACACGGAAGTAGTGCATCTCGCCGGAGAAGAGGAACACCGGCTTGCCGTCGATCTGAAAAGCACCCTGGCTCGCGGTCAGGCGAGGCGGCAAGCTTCCTCCGGCGGAATCCTTGGCTCGAGCGGTCCTAGTTCGGCGTCACGCGACATTGGCCCGCAGTCTAGTCACGTGAAATCCAGGGCCGCAACCTGCATTCCCATTGCATCCCGGGCGCCGTACTTCTACGGTAGTGCGCGCTCCCTCCGGTGTGGCCTCGCTGAGCTCCCGCCCACCCGCGCCGCCTCCGGGTCTCGCGTCATCTCCTTCCGCCCATGCACTCGCAGGCAAGAGGAGTCCCCCATGAAGAGACGCATCCTTCTCGGAGCCATCATTTCGCTGCCGCTCGTCATTGCTGCCCCCTCGGCCATGGCCCAAGTCAACAATAGCCAGACGTGCCAGGCGGACCTGGACGACTGGGGCGATGCCCCGGAATGCATTCCGGCCTATCCCAGCGGCGTCATCGGCCACTTCCCCACCTGCGCGACGTTCTGCGATGCGGGAGACCAGACGTTTCCTCCAGGCTGCGTTCCCCCCGGCTCGCCGCCTGGGCCGACCGGTTTCGTGCATCACGTCACCCCGGTCGGAGCGCTTCACTTCTGGCTTGGCTGCTATCTGGATGCGACCGGTTTGAGCGGGATCGATTCCGAGCTCGATGGGAAGGTGAACACGCCCGCCACCGGATTCAGCTCGTGCCTGACCGGGATGCCAACCGACTGCGTGGAATCCGCGTTCGGTGGCGCCATGCTCTTCGATCAGGATGAGTGCTACACCGATGCGAATGATCACGGCGTGGCCGGGCCGGTCACCTTTCCGTCCTGCTCGAACTTCTCGCTGCCCTACACGGCGGCGAGCTGTGTTCCGGTCGCGGCTTACCTCAACATCTGCGTCGACTGGAACCAAGACGGCGACTGGAACGACGTCGTGACTTGCCCCGGGCCCGGCGGAGCGACGGTCTGCGCTCCGGAGTGGGCGGTCGTGAACGCTCCGATCACGCTCGCGATCGGATGCAATGCGATGGTATCCCCACTCTTCGCCACCGGGCCGAACGTGGGCCCGACGTGGTTTCGCATCTCGCTCACGGCCTTGCCGGTCACGGACGACTACCCGTGGGACGGCTCAGCTCTGTTCAATGGCGGAGTCTACTTGAGCGGCGAAACCGAAGACTATCCGGCGATGATCGAACACCCGGTGCCGGATCTTCCCAAGACTTGGGGCGGCGTCAAGGCGAGCTATCGATAATCGAATCGCGCTCACCACGACAAACAAAGAGGCCCGGCGCCCACGCGCCGGGCCTCTCGTTTTCAGCGAGGGAGAGCGACTAGCGGTAGATCGCCTTGGCGCTGCCCCAGGTCATGTTCTTCGCCGGAACCGGGTTGCAATCCGGAGGCGGCAGGCCGGGCGTATGCGAGTTGTGAGGCACCGCACTGGCCACGACCGTGAAGTCGAGGTTGTTGTTGTCCGTGTCCTGCGAGCCAGGGGGAGAGCCGTTGCGAACCGCCATCGACGAGTTGCTCAGGCCGCCCGCGGTGCCGCCGCCCTCCTGGCAGTTGGCCGTGCCGTATCCGACGAGGTCCACGACCGGGCTCGCGCAGGGCCCCGTGACGTTGCTGTTGCGAAGAGCGATCTTGCCCGAGGTGGCGCTCAGATTGTTGGCGGTCGCCTGCGGGACCACGAGATCGGGGGTGACCGGTAGAGCCGGAAGCAAGGTGTTGGCACCGGCCGCGAGCTGGATCAAGTAGTAGCCGTTCGGTCCGATGCAGGATCCCTGCGGGAACACCGTGAGGCAGTTCACGCAGGTGCCGAGATCGATGGTACCCGTAGCCGATCCGTACTGCAGCGACCAGCCGCTGATATCGATCGACACCCCGGAGTTGTTGTAGAGCTCGATGTAGTCGTTCGAGTACGTGGCGCCCGAGTTTCCGCCGCCGCCGTAGATCTGGCTGATGCGAACGGCGTTGGCAGCGAAGGCGGGACACGCCATGACACAGACGACAGCGAGTGCCGCCAGAGTAGTGGCCGTCTTCTTCATGAGGTGCGTCTCCTCTGCAGGGTTGCGTGGAGAGGTGGAAACATCCCTAGCCCGAACGACTCCGGACCGCGTTTCGCCGCCACGAGGATGAAACGGTGGGCGACGATCCCCTGCGGGTCGGTAACCGGACCCGGGCGAGTCCGGACGGGGGAAGCGCCGGGGGCGACGCTTACGACCGATGGAACCGATTGCAAATGCGGTCGAAAGCATACCAGCGTGCCGTCACTCGGACAAGCAGAACGCGGTCCAAATCGCGGTTAAAACGGGGCGAACGCCGCGTTACCGAGTTCGCTCGAGCCAAACTCGCTAGCGAGGCGGGACGGGAGCCCCGGAAGCCGCGGAATCGGCGGTCGCACCGCTCTTCTTCAGGAGCCGCACGGTCGGAATCACGGGATCGAAGTGGATCACGGGCAGGCTCGTGCGCCGGTTGATATTGTGTTCCATTTCGTCATAGAGACGGTCGATCGCCGTCTGGCGACCGGGCGCGCCCACGGCGGGAACATTCAGGTTCAATCCCGCCAGGGGATCGAAGCCGTGCTCGGCCTCGAAGCGTGCGCGACCCCCGTGGTGCGTGAGATTGGCTGGATGAATGACCTCGAGGTTCGGCTTCTCCCCGCGAAAAACTTGGAATTCGCGCAGGCGCACGTACATGTCGTCGCGCCAGAAGACAAGCGCCGAGTCGAAGGGAATCGAAGTCCACATGTCGTGCAGCATGCCGTTGAAGCCGATGTACTGGCGCTTGCGCTCGACGTCGATCCTCGTCCAATCGATGGAGAGCCATGCCGAGGTGAGGACGAGAAGCGCGGCCGCGATGGACCCGATGCGCGGTGCAGGAATGGAAAGCAGCACGGCGGCCGTCGCGAGCGCGAAGAGGAGCGGCGCCAGGAAATACGAGCTGGGATCGGAAACGCCGTAGGCGAATGCGTAGCCCGTGCCCAGGACGGCCGAAGCAGCCAGGCTCCAGCGCGCCACGCGGTCTTCGAGCGACCTCGCTCGCCAGGCGGCGACCAAGGCAAGCGCGAGCGCCGGGAAGAGGAACGGATAGACGTACATCCTCAAGAACGCCTGCTGAATGTGGGAGGGCGCGAACCACCCGAGGTAGACGGTGTAAGCGCCCCCTGTCAGATGGCGGAGGATCGACTGCGGCGTCGCTTCGAGCGATGGCCAGATGAAGGATTCGCCGGGGTGATAGACGCGCCACACGATCCAGAAGTACGAGAGAAGCGGCACGAGCGTAGCGCCGAAGGCCAGGAGGATCGTCGGAGCGCGAAGCTGCTTGGCGCGCGCGAGGGCGAGGAGCAGTCCGGCCGAGAGCGGCACGATCACGAGCACCGACGTGGCGTGATGCGAGAGGCCGACGCCACAGAGGAATCCCCACAACACGCCGCGCCGCGCCAGCGATCGTGCCTCCGATTCCCCGCGCAACAGGCGCCGCACAGTGGAGACGAACACGCAGCCGAGCCCGCAGGCCCAGGCCACGTGCCAGCTATAAACCTCGGCCAGCGTCGTCTCCACCGTCCAGATCGGATTCAGGAAGAGAGGCGCGAGCGCTGCCAGCGGGATCCAGCGTCGCGCCGGCGCCGCTGTGACGACGGGCAGGAGGCGTGCGATCAGCGCATGGAGAAACCCCAGGGCGAACGCACCGCCGAGTGCGCTCCAGGCGTTGGCCGCGAAGGACCACGTGGCGCCCAGCGCGTGCACGGCATGGACGAACAAGCTTCCAAGCAGTGTGTAGAGCGGATAGCCCGTGGGGTGCGCGACCCCCCGCGTCGCCAGGACGAGCGTGAACTCGCTCGCGTCCTTGTCGCCCGACACGCTCGGCGTCATCAGAAGATAGACGACGAGCGCCATCAGACCGACCGCGACGGAGTCGAGGTTCGGATCGCGGACGGTCGTGGGCGGAGCCGACTTCTTCATGAGGTTGTCTTCGCCGGCCGCGTCATCTGGGTGAACGCGAGCTTGGCCCCGACGGCGAAGAGAAACACGGCGAACCCCACCCGCAGGGTGTGGCTCGGCAGGCGAGTGGCCACGGTGGCGGAGGCGAAGGCGCCGAGAATGGACCAGAGCGCCAGCGGCAACACTTCCTGGCTCTTCACGTTGCCGAGCTGCTTGTGCTTCCAGGTTCCCGAAGCCGCCGTCGGA